>DATFUO010000136.1:0-9718 GCA_035260785.1 Burkholderiales bacterium
CTCATCAACAACAAGGGGAGGAAACGACATGTTCAATCTTGTCCGTGCACTGGCCAATTTCATCGTCCCGCGCGTCGCGCCGGGCAGCGGCGCACAAGAGTGCAGCGGCACCATCACCGTCGACGAAGCGCTGAAGGCGGAGGAAGCCCGCTTCAAGGCGCAGATGAGTGGCGACGGCGCTGCTATGAACAAGCTGTTCGGCGACGACCTGGTTTACATCCACTCGAGCACGGTCGTCGATACAAAAAAGAGCTTCATCGAGTCCATCACCTCCGGGAATGTGAAGTACCGCGGCATGCATCAGGGTGAATCGAAGGTGCGCACCTACGGGGCGATTGCCATTGTCAGCGGCAGCGCCAAATTCGAAGTGACGGTGAAGGGCGAGAACCGCACACTGGATCTGCTCTATCACGCCATCTGGGCGAAGCGAATCGCGGGCGTGCAGTTTGTGTCCTGGCAGGCGACGAAGAAGGCCTGAAAAGCCGTGACGGACGTGACGATCGTGCCCCGCAAGGGGATTCCCAAAGGGATTCCGGCTTAGCTCGGATACCGGTCTACGACCATAACCGGGCTACGCCCATAACGATCGTGACGATTGTAATGTCGTTCAGGCGAGTCTGAAGCTTCGGACTGTCGACTGAAATTCCCGGTTTTAATACGTTGTCACGACCGTTACGACCGTTACGGCCGTTACGACCGTCACGCCGTCACGCCGTCACGCTTAATGAAATGACCAGAAGCGTCGAATTCTTGTTCGATTTCGCCAGCGCGACGAGCTACCTCGCGTATACCCAGTTGCCGAAAATCACCGCCGCGCGAAACGCCAGAAATAATCTGGCGGCCGATTCTGCTGGGAGCCGTCTTCAAGGCGACCGGCAACGTCAGTCCCGTGACGGTCGCTGCCAAGGGGCGATGAATGTTCGGCGACCTGAAATTGTGGGGCGAGCATTATGGCGTGCCCTTCAATCCGACTCCGCATTTTCCGGTCAACTCGTTGACGGCGCTGCGCGGCGCGATGGCGATGCAGGTGCGCATGCCGCGGGAGTTTTTGCGCTACGTGCAACTGATATTCGGGGCAATCTGGGAATCCCACCGCAACTTCAACCAGCCGGACGAAATCGCCGCGGTACTGTGAGAGGGCGGATTCGACATCGATCGCATGCTGGCACTCGTTTCCGATCCCGCCGTGAAGCAGCAACTGAAGACCAACACCGACGAGGCGGTCGGCCGCGGCGTGTTCGGTGCGCCCACCTTTTTCGTCGGCGATCGGATGTTCTTCGGCCAGGATCGGCTCGAATTCGTCGCCGAAGCCCTGGACCGCGCAATGGCGTAGCGCGATGCCGGCCGCTGTTGACATCGGTCGATCCTCGCCTATAACTGGATTCGGGATGCATAGATCTTTGGGAGGACGCCATGGCCAGACCAACCCTCGCCGCGGTGGTTGCGGCATTCGTCATGCTTTTCGCACCCAGGCCTGCCGCCGCGCACGACGAAGACGCGCCTTCCGGTCGACCGGAGATAATCGGCAAGGTGCATTTCCCCGTTTCTTGCAACGAGGCTGCGCAGCGCGAATTCGACCGTGCGGTCGCGCTCTATCACTCCTTCTGGTTCGATCCGGCCAACGATTCCTACAATAAAGTTCTGGAACTCGATCCGACCTGCGGCATGGCCGATTGGGGATTGGCCCTCTCGGCGCTGGCGAATCCGCTTGCCTGGCCGGCGCCGGCAAAGGCGATGCAGGCCGGCGCGGGATTCATCGAAAAAGCGCAGCGAGTCGGCGCCCGCACCGAGCGCGAGAGAGGCTTCATCGATGCGCTCGCCGCTTTGTTTGCAAACTGGCAGGGCACCGAGCACCGGCCGCGCGCGCTCGCATGGGAACAATCGATGGAGAAAGTCGCGCTGGCCAATCCGGACGACACGGAAAGCCAGATTTTTTATGCGCTCACGCTGGTTGCCAATGCCCTGCCCACCGACAAGACCTTCGCCAACCAATTCAAGGCCGGTGCGATCCTCGAGCCGATGTTCGAAAGTCGCTCGGACCATCCCGGTGTCGCGCATTACCTGATCCATGCCTACGATTACACCGCGATCGTGGAAAAAGGCCTGCCGGCCGCCCGGCGCTACGCGTCCATCGCGCCATCCGCACCGCACGCACTGCACATGCCGGCGCACATCTTCACCCGGCTCGGGCTCTGGGAAGATTCGATCCAGACCAACAGCGCATCGGTGCGGGCGGCAAAAGCGGAATTGCAATCCCCTTCGCTGAGCCTCGGTTCCTACAACGCACTGCACGCAATGGATTACATGATGTATGCCTACCTCCAGCGTGCACAGGATACGGCGGCCCGGCAGCTCATCGAAGAGGTAGCCCCGATACAGCGGCTCGATGCCGCCAACCTTGGCGCGGCCTACGCGCTGGCGGCGATGCCGGCGCGCTTCGCCCTGGAACGGCGGCGCTGGGACGACGCAGCGCAACTCGAACTGCGACCGAAGGACATGCCCTGGGACCAGTTTCCTCATGCCGAAGCGGTCGTGGTCTACGCGCGTGCATTGGGTGCGGCCCGCCTTGGAAACAAAGCAAATGCGGCGGCGGACATCGGGCGGCTCCGGCAACTGCAGGCGGATATGCAGAAGATGAAGCTCGGCTACTGGGCGCAACAGGCGCAGATCCAGATTATCGCGGCATCAGCCTGGCTGGCCTTTGCCGACGGAAAGAAGGACGAGGCGCTGGCCGCGATGCAAGCGGCCGTCGACCTGGAATCGAAGAGCGACAAGCATCCCGTCACGCCGGGCCCGCTGGTGCCGGCGCGTGAACTGCTCGGAGAGATGCTGCTGGAAATGAACCGCCCGGATGCGGCGCTGGTTGAATTCGAGCGCGAAATTGCGACCGAACCGAACCGTTACCGCGCCATTGCCAACGCCACCCGTGCCGCCGAGCAGTCCGGCGACAGGCAATTGGCCCGCGCACTCGCCGACCAACTGCTCGAACTGACCGCGAAGCGCGATACCCAGCGGCCGGAGGTGTTGCAGGCAAAGCTGCTGCTCAGCATGTAGCGTGGCGCGCAAGGGCGAGGGACGATTACACCCCGTGACGAACGTGACGATCGTGACGGCTGACGATTGTGACGGCGTGACAGGTAGAAGCGGAGTCCTCGCTCTTCACTCGGTACTCGGCCCTGCTCTTACCCCGTTACGTCGTCACGTTCGTCACGGCTTCAATTCGCCGCGCGCGACTCCAGAATCTTGCCGCGGTTTGCTTCCTGCCAGCCGCCGCCCAGCGCCTTGATCAGGCCGACGCTCGCGACCAGGCGCTGGCCGTCGATCTGGGTGGCGAGCTGCTGGGTCGCGAGCCGGGTGCGTTCGGCATCGACGACCTCGAGGAAAATCACCAGGCCGGCTTCGTATCGCGTCGTGGAAATCTCGGCCGTCTGCTGCGCCGAGGCCAGTGCGCGTGCCTGCGCGTCGGCCTGCTCCGCGAGTATTCTAAGGCCGGACAGCGCATCTTCGACTTCCCCGAAAGCGCCGAGCACGCGACCGCGGTACTGCGCCAGATTCTCCTCGTAGACGGCCTTGGCCAGATCCACGTTGCCCTTGATGCGTCCGCCGTCGAAGATCGGCAGCGAGACACCCGCACCGAGGAAACCGGCGCGGCTGCCGGACTTCAGCAGGTCGCCCAGTTCCGCGCTGTCGAAGCCGAGCGCGCCGGTCAGCCGGATGCTCGGAAAATACGCGGCCTTGGCGACGCCGATCTCGGCATTGCGCGCGGCCAGCAGCCGTTCCGCCTGTGCCACGTCGGGACGGCGTACCAGCAGTTCGGAAGGCAGTCCCGCGGGAATGGCAGGCGGCGCGAGGTTCAGCGGATTCTCGGCAAGCCCGAATTCGGCAGGAGGTCTGCCAATCAGCACCGCGATGGCGTGCTCGATTTCGGCGCGGCGCCGGCTGACGCTGATCGATTCGGATTCCGCCGAGGCGACTTCTGTTTTCGCGCGCGTGACATCGAGCTCGCTGCCGATGCCGCCCTCGTACCGGACGCTGATCAGCTCCAGCGCCTGGCGGCGGATTTCTATGGCGCGGCGCAGCACATCGCGTTCGGCGTCGAGCGAGCGCAGCGCGAAGTAGTTCTGCGCGATGTCGGCCTGCAGGGTCAGCAGCACCGTGAAGTAATCGTCTGCGCTCGCTTCCAGGCGGGCATCGGCGGACTCCACCGCACGGCGCACGCGGCCCCAGACGTCGATCTCGTAGGAAGCGTCGAGCGGCAGCCGGAAATGGTTCGCGGTATAGCCGACGACCGGCACGTTCGGCTGCACCGGACGGTTTTCCGAGTAACGGTCGCGCGAGACGCCGGGATCGAGCGTCACGTCCGGATAGAAGTCCGCCTCCGACACGCGGGCGATCGCGCGCGCCTGCATGACCCGTGCTGCGGCTGCGCGCAGGTTCGGGCTCTGGACCTTTGCCTGGTCTTCCAGTTCGTTGAGCTTGGTATCGCCGAAGACTTCCCACCATGTGGCCGGCAAGGCCGCAGCAGTCGCGTTCGATTGATTGGATTCCTTCCACGCCTTGGGCGTGCCGGTTTCGGGGCGCTTGTAGTCCGGGCCGACGACGCAGCCGGCCAGCATCAGCAGCAGCGCCGGCACCGCCAGCCGGCGCGGGCTTAAGGAAGCGAGTGCGCGAGACGTGTCCTGGACGTTCATTTTTTCTGTTCCGGTGCCGTCGCCTTGACGGCCACGCCTTCGCGCAGGAAGTCGGGCGGATTGGTGACGATCTGCTCTTTCTCGTTCAGACCGGCAATGATCTCGACCTGCTGGCCGAAATCGCGCCCGAGCGTTACCTTGCGGATGTGGATGACGTCATTGTCCACTGCGGCCACCTGCGGACCGTCGGCACGCATGATCAGCGTGTTGGATGGCAGGATGATGGTGGGCGTGGGCTGGTTCACCTTGAAACGCACCGACGCATACATGCCGGCCAGCAAGTCGCCTTTGTCGTTCGCCACTTGTACTTCTGTCAGCAGCGTCTTCGATTGCGCGTCGAGCGCGCCGGCGGTGCGGACGATCTTGCCCGGGAAGGGCTTGCCGGGGAATTCCTGCAGCATCACGTCCACCGGCGCACCGGTCTGGATCAGGCGCATCGCGTTCTGCGGCACGTTGATGTACAGGCGCAGCGTGCCGATCTTGGCGAGCTTGTACATCCAGCGCGACGGATCGTTGGCGCCGGCGTTGATCAGCCAGCCCACATCCACGTTGCGCGCAGTGATCGTGCCGGCAAAAGGCGCGACCACGCGCTGGAACTGCTTCGTTTCCTGCAGGCGTTGCACATTGGCTTCCATCGCCGCGAAGTCGGCCTTGCCCGCTTCGTATGCGCCGACTTTCTCGTCGACTTCCTGTTGCGACACGCCTTTGCGTGTCAGCAGTTGCTGCCAGCGTTCGGCGGACGTGCGGGCCAGGTCCAGGTGAGCCTTGACCTGCGCGAGATTGGCCACCGCCTGCTTGAGCTCGCGATCCACTTCCGGCGTGTCGATCTCGGCCAGCAACTGGCCTTCGGTGACCCTGGCACCGATGTCCACCAGCCAGCGCCGCACATAGCCGTTGGTGCGCGCATAGATCGGCGTTTCCTGGTAGGGGAGCAGCGTGCCAGGCAGGTTCACCTCGCTGACCGCATTGCCGCGCATTGCCGGAATGACCGATACGATCGGGCGGCCGTCCTTGGGAATGTCGGCATTGGCCTTCTGCGTCTGCAGGCGCGGGATCAGCCCGATGCCGAGCAACCCGACCAGCACCAGCACCCCCGAGATCATCACGATCGCGATGGTGCGCATACGGCTTGCGCCGCGGCCCGGTCCGCGTGCCAGGGCTTTTCTGATTTCGTCGCTTGTGTCGTCGTATTCCATTTCGGGCCTCGCTGTCGGATGAATCAACCGGGCTGCGGCGCGCTGCTCAGCAGCGGCTCAGGCTCGGTCGTATGGCGCACACGTTCGCGGATGAACGCGAATACTGTCGGTACGAATAGCAATGTTGAGAATGTCGCGAATATCAGCCCGCCGATGACGGCACGGCCCAGGGGCGCGTTCTGCTCGCCGCCTTCTCCCAGCCCCAGCGACATCGGCACCATGCCGATGATCATCGCCGAGGCTGTCATCAGCACCGGGCGCAGCCGCGTGAAGCCGGCGGCCAGCGCGGCCTCGTGCGGCGTCTTGCCGGTGTGCAATTGCTCGTTCGCGAACGTGATGATCAGGATCGAGTTCGACGTCGCCACGCCCAGACACATGATCGCGCCCATCAGCGACGGCACGCTGAACGTCGTGTGCGTCATGAACAGCATCCAGGCAATGCCGCATAAGGCGCCCGGCAGTGCCGTGATGATGATGAAGGGATCCATCCACGACTGGAAGTTCACCACCATCAGGAAGTAGATCAGCATCGCCGCGAACAGCATGCCGTACCCCATGCGCGTGAACGCGGTGTTCATGCTGTCCACCTGGCCGCGCACGGTCAGCTTGGTG
Organism: Burkholderiales bacterium; assembly: GCA_035260785.1. Lineage (GTDB taxonomy): Bacteria > Pseudomonadota > Gammaproteobacteria > Burkholderiales > JACQAP01 > JACQAP01. The sequence goes on from DATFUO010000136.1 coordinate 6,500, forward strand.
CCGGGGGGTAGCTTTGGCTCGATCGGCTTGCCGTCCGGGCCCTTCGGGGGTTCAGCCTTGGCGCACGCCCACGAGGTCAGCATGCCGGGATTGGCCGGACACAGCGCGGTCTTCAGGAAGGGCGGTTTCGGCGGGTAGTAATCGGCCAGCACCTTGTCGATTTCATCGGAGACGGAGCCCAGGTCTCGACCCTGCACATTGGCGAGGACGTCGTAGACCGGCTGGATGTCGTAGTGACTGATGACGGCCGGCGTTTCGCGCCGCTCCACCGTCGCCACGTTCGACAACAACTGCATGCTGGACGCGCCGCGGCCGTTGCCGGGCAGTTGCGTGTTCATCATGTCTTCGATCGAATCGAGTTTGTATTGCGGCGTCTGCACCGCGATCGGGTAGGTCACCCCGGTCTTCGGATCCGGCCACAGGTTGAAGCTCACGACCGAGCTCGACGACAGCGCCGTCAGCAGATTGTTGGCGACGTCGCGTTGCGTCAGGCCCAATTCCGCAGCACGCGCGCGGTCCACGTTGACCTGTAGCGCCGGTGCATTGAGCACCTGGTACAAGTGCACGTCCGCGGCGCCGGGGATGGCCTTCAGCTTCGCCTCGATCTCGCGCGCGATGCCGTACAGCTTCGGGCTGTACCCGGCGACCTGCACGTCCACGGGCGAGGGCACGCCGAAGTTCAGGATCTGGTTGACGATATCCGCCGGCTGGAAGAAGAAGGTGACGTCGGGGAAGCGCTTCGGCAATTCCGCGCGCAGCATCTGCACGTACTCGGGCGTGGACTTCGCGCGCTCCTCCTTGAACTTGATCAGGATTTCGCCGTCCGCGGAACTCAGGGCGGGGGAATCCACGAAAGCCATGTTGACCGGCTGCGGCTGGCCGATGTTGTCCATCGACAGCGCGATGTCGCTGGCCGGGATGATTTCACGGATGGCGTTCTGCACCTTCGTGAATACGACTTCGGTTTCCTCCAGGCGAGTGCCGGGGGCCGCGTTCACGTGCATGCGGATCTGGCCGGCATCCACCTGCGGGAAGAAGTCGCGGCCGATGAACGGCATCACGGCCACGCTGGCCAGGCCCACCAGGCCGAACACCGCGAACAGCACGACGCGGTTGTTCAGCGCCCAGTCGAGCGCGCGGATGTAGCGCACGCGCACGCTTTCGAAGCCCGATTCGAATCCATGCTGGATGTACTGGAACACGTTGCGTCGCTTCACGGGCGCGGCGTGGGCTTCCTCGCGCGAGGTGCCGACGTGCGCTTCGCTGCGCAGCATGTATTTCGCCAGCACCGGCACCACTGTCCGCGACAGCAGGTAGGAGGCCAGCATCGCGTACACCACGGCGAGCGCGAACGGCACGAACAGGTATTGCGCAGGACCGGTCAGGAACACCACCGACACGAACACGATACAAATCGCGAGCGTGGCGACGAAGGCAGGCACCGCGATCTGTTGCGCGCCGTCGAGGATGGCCCGTTCCAGCGGTTTGCCGAGGTCGAGGTTGCGGTGGATGTTCTCGATCTCCACCGTGGCGTCGTCCACCAGGATACCGACCGCGAGCGCGAGTCCGCCCAGGGTCATGATGTTGAGCGATTCGCCGGTCAGGGAAAGAATGCAAAGCGAGGTCAGGATCGACAGCGGGATCGAAATCGTCACGATCAACGTGCTGTGCCAGCTACCGATGAACAACAGGATCATGAAGCCGGTCAGCAGGGCCGCGATCAGGCCCTCGACCACCACGCCGTCCACCGCCGCGCGCACGAAGGAGGACTGGTCGAACAGTTCACTCATCTCGATGTCGGGATAGGTCGCGCGCAGCGCGGGCAGCGCGTCCTTGATGCCTTGCACGACGTCCAGGGTCGAAGCGCCGCCGGTCTTCAGCACGGTGAGCAGCGCGCCGCGCCGGCCTTCGCTTCGCACCACGTTGGTCTGCACGCCGAAGCCGTCGCGCACGTTGGCCACGTCGCGCACGTACACCATCGAGCCATTGACGGACTTGATCGGCACGTCGTTCATGGCCGCGATGTTTTCCGGGTTGCTGTTCAACCCGACCATGTATTCCTTGGTACCGATCTTCGCGCTGCCGGTGGGCAGGTTCAGGTTCTGCGCGGCGAACGTGTTGGTGATGTCCATCGGGTTCAGGCCGTGGGCGGTCATGGCGGCCGGATCGATGTCCACCATGATCTGGCGCGGCTTGCCGCCGAACGGTAGCGGCAGGCGCGAACCCCGCACCGGCGCGATGGCCTGGCGCACGCGGTACAGGCCGAAGTCATAGAGCTGCGCTTCGGAGAGCTTGTTGCTTGCCAGCAGCAACTGGATGATCGGCACGCTGGACGCGTCGTATTGCAGGATCAGCGGCGGAGTCGTGCCCGGCGGCATGCGGCGCAGGATGGTCTGCGATATCGCCGTGGTCTGGGCCACCGCGTTGGCGATGTCCACACCCGACTGGAAAAAGATCTTGATGATCGTCGCGCCGTTGACCGTCTGCGACTCGATCGACTTGACGTCGTTGACGGCGGAGGAGACCGTGAACTCGCTGAACGTCGTAATGTACTTCTCGAACTGCGCCGGCGGCAGCCCGCTGTACTGCCAGATGATGCTGACCACCGGGATGTTGATCTTCGGAAAAATGTCGGTCGCCATTTTCTTGATGGCGACGATGCCGAGGACCAGGATGAGCAGCGCCATCACGATGAACGTGTAGGGGCGGCGCAGGGCGAGGACGACTATCCACATGGTTGGGACGCCTTATAAACTGGTTTCGCCGCCGGGAGCATTCGCGCTCGCGGCGGCGGGAAATCGGGTGATATGATGACGCTTCGTTACGAGACGCTTCGGTTCACAAATCCATCTTAAAACGAGACGGACCGTTCTGTAAAATACACTTCGTTACAATAAGCCCCGGGAAACCCTGTATATGGCCAGAGCCGCTGCGATCGAAATACCCGACGACGACGACGCCAAGGCGTTGCGCGGCAGGCCGCGCAGCACGCAATGCCACGGCGCCATCCTCGATTCGGTGCTGCAACTCATGCAGAAGGATGGCTACAACGCCGTCACCATCGAAGGTGTCGCCCGACACGCCGGCGTCGGCAAGCAGACCATCTACAGATGGTGGGGCTCGCGTGCCGAGCTCATCCTCGAAGCTTTCGCCAACCACGCCGCCGACCTGGTGCCGACCCCGGACTGCGGGTCGCTGCGCGAAGACCTGGAGGCGTTC
>DATFUO010000137.1:0-3679 GCA_035260785.1 Burkholderiales bacterium
GTCATGTCGCTGGCATAGAATGTGCCGAACGGATAGTGGGATTGCGGCGGTCCCGGAATGTATTTTCTGTCCCCGATTGTCAATGAAGTTCCCACAGCCGCTGCGGCACGGCGTGGAGCATAAAAGAAAGCGATACCCGAAGCGTCGGTTCGAGAAATCACCTCCGGCGAAGCGTGGGGCACCATTTGACCGGCGACGAATTGCCACTCGATCACCTGCCCGATCCGATCGTGAAGGCGAATTCGGAATAGTGGCGTGGAGTGACCAAGCGTAAAGGCTTCAAAATCGATTGGCGTCGCATAGGCATCCACTCCATTTGCCTTTAGGGCATCCACCTTGCGACTCAAGGTAGAGTAAGAGATAGTTCGGTTCACGGTTTTGTCGAGCAGAACTACTTCGCAACGACCTTCGTCGACCAGTGCCTCAATCCTTGCGTAACGTGGATCACCTTCAACTGACTGTGTGAAATATTGTGGCACGTACCGAAAATTGACGTTCATCGGAAGGATCGGGGCTTCCGACGTCAAAGCCCTCACCGGGGCCTGAGCTTGGATGACGCTAGGCTTATAGAGAAGGCCACATGTCAAGAGTGTGATCGACACGATTCGTTTCTTCATACTCCGTCTCCATGGATTCTTGATCGACCGCGCGCCTGCTCGATTCATTTCAGTTCAAAACGCTCCAGTGTGCCTTCCCCTTCGCGCGGGGGTTGTCCAGGTAACTCGAGTGTTATTGGGCTCACGAAGCGCGTATACCAAGGCTTTTTTGCCATGATCGTCGCGGCGGTCTTTATAAAAAACGATTGATCCGAAAGCTCATTGACGGACTTCACCAGGCGATCGGAAATCTTGAATTCAGCCCGACTTCCATCAGCGGTGGCGTACGAGACTCCTGATGGGATGCGGCGCTCATGCTTTGGATCGGGATGGCGTACGGGGCCACCGTCCACCGCCAATACGTCGGATCCGTAGGCATTGACCTGCACCTGATGGTCATCACCGATGAAGAAGAGTGGAATACGGGTCCCGCCGATCGCGGCCTTGCCATGGATATCGGCGGCGATGATCGTGTAGCCGCCGGTTCTGCCGCGCCCCCACCACCAGTTGTCGAATAGATTGGCTGGTGAAACATTGCCCCAGTTATGATCGTGATAACCACTGCCCGTAACTTGGCGGATCACGCCGTCTGTGGTCAGCGTCCCCGCAACAGCTCCCTCCGGCACGGCCACAAGCCACGCGAAGAACTCGTCGCCCGCCTCGATGTAGCCCGTTGCCGGACGCCAGGACGCGACCCTGCGGCGCAGATTCAGATCGCAGCCCACACCGCCGGTTTCAGCGGCGTCCACGTGAATGGAGTAGGTTTCGAGGTCGCCTTTAAAGCTATGAGGGCCGATCTGAACATCTGTATGGTCGCTCGAAAACGATCCCGGTTCGTCGAAGGTCCGCACGAGGTGCCGGGTCGGCTTTCCTGGCGGCGTCAGATCGATATTCAGGGCCCGTTTGTGCGATCCGTAGAGCCAGTTATCACCGAACCAGACCACGAACACGGTCCCGTCGTCGAACAACCCATCAAAATACCACCACTCGAAATAAGCCGAGGATTTCGGGGTGCGCCGCCCGTCTTCTCGGACCTCGATCTCGTTTCCGATGCCGAGGGCTTTGAAGTCCTCCGGAGCTGCTGCCAGGTGAAGCTTTGCGTCGTTGGAAATCGGTGCCGCACACGAGATGCACGCCACGGCGAGCGCGCCTAGCGCGGCACGCATCGCGGCACGGCGCAGCAGCACATTAAGGAGGGCAAGGACGCCGTGACCTGGACCCGGCTGTCCTACCATCACTTCGCCGCCTATACCGTTCGCCCGCAGCTGCACGCGCTGGCCTACGGTTGGTGGGTATAGCCGCATGCCCGCGACGCTATAAGTAAGTGTTGTCATACTGATGTTCTCCTTCGTACTTACATGAGTTGACCGCACTACCGCCAGGCGTCTGGCGAGAGCGGGATAGAGCGACTCCGCGTTCCGATGAGCGATGGAACAAACGCATCCTTCGAGGTAGCAATGCCCGGTCCCTACTTATGGGACCGAGCATGCTTCCCGATGTGCACGGTTTGATTACGGACCTCGCGGTTACTTAGATCCAACGAATCCATCCGTGTTTCCGCCGGCGGCTACGTAAAATCCAACGATTTGTCCACGGTCGTTGATCCCGTTGATTGTGGTTGTGCCGACGCCTTCTGGGTCATCGACCGATGTAAAGCGTCCGTCGTCAAAGATGAAACCGTGGGTTAGACCTGACGCATCTACATATTGCCCAACGACTTCATCGTGATTGTTCAAGCCGAATGCCTGCGTGAGTGTCGATTGTGGGAAATCGAGAGTCTGGAACTGTCCCTTGGCGATCAGAAAACCGTGGTTGGTCCCTTTACTGTCGATGTAGAAACCCGAGATCGACCCATTGTCGCTGATGCCCGTGGCTTGAGCCCCGCCCACCGCTTCGGGGATGGTGATCACGAAGAACACCCTGCCCTTATTGTCGAAGATATAGGGGTGATCGATGCCTGCAGCGTCCGCGTAATAGCCGGCGGCTTGCTCGAGGTTATTCAGGCCGAGAAGCTGATTAAGAGTTGTGCCTGGGAAATCCACGGTGGTGAAATTGCCCTTGATGTCCAGGAAACCGTGGTTGGTTCCGGCGTTATCGATATAGAAACCGTCGGTATAGCCCCGGTTGTTGATTCCGATGACCTGGGTCTGAGCAGAATTGGGAAAATTCTCCGAATCGAAGTCGTTGGGGAAGGTGAAAACGAACCCTTTGTTGACGTTAGCGCCACGATAGCCGGCGACTACGTCAGAGTCGTTGATCCCAAGCAACTGGGTGAACGTGTCGCCGGGGAAAAAGACTGTTCGGAAGTGAAAGCGAAAGCGGTCTCCTTCCCAAGCTGATATGGATGCTGCACTGCAAACTAACATCGCCGCGACCAGCGCGAGCGCAAATACGATCTTCTTCATTGTTTCCTCCGTTTTGAAGTCAGTCTTCATTTCGAAATAATTGTGCATGTAACGTGACGGCAAGTACCGTATGGGGGCAGACACACATCGAGCTTTCGTTCGACGCGCGTCACCCACTGGTTAAGAATTGTTCGACTTGTTAAGAAACACAGTCAGCGTTGTTGTTGGACTGCTGCAGAGGACCTAATCCAGAATTATTTAGTACTGTTCTGGCAGGCAACGGGGACGTTTGTAGACCGCCTCGGTGAAAGAAGCTGCGAGCGTCCGGTCCTGCGTGCATCGGTGGGTTTTAGCTCATGGCATTTTCTCCTTTTCGGTCTTGCAGGAAGTTGAGAAGCTTTCCGCCTTTGGCGCGAATCACCAGCTTGGTTTCGCCGCTGCTCCGGGCGCAGCGTCGGGCAGCTGCACTTCGGCCGGATTCACCCAGTTCGCCTGAAAAGGCCCGGCGCCGTGAATCTGCACGATCGTCTCGCCTTTGCTCATCGCGAAATGCCGCATTTCCTTGGGCAGAGAAACAAAATTGCCGACGTTCATCGCTCGCAACTTCGCTTCATCGAAGTTTTCCCCCATGCCTACCAGCAAAGTGCCCTTCAGTACGGTGATGTTTTCATCCGCCGGATGCCAGTGCGCGGGGATTTTTGCTCCGTCGGCGCATCGCAGACGTAAGACAAAGGGTGC
>DATFUO010000138.1:0-7203 GCA_035260785.1 Burkholderiales bacterium
GAAGCAGTTCGCAAGCTCGGCATGACGACACGGGGCACAATGAGTACCGCGCAACAACTTTACGAGGGCGTGGAGATCGACGGTGGCACGGTCGGCCTGATCACCTACATGCGGACCGACTCGCTGGCGCTTGCCAACGAAGCCTTGCTCGAGATTCGCAAGTTCATCAAGAAAAAATTCGACCCTGACTATCTGCCGCACACGCCAAACGAATATCGCAACAAATCCAAGAATGCGCAGGAGGCACACGAGGCGATTCGTCCAACGTCGATCGAGCGCACACCGGATGTCCTGCGCAAGTATCTGACTGCGGATCAGGCTGCGCTCTACGAAATGATCTGGAAACGCACGCTCTCCTGCCAAATGACGCCTGCCAAATACGACACCACTTCGGTGGATCTGGCTGCAGGCCGCGCAGATACGCTATTCCGCGCTACCGGGCAAATCCTGGTCTTCCCTGGTTTCATGGCTGTCTATCTGGAGGATGCGGACGACACCGAGCAGGAACAGGAAGCCCGCTTGCCGCTGCTCGAGGAGAAGGAGTCCGTACCGGTCGATCGCATATTCGGCGAGCAGCATTTCACCCAACCGCCCCCGCGCTATACGGAAGCGAGCCTAGTGAAGACACTGGAAGAATACGGCATCGGCAGGCCGTCGACGTACGCGAACATCATTTCGACGCTGCAAGACCGCGGCTATGCCTTGCTCGAAAAAAAGCGTTTCATGCCCACAGACATCGGCCGGCTGGTCAACGGCTTTCTGACGTCTCACTTCAATCATTACGTGGACTACGGTTTCACCGCGCGCCTGGAAGAAGAACTCGACGAAATCTCCAATGGCGATCGCGAATGGGTGCCGGTGCTGAAAGAATTCTGGAAGGATTTCGCGCGCACCCTGAAATCCAAGGAGAAAGTCCCGCGCGGAAGCCCGATTGAAGAGGCGTGCCCGAAATGTGGAAAGCAGCTGTTTCTGCAAAACAGCCGTCGCGGACTGTTTGTCGGCTGCAGCGGCTATCCCGATTGCGACTACACGCGGCCGTGGGGAGACCTGCCCGCAGGCCCGGTGGTAATCGGCAAGGATTCCGTCACCGATCTGGACGTCCTGCTGCTAAAGGGGCCCTACGGTTTTTACGTGCAGCTGGGGCCTACGCCGGAAGACAAGACGAAAAAACCCAAACGCGCCGCCTGGCCGAAAAACATTCCCGTAGCCGCGGCCGACCTGGATACCGCGCTGAAATTGCTCGCCCTGCCCCGCAAGCTTGGCGAGCATCCTGAATCGGGCAAAGTGGTCGAGGCCAATATCGGCCGCTTTGGGCCGTATGTAAAACATGACGGCATGTTCAAATCGATCCCGAAGGCGGAGAGCGTGCATGACATCACGCTGGCGCGTGGCGTCGAACTGCTGGCGGAAAAGAAAGCCGCAGGCGGCGGGGGCAGATCACTGGGCGCCCATCCGGAGGACAACCGGTCTGTCGCGGTACACAGCGGCCGCTATGGTCCCTATGTGAAACATGGCAAGGTCAACGCGACCATTCCCGCGTCGATCGATCCGGAAAAAATCACGCTCGACGAAGCTCTCGAAATACTTTCGGCCAAGACGGCAAAATCCGGAAAGCCTGCGAAATCGGCAAAGCCGGCGATAACCACGAAAAGGAGGACGAAGAAGAATAAACCGGTACCCAAAGGCGGAAAACGCAAGGCCGCCTGAGCCCCGGGTTCACACGTCGAGGTTGCGTACCCCGAGCGCATTGGTTTCGATGAACGCGCGCCGGGGCTCGACCATGTCGCCCATCAGTGTCGTAAAAATCTCGTCCGCGGTAATGGCATCTTCGATCTGCGTGCGCAACAGACGTCGCGATGCCGGATCCATGGTGGTTTCCCACAACTGCTCCGGATTCATCTCGCCCAATCCCTTGTAACGCTGGATCGCAACACCTTTCTTCACTTCGTCGAGCAACCAGTCCAGCGCTTCCTTGAACTCGGTAACGCGTTGTTCACGTTCCCCGCGTTTGACGAAGGCACCTTGGCCGAGCAGACCTTGAAGCACATGGGCCGTCTGCTTGATCTGGGTATAATCGCCGCTGCCGAGGAAGTCGTTGTCCAGGTAGCCTACCCGCAGATTGCCGTGCTGCATACGTTTGATCGCCAGCACCTGGGTCTCATTTTTCTGGTCGTAGTGAGGCTCAATTACCAGGCCCGAAACGCGACACAGCGCCATCAGGCGTTGTGCCGACTGCTCAGCTGCGGCGGCGTCCACGAGACTGATTTCAGGATCTCTCAGTAAAGCCGCCAGCACGACAGCATCGATGCGTTTTCCGAGCCGCCCAATCACCGCTTCGGCAAGGATGTAGGAACGAGCGACTTCTTCCAGCGCCTCGTTGGTGAGCGGAGCACGACCGCCACCTGGATGAAGCTCGGCATCTTTCAGCGCGAGTCGGAGCAGATATTCCTTAAGTTCGTGATCATCCTTGAGATAGCGCTCTTCCTTGCCATGCTTGATCTTGTAGAGCGGCGGCTGGGCAATGTAGATGTGGCCGCGTTCGACCAGATCGGGCATTTGGCGATAGAAAAACGTCAGCAGCAGCGTGCGGATATGCGACCCATCCACATCAGCGTCAGTCATGATGATGATTCGGTGATAGCGAAGCTTCTCGGGTTTGTAATCGTCCTTGCCGATACTGGTGCCCAGCGCGGTAATCAGCGTGGCAATCTCCTGGGACGACACCAGCTTGTCGAAGCGGGCGCGTTCTACATTCAGGATCTTGCCTTTCAGCGGCAGGATCGCCTGAAATTTGCGATCACGACCCTGTTTTGCAGATCCCCCCGCGGAGTCCCCTTCAACCAGATAGAGTTCGCATAATGCCGGGTCTTTTTCCTGGCAATCGGCGAGTTTGCCCGGCAGGCCAAACCCTTCGAGCACGCCTTTGCGGCGCGTCATCTCACGAGCCTTGCGCGCAGCCTCCCGCGCGCGTGCCGCATCGATAATCTTGCTCACGATGACTTTCGCATCGGCCGGCTTTTCCAGCAACCAGTCATGCAATGTATTCGATATCGCATCCTCGACAACCGGGCGCACCTCTGACGATACCAGCTTGTCTTTCGTCTGCGACGAAAACTTCGGGTCGGGCAGCTTCACCGAGAGAATGCAGGTAAGTCCTTCCCGCATATCGTCGCCCGTGGTTTCGACTTTCGCTTTTTTTGCCAGTTCGTTGGCTTCAATATACTGGTTGAGCGTACGCGTCATTGCCGCTCGCAACGCTGTCAGGTGCGTGCCGCCGTCGCGTTGTGGAATATTGTTTGTGAAGCACAGAACGGATTCCTGATAGGAATCGTTCCATTGCATCGCGACTTCGACACCAATGCCCTCTTGTTCGAAGATCGCATGAAAGATGTTCGAGTGCAAAACGGTCTTTGATCGGTTGATATATTCGACGAAGCCCTTGACGCCCCCTGAGAACGCGAACACCTCTTCTTTGCCCGTGCGCTGATCTTGCAATTCGATGCGCACCCCGTTATTCAGGAACGACAGTTCACGCAGGCGCTTTGCCAGGATCTCGTAATGAAACTCGATGTTGCCGAAAACTTCCGGACTGGGATGGAAATGAATTTCTGTGCCGCGTCGCTCGGTCGCGCCCGCCACGGCGAGCGGCGCAACCGGATCGCCGTTGCGAAATTCCATCGAGTGCACCTGACCATCGCGCCTGATCGTCAGTTTCAACGAGTCCGAAAGGGCATTTACGACCGAGACACCGACCCCATGCAGTCCACCGGAAATCTTGTAGCTATTGCTGTCGAATTTTCCGCCGGCATGCAGCACCGTCATCACGATTTCGGCGGTAGAACGGCCGGTTTCGTCGTCCGGGTGAATGCCCGTGGGAATGCCTCGTCCATTGTCCACGACGCTGACGGAGTTGTCGGAATGGATGACTACTTTTATTTCATTGCAATGTCCCGCCAATGCCTCATCGATCGAGTTGTCGAGGACTTCAAACACCATATGGTGCAAGCCGGTGCCATCACTGGTGTCGCCAATGTACATGCCGGGACGCTTGCGCACCGCCTCGAGGCCCTTGAGCACTTTAATGCTGTCGGAGTTATAGTCGGAAGATGACATTTTGGTTTATCGATGAGAATTAGATGCGCATGGGCATCACGACGTACTTGAAATCCTTGTTGCCCGGCACTGAAATCAACATGCTGCTGTTGGCATCACCGACTGCGCAATCCACTTCTTCCGTATCGAGATTATTCAGGACATCCAGAAGATAGACGATATTAAAGCCGATATCCAGCGGATCACCGCTGAAGTCCACGACCAACTCTTCTTCAGCCTCTTCCTGTTCGGCGTTGCTGCATATGATACGCAGGCTGTTCGCTGTCAGGACCCAACGCACCCCTCTAAATTTCTCGTTCGATAATATGGAAGCCCGTTGAAGGGCGTGCTGCAGAACGATGCGGCCAACAACAAAGTGTTTCTTGTAGTTGGTCGGTATTACGCGGGTGTAGTCAGGAAATTTTCCATCGACTACTTTGGAAACAATATCTATCCCGGCAAATATGAACCGAACCTGGTTCGGTAATAGTTGGATTTCGACTTCGTCGTCCAGGTCCTGCAGAAGCTTGGCCACTTCGAGTATCGCTTTTCTTGGAATGATGACTTCCGAGCGTTCGACATCGCTTGTGAGCGCTGTCGATGCGTAAGCCAGTCGATGTCCGTCCGTCGTTACCATAGTCAGCTGTTTGCCTTCCGCGACCAACAACAGTCCATTGAGATAATAACGGATGTCCTGCTGTGCCATTCCGTACTGGACCAGGGACAGCAAATCGCGCAAAACCTTTTGCGGCAACTTTACACTTGCCAGGGCTGGGCCACCCTCTGCCAGCCGCGGAAAATCCTGAGCTGGCAAGGTTTGGAGGTTGAACTTGCTTTTGCCCGCCTTGAGCTGCAGGCGCCCTTCCTGGACATCCAGCGTCACTGCCGTGCTCTCCGGCAGGGCTCGCAATATCTCCTGGAGCTTGCGAGCCGATACGGTCACCGCATGATCAGTTCCGACTTTCTCCAATTTTGCCGACGTTGCGATTTGAATCTCCAGGTCGGTGGCAACCAGATTCAGATTTTTCCCGCGCGTTTCCAGCATGACGTTCGACAAGATCGGCAACGTGTGCCGGCGTTCCACAATTCCCGAGACCGCCTGAAGCGGCCTCAGCAACACGTCTTTGTCTATATCCAAGATTTTCATTCTTTAAACCTTGATAATAATAGTAGGGTTTGGCAAGTCTGTTAGGTAAGCGATAAATATCAACTCAGCCAAGCACATCCAACGCTGTATAAATCAAGTAATGCCGGTGAATGAATTGTGGACGAATTTCGACTTCTTGAATTTTCCGGGCTTTTCAACAATTCGTCCCGGACTTATCAACCGCGTAATGTCTGCAACAACGCAACAAAATCGCGAGAGATTTCGGGATTGCAGGACCGAAGATCGACGATTTTCCGACACGCATGAAGGACAGTCGTATGATCGCGGCCGCCAAACGCGTCGCCGATATCAGGAAGGCTCAATTGTGTAAGTTCCTTGGCCAGTGCCATTGCCATCTGCCTTGGCCGGGCAATGGTTCGGGACCTTTTTTTGGAGTACATGTCCGAGACCTTGATCTTGTAGTAGTCCGCAACGATGCGCTGAATGTTGTCGACAGACACCTGCCGGACTTGTACTGCCAGCAAATCTTTCAGTGCTTCGCGCGCAAGGTCGAGTGACACCTCGGCATTGGCAAATTTTGCGTAGGCCAGTACGCGTTTCAGGCCACCCTCCAGTTCACGTACATTTGACTGGATATGATTGGCGATAAAAAAAGCGACATCTTCGGCGAGAACTACCCGATCGGCCTCGGCTTTCTTCAGCAGGATCGCGACTCTCATTTCCAGCTCGGGCGGTTCGATGGCAACGGTCAGACCCCAGCCAAACCGCGAGATCAGACGGTCTTCGATGCCTGCGATCTCTTTCGGATAGGTATCACAGGTGATGATGACCTGCTTGTGAGCCTCGATCAGCGCATTGAAAGCGTAGAAAAATTCCTCTTGCGTGCGATTTTTCCCGTTGAAAAACTGAATGTCGTCAATCAGGAGCAGATCGAGCGAGTGGTAATACTTTTTAAATCCGTCAAAAGCCTTGTGCTGATAGGCGCGCACAACATCCGAAACATACTGTTCTGCGTGGATGTATCGTACGTTGGCTGGAGGATTGAGTTCGATCAGCATATTGCCGATCGCTTGAATAAGGTGCGTCTTGCCCAGTCCAACGCCGCCATAGACGAAGAGCGGGTTATAGGCGACCCCGGGATGTTCTGCGACCTGGAGTGCGGCGGCCCGTGCGAGCTGATTTGCTTTGCCGGTTACGAACGAATCGAAGCTAAATGAGGGATTGAGCCGCGTTTGCTCGCGAATCTTGGGTTTGGGCGGCGGTGCCTGGCTAATCGCTCTGGGGCCGGCAGGCGATTCGACCTTTGGTTCGGTGGATTTTTCGGCAAGGCTTAGCACCACGTCTATGGGTTTGTGCAGATAGTCCGCGGAAAGGCGTTCGATGTCCGCGAGAAATTTATCCTTGACCCATTCCAGGACGAACCGGTTGGGAGCGGAGATGACAACGCTTTTACCTTCGAGACGCGCGTGGAGGGGCTGAATCCAGGTCTTATATTGTTGCGCTGGAAGGGCTTTTTCAAAATGGCGAAGGCAATGATTCCAGAAGCTATCCATCGGCGCAGAATTATGATTTTGGTACAGGACGCGGCCGTGGAGGGCCTCTCTTATAGAGCTTGTCAGTCTACCAGCAAGCCTAGAAGTTATCCACAGGCTTGATAACGCTTCGATAGTGTCTCAGTTTGGTTCTGATCCTGGTCCAGAACTTGCTCTCTAGCGGGTTGCGCTATCTTAAAAAGTCCAATATTTCCTTGTATTTAGAAGTTTCTTACGTATAATACCGTATGTATCCGGATAAATCCGGGACAATACGGGAGAATCAGTAAATGGGGCGTCCTTTAGGACCTCCTTGCACTCGCAAGGATATGTGGCTTGAAAACCGCCAAATAGAGCATTTGGAAGCGTTGGCGGCAACGTCCTCCCTTGGTAAGCCGCCTTTTACCGCGCTCGTCAAACAGGCTTTAGAGGAGTTCATCCGCAATCAACTTGATGACGCCGCCACAAGGG
>DATFUO010000139.1:0-2725 GCA_035260785.1 Burkholderiales bacterium
TTGTTCCGATGCCGCCACCGAACGCGTACCGATTAACACCGGCCGGCCGGCAGCGCGAAGAATTCCGATACTTGCGATTACGGCTTTCCATTTCCGTTTTGAATTTCCATAAATCTGATCCGCATAACGCGTTCTGCGGACCGGTTTGTGTGTCGGAATTTTCGCCACCCGCAGACGATAAACCGCCCACAGTTCACCCGCGACCTCGCTTGCCGTGCCGGTCATTCCCGCCAGATGAAGATAGCGGCGAAAGAAACGCTGGTAACTGATGCGCGCTAGCGTATCGCGACGCCCCGTCACCTCGCATACTTCCTTGATCTCGATCAACTGGTGCAGTCCCTGCTCCCACGAGCGGTCCGGCATCAATCGGCCCGTATGTTCATCGATGATCACCACCTTGCCTTCGCGCACCAGATAATGCTTGTCGCGCTGAAATACATGCAGAGCGGTCAGCGCCTGCCGCACCAGTTGTTCGCGCCGATGCGGTCCCTTCCAGACTCCGGAGAGCGAGTGCGCGAGATCCTCGAGTTTCTTTTCTCCGTCTTGAGTCAGTTCGATGGCGCCGTTCGCCACCGTGTAGTCGGCATCGTCCAATTGATTCGCCAGATCGAGCGCCTGCCGGTGCAAAAGTTCTTCCTGACCGTGCTTTGCTTCCGCCGAAAGAATAAGAGGTGTTCTGGCTTCATCCACAAGGACGCTGTCCGCTTCATCGACAATGGCGAATTGCAGTCCGCGTAACAACAATTTTCGCCCCGTACCGGCGCCGCTGAGCGCATCCACTTTCATGGCGATTGCCCGGGGCTTGCCGCCGAGGACCATGCGATCGCGCAAATAGTCGAATGCGATCTCCTTGTTGCTGCAATAAGTCACATCGCAGCCGTAGGCCGCCCGCCTGGCGTCCGGATCCATGCCCTGCCGAACACATCCCACGCTCAGTCCCAGCATTTCGTAGATCGGTCCCATCGATTCGGCATCGCGCTCGGCCAGATAATCGTTCACCGTTACGATGTGAACGGCGCGCCCCGCGAGCGCGGCCGTCGCCGCAGTCAGCGTGGCGGTAAGCGTCTTGCCTTCACCCGTTTCCATTTCAGCGAGCATGCCGCCGAGCATGGCCCACGCTCCGACGAGCTGGACATCGAAGTGGCGAAGCCCGATGGTCCGCGTCGCAGCTTCGCGAACCAGCGCGAAGGCCTCGGCGGCTGGCGCCATGCTTGAAAATCCTTCGCGCCTCAGCGTTGGTCTGAGGGCGTCGACGCGCGCGCGAAGATCGGAGGCCGGAATGGCGTCCAGGCCTACGGCCGCTTCGTGGACTGCCGCGATGATGCGCGATAGTCGCCTCGTTCCGGTCACAACGTTTCCGGTGACGTATCTTGCGGCAACCAGCACCCGGTCGAGTTTGCCTTCGCGAGGTTCGTCGCGCTCTGGATAGGAACTGCCGGCGACTGCCGTTGCAACCGACGTCATCAGACCGAGAAACGTTTCATGAAGAGCTGCCTGACAGAGCGGTAGAGACGCCATGCAAGCGCTTCGGAGCCGTGCTCGAAGCGCACGTACACGTGTTCCCCCAGAACAAAGGCCTGCGTGGCAGGCAATTCCAGCTCGAATTCGAACCAGGTGTTGAGTGCCTTTGGCTCTTTCGATTCGTGCGGATCCACGACAGCCTGCCCGCCCCCGATGCTCGACATCGCCAGGTTCGCGAACTTGTTCGTCGCAGCGGGCGATTCCCTGCGTATCGAAGCCGTAAAAGTGTCGTACACGCGGCCCGCGAGCTTGACCTCCACGCGCTCGGTCCGCGTTCTTACCAGATCGATCTGGTCCTGTGAAACGAGCACGCGTGCCGTCACCAGGGCGCTCGGAACCACATAACCGATCTGCTGACCTTTGCGCACGAACCGGTCGGGAAGGTCCTGTGCGCCCGGCAGTACAAAGGTGCCGCTGACGGGACTCAGCATCGTCAGTTCCCTGATGAGCGTTCTGGCCTGTTCCAGATCGGCCGTCGTGGCTCGGATCTCATCGCGAGTCCGCTGCCAGCGCGGCCGATCGACCACCAGTTCCGTTTGTGCCCTGACCTGCAGCAGGCGAAGTTGCGCCTCGAGCACTCGCATCTTCGGCTGCAAGGTCGGATCGTCGGCGATGATGAGTGGCATGCCCTGGTGAACGGACGACCCGGGAACAGCCGCAATTTCCTTTATGAACCCGTCGGCCCCGGCGCGTATCTGCGCATCGTCCGGGACCCAGATAACGCCTTCGGCCCGGGTCCATAGCGGGACCGGCGCAAAACAAAGCAGCAATACCAGCGACAACGCCAAAGTGCCGGAAGCGAACAATGCGCGCACCCGATGGCGGCGAAGTCTCGGATGATGCAACAAATAAAATAGCGCCTTGACCAGCGGAAAGACGACTGCAGTGACCATCGCCCACAGCGCCAGCAAGACACCAACGACCATATACGTGCTCGCAATGAATATCGCAATTGCGATCATTACGAAGGTACGGTAGAGAAAAGAAGCAATCGCGAAGAACACAAACCAGTAGCGTTCGCTCGAGCTCGCTTCGAATGCCGGCAGCTTGAGGCCGAAGAGCCGGGTTTCCATGAGATACCCGAGGTACTGCTGCGCGCGGGTGCGCAAATTCGGAATCTGGGTTAAATCGGAAAGGATGTAGTAGCCGTCATAGCGCAGCAGCGGATTGCCGTTGAAAATCACGGTGGACACCCCGGCTATCA
>DATFUO010000140.1:0-2114 GCA_035260785.1 Burkholderiales bacterium
CATGTAGCCCGGCCCGATCCCGAGCTTGAGCCATAATTCGTCGATGGCGCGGTCGAACATCACATTGTAATAGGCCATGTTGAGATGGCCGTTGTAATCGATCCATTGCGGTTCGATCTGCATCACCGAGGACAGAAATGGCGCGGGCCGGAGCAGCACATCGTCGCCGGCAGAAATACTCGTCATCAGCCATCCTCGTCTGCTCGATTCCGGTCCCTTGACCCGCTATATATCCTTTGCCACGGTAATTTGCCGGGAGGATATCGCGTGGGCATAACCATCACCAATAATTTGAAGCGGCCGGAACCGCAGGCGCTGGCGAGCACCATTGAAGCGCTGGCGGCGCGGTTCGGCAACCGGCTGATTACGTCGCAGGCGGTACGCGACCAGCACGCGCATACCACGACCTGGCTGGCGCCGCAGCCGCCGGACGCGGTCGTCATGGCGCAGGAGACCTCGGATATCCAGGACGTGGTGCGGATTTGCGCGCGTCATAGCGTTCCCGTGATCGCATTCGGCACCGGTACCTCGCTGGAAGGGCAGGTCAACGCGCCGGCGGGGGGCGTCTGCATCGACCTGCGCGACATGAACCGGGTGCTGGAAGTCCACGCCGAGGACCTGGATTGCGTGATCCAGCCCGGCGTCACCCGCAAGTCGCTGAACGAGCATCTGCGCGACCAGGGATTGTTTTTCCCGATCGATCCCGGCGCCGATGCATCGCTGGGCGGCATGGCCTCGACCCGCGCGTCCGGCACCAACGCCGTGCGCTACGGCACCATGCGCGACAACGTGCTGGCGCTCAAAGTGGTGCGCGGCGACGGCGAGATCATCACCACGGGCACGCGGGCGAAAAAATCCTCGGCCGGTTACGACCTGACGCATCTGTTTGTCGGCGCCGAAGGCACGCTCGGGATCATCAGCGAACTCACTATCAAGCTGCGCGGCATTCCCGAAACCATCGCGGCTGCGGCCTGTTCATTCGAGAGCGTGCGCGGCGCCTGCCAGGCCACGATTCTGGCCATCCAAACCGGCATTCCCGTCGCCCGCATTGAACTGCTCAACGCGGCGCAGGTCCGGGCCTGCAATTCCTATTCGAAACTGTCGTTACCGGAGACGCCGCTGCTGCTGCTGGAATTTCACGGCAGCGAGAACGAGGTCGCCGAGCAATCGAGGAATTTCAGCGAGATCGCCAGGGAATGCGGCGGAGGCGATTTCACCTGGACCACAAAGCCCGAGGATCGCACAAAACTCTGGCAGGCGCGGCACGACGCCTATTGGGCGGTGAAGGCGCTGCGCCCGGGCGCCGGCGTGGTGGCGACCGACGTGTGCGTGCCGATCTCGCGGCTGGCCGACTGCGTGACCGAGACTGAAGCGGATCTGCAGCGTCTCGATCTGCTGTCGCCGATCGTCGGCCATGTCGGCGACGGCAATTTCCATTGTTCGCTGGTGTGCGACGTTGATAACGCGGAAGAGATGGCGCGCGGCGAAGACTTCATGCATCGCCTTGTGCAGCGCGCCCAGGCAATGGGCGGGACCTGCACCGGTGAACACGGCATCGGGCAGGGCAAGCAGAAATACCTCAAGGCCGAACTCGGCGCCGAGGCCATCGACGCCATGCGCGCGCTGAAGCAGGCGCTCGATCCGCAGAATATTTTCAATCCCGGAAAGATCTTGCCGGCGGGCTAGGGGCCGATAAGACACCCCGGCCCCAGAGTGTGCGACGGCCAACTATGCTTGCAGGTATTTTCAGGGGGCATGCCGATGCGGTGGTTCAACAAGGGCAAGCGCAAGGAAGTCTGGGACGAAAACATCCAGTGGCCGATCGGCGATATTGAAGCCGCACACAAGATACGCGAGATCTGCCGTGCCGCCGCCGACAGTGCCGAAAAAGTAGGTGGCTCTGCCGACCGCCCGGATAACAAGAGCAAATACGAGAGCGAACGCTACGAACGCGCCGCCAAGGCCGCAATGGAAATCGCTATCAAGATTTCTGATGACCTGTTGCGCGATTCCTCGGTACGCCAGATCGTGAACCTGTGCGCGAAGGCCAACGATTTGAGGACGGCGCGGATCCTGTTTCGCGATCTGGCGTACCGAGGAATCGCGCAACAGGT
>DATFUO010000141.1:0-4812 GCA_035260785.1 Burkholderiales bacterium
TGTCACCGTATTTCGTGACACGCTTATCCGAAGGCTTCAGCCATTTCGTTTCCTCCATAGCTGCTCCGGTTGCTTCCGGCTGGA
The DNA here is from genome assembly GCA_035260785.1 of Burkholderiales bacterium. Lineage (GTDB taxonomy): Bacteria > Pseudomonadota > Gammaproteobacteria > Burkholderiales > JACQAP01 > JACQAP01. The sequence goes on from DATFUO010000141.1 coordinate 85, forward strand.
GCCGTTGCCGGGTGGGATTCTCACCCACTGGAAAAGCGCCGCCTTTGCACGGCGCACCCCAGAAGCGGACATTGTCTATCATATGGAGTCGCGACTACCACAGATCACTTTCTGCTTTTCTCTTTCCTCTCGACAATGCAGTCATCACATCGGCGGGCGCTCCATCTTGCACTTGACCGGCGAGACGATCTCCTTTGCCGCGATCAGGGTCTGCGTTTTCCAGCCATAACCCGTGCCTTCCGCATCATGTTTGACGCCCGGTTGCCCTGCCTTCGCGAAAGCCAATACATAAATGGGAGCGATCATCTGATGATCTTCTGCGCGCATCCACGACTCGCCACTTGGCCCTGAGTACTTCATCCCCTCCAGCGCGTATGCGACCTTGATCGGATCGCTGTTCCCTGCCTGATTCATCGCATTGGCCAGCATTTCCACGACTCTGAATGCGGGCAGGTAATCCAGATTCGAGATCGATTTGTACTTGGCCTTGTAGTCAAGCAAACGCTTCTCCCACGTCGCGTCCGCCGCATTGATCGTCCATGCATACAACGTCTCGACTCGATCCGCCCTGGATACCGAAATTCCTGTCGGCGTCCCGAAATAGGCGGCGAGCAATGTGTAATATGTTGCCGTGAGTCTACTCTCATTGCTTGCCTTGATGAGCAGCGACAAATCATTTCCCCAGTTGCCTGTAAACACGCTGTCTGCCCCGGAAGCCCGGATCTTCGTCACATAGGGGGAAAAATCCTTGACTTTGCCAAGAGGTATGAGGTCGTCACCCACTATCTGAATATCGGGGCGCTTGGCCACGAGCATTTCTTTGGATGCCCGACTGACCGCCTGGCCATAAGCGTAATCCTGGTTGATCAAATACACCTTTTGAATTGACGCGCGCTGTTTCATGTAGTCGGTCAAGACATTCACTTGCATATCCGCGTGCGCCTCGAATCGGAAATGCCAGAAGCTGCACTTTGATTCGGTGAGGGCCGGATCCAGGGCACCGTAATCGAGGAACAAGACCGAACGATCGGGATTGCGAGCGTTGTACTTCCCCAACGCATCCGTGATGGCATGGGCAATATTTGACACGCCCGAAATCACGTAGCGAATATCCTGATCCATGGCTTTCTGAAGCACGATCAGGGCCTCTTGGGGGTTTCCTTTGTTGTCGAACGGCACAATTTCAATCGGGGTCCCGCCTAATACACCGCCCCTTGAATTGACGAGGTCTGCGGCGGCCGCAATGTTTTTCATGGTTTCTTCGCCTTGAAGGGCGAAGGGGCCGCTGAGGGAGCTTATGAAGGCAACTTTGATTGTGTCCGCGGCGAGTGCGCCGGAGAGAGGAAGCGCGAGAATTACCGCAGCGAGACACCCGATTGGGATTGCTTTCATTTCTCCTCCTTATTCTTATCGATCGGCCCGGACTGCGTTACCTCGGCGGCCGCTCCATGCTGCACTTCATCGGAGGAATAATGTCCTTAGCCTCGATGAGCACTTCCATTTTCCACCCGTAGCCGGTTCCCTCTTCGTCAAATTTGACCCCTGGCTGCCCTGCTTTGGTAAATTTCATTATGTAGATCGGGACAATCATTTGATGGTCTTCGGCACGCATCCATGAATTGCCGCTCGGACCCGCATACGTCATTCCCTCCAACGCAAAAGCGACCTTCATCGGGTCTGTCGACCCTGCTATTTCAAACGCGCCTGCGATCATCTGAACGGGCCGTATTGCGACGAGAGAGTCCAGGTGAGCGATCGACATGTATCGAGTCTTGTAAACCAGCAAAGTCTTCTGCCAGGCCGCATCGGCGATGTTGATGTGCCAGGAACTTGTTGTTCTCACCCGCTCCGCCCCGGCCGCGCCGATTGCCACCGCCGTACCGGGATAGGTCGCTGCGACCGTGTAAAAATCCGCTTTTAGGCCCATTTCATTGGCTGCCTTGATGAGCAGCGTAAAGTCGCTGCCCCAGTTCCCCGTCAACACGCTGTCCGCACCCGTCGCCCGGATCTTTGCCACGTAGGGCGCAAAATCCTTGATCTTTTGCAGTGGGATCAAGTCATCCCCCACCACCTGAACGTCGAGGTGCCGGGCCGCCAATGTCTCCTTTGCAGCGCGTGCGGCCGCCTGACCGAAGGCATAGTCCTGATTGATGAGATAAACCTTGCGAACCGACGGCTGCTTTGCCATCTGGTCGGTCAGCACACTGACAAGCGTGTCGGCATGCGGGGAAAACCGGAAATGCCAGAAGTGACACTTGGATTCCGTAAGGACAGGGTCCAGGCCGTTGTAGTTCAGGAACAGAACCGATCGGTCCGGATTGCGGGCGTTGTGCTTCGCCACGGCATCGGTGATGACTAGCGCAATGTTCGACCGGCCCGACATGACGTAACGAATGCCCTGATCGAGAGCCCGTTTCAGCGCGATCAGCGATTCCTGCGGATTGGCCTTGCCGTCAAACGGGAGGATTTCGAGTCGTTTTCCGCCGAGCACACCGCCCCCGGTATTGACGATGTCCGTAGCCATCTGGACATTCTTCAGGAACTCTTCGTCCTGTAGGGCATAGGGACCACTCAGGCCCCCAATCAAAGCGATTCTGATCGTTTCCGCAGGCCATGCCGGAATGAACTGCAGCAGGAGAGTGGCCCCGACGAGAAACCGGATCGCAAATGCCCTCATGTTTCCTCCTTTTGCGCCATTGTCGGCATTGGCCTGGTCACATCGGCGGGCGCTCCATCTTGCAGGTGGTGGGCGGCACCGTTTCGTCGGTCTCGGTCCGGCCTTCCGTGCGCCAGCCAAAGCCCGTGTTCTCGATGTCGTGCTTCACGCCCGGACCCAGTTTGGTAAACATGTACGCGTACTGGGGCTGCATCAATTGATGGTCTTCCGCTCGCATCCACATCATTCCGGTACCCGAATCGTAGCGCATGCCCTCCAGCGCCTTGGCCACGACGATCGGGTCCAGGGATTTCGTCGTATCCACCGCCTTCGCCCACATCTCGACTGCGTTCTTGTGCGGGAGCATGTTCCATTCTTCCCTGTACTGCTTTTTGTATTCGACGTAATACTGTTCCAGCCTTCCGTCGGCGATATTGGCGTGCCAGGGGCTGACATTGATAAGACGTCCCACGCCGGCTTCGCCGATGGCGGTGGGCGTGCCGGTGAAATGCGCGTTCAGCGTGTAGTAGCGTGCAGGCAGCCCGGAGTCGTGGCTGGCGCGCATTAGAAGGACCAGGTCCGGGCCCCAGTTGCTGGTCAGGACCGTATCGGCCGCGGAGGCACGGATTTTTGCGATGTAGGGGGAAAAATCCTTGACCTTCTGCAACTGGATCAGGTCGTCGCCGACGATCTCTATGTCTGGTCTGCGTTGCGCGAGCAGCTCCCGGAACAGTTTGCGAACCGCCTGTCCGTAGGCGTAATCCTGGTTGACCAGATAAACCTTGGTGATGCTCTTCTGTCCGACGACCTGGCGGATCAACGCGTCCACCTTCATGTCGGCATGCGCGTCAAAACGGAAGTGCCAGAAATTGCACTTCTCATTGGTCATTTCCGGCGTCAGGCCGCCATAGTTCAGGAATAAAACGGAATTCTCCGGATTGCGGGCATTGTGTTTGGCGATTGCGTCGGTCAACGCGAGTGCCACGTGCGAGCCGGTGGTACCGAAAACGAACCGGATTTCCTGGTCTGTGACTGCCTTGAAAGCGACCAGCGCTTCTTGTGGACTTGCCTTGGTGTCGAAGGCGACGGTTTCGATTTTTCTGCCGCCGAGGATGCCTCCTTTGGCATTGACCTGGTCCACGGCCATTTGCACGTGGTTGCTCCACCATTTTCCAATCACCGCGGGCGGCCCGCTCAATGTCTCGACGACTGCGATCTTGATGATGTCCGCCGCCCATGCCGATCCAAGCTGCATCAGGAGCGCGATCCCGAAGAGATACGGGTTTGCACTTGATTTCATTTTTTCTCCCTTTTTTGAGATCGAGATGGCCGTAATCACATCGGCGGACGCTCTACGGTGCACTTGATCGGTGGGACCAAATCCTTGCCCTCGACCTTGGATACGGTTCTCCAGCCGAGTCCCGTATTTTCAACGTCGAACTTGACCCCCGGATCTCCGACCTTGGTGAGTCGCGCCAGATACAACGGTGCCACCAACTGGTGATCTTCGGGCCGCATCCACACCCGTCCTTCCGGTCCGTCGAACACCATACCTTCGAGCGCGAGCGCGACTTTCAGCGGGTCATCGCTATGTGCCTGATCCACCGCTCGGGAAAGCATGGCGATAGACCGATGCGCCGTGATGTAGTCGAAATTCTCCGTGCTCTTGTATTTGATTTTGAACTCGGCGTTAAAACTTTGATAGGCATTGGCATCCGCATTCTCGTGCCACGGGAACAGACTCAGAACCTTGCCCACTCCCGCGCCTCCTACACCAGCAGTCGTTCCGGGAACATTGCCGTTAAAGATGTAATAGCGCACGTCCAGTCCGGATTCCTGCCCCGCCCGCACGAGCAGAAACAGATCATTGCCCCAACTGCTCGTGACCACGCTGTCGGCGCCGCTGGCACGGATCTTCGCGGCATAGGGCGCAAAGTCCTTCACTTTGCCCAATGGAATAAGATCATCGCCGACAATTTGAATGTTCGCGTTTTTCTTCGGCAAAAGGTCCCTGGTCGTCCGCTGCACGGCCTGGCCATAGGCGTAATCCTGATTGATAAGGTAGACCTTGT
>DATFUO010000142.1:0-13624 GCA_035260785.1 Burkholderiales bacterium
TGGATCTTTGTGAACCTGGAATTGCAGCAGGCTCAGCGCATTCTGGGTGCGGCCAAGCGCGATGAAGCGATCCACGTCCGTAAACATCGAGCGGGTGTTATCGAGCGCCTGATCCATTTCGTAAAGAACATCGGTCGACAGGCCGGCGACCTCGGGCGGAGTTGGCGGCTCGCTTTCCAGTTCGACGTCCACGCCCGGCGTCGTCTGCACCCCCTGGGTATCGAACGTAGCGCCAGGCGTCGGCGCGGGTTGCGCAGCGGGTGCGGACTCCGCAGCAGGTTTGTCCAACTGCGCCCTCTCAAGCGGCAGCCGGGGCGTGGGCGGCGGCATCGGCACGTCCATCCGGGGCGCAGGGTCAGATTTTGGAGCGGATTCGAATTCCCGCATCACGGTCGCCGCCGTCGCCAGCATGCGATCCAGTTGCTCGTCCGTCTCGGCCAGGCCACGCGAGACCGACCCGCGGCGACCGTAAATGAAACCGCCGATTGCCGCCGCGACGATAAGCCCGGCAAGGCCGAGCCAGATGGTCCAGGAAAATGGTTCGGATCTCACGACCGTGCGGATTTCCACCCTCGGTGGCGTTGGTACGGGTTGGCCCGCCGCCGGTGCGGAACCGATCGTCTTCTGAACTGCCTGAAGCGACTGTTCGAGGCGTTGCAACTGCTGGTCGATGCTGTCCTGTTTCAGGTGCAATGCGTTCACGCCGGTTTCCAGCGCGCGTGCCTTGTCATCCAGTGCCGGCGATGGCTGGGTCACGGGCTCCGCGCCGCACAGCTGCATCAGCTGTTTGCATTCCTGCGGTCCGGGCCTGTCACCGAGCTCGAGTGCGCGACGCAGCGTGACTGGTTTATCCCGCCTGGCCGGTGTTTCTTCGCCGGACCCGGCGGACGGCGGTACGCCAGCCTGAGGATCGACCGAACGCCCTGAGCGGCGTTTTCCGGACGGGCTTGCGGATCGTGCATTCGACGAAGAAATTGCGCGGGACGACTTGCGTAAATCGCGCAAGTCCGGAAACCACAACACGGTTCCCGCCGGCACTTTACGGCTGCGGCCGTTCGGAAAGGCGTTCGGATTACCCGCGATCACCCGCTCTACCAGGCGCTGCTGCAGGCTGCGTTTTCCGGGGAAGATCACCGCCGCGACGCTTTCGACGCTGTCGCCGCGCAGCAGACTGAGGCGAAAGCCACGTTGCTTCTGCGGCTGTCCGGCAGCAGGATGCTCCTGCGGTTTGGCCATTGCGGGAGCGATCAGTGCGGTGAAATGGCGGGCATACAGCGGGGCGCCGGCACATTGCACCCTCAACACCAGCGCCAGTGCCGGCGCCGTAATCGATTCGTCGGTGCTGATTTCGACCGCGTTGCGTGAGGCGTCCAGTTTCAGGTTTGCCCTGCTGAGGAAAGGCACGTCCGAACCCGGAGCGTCGCTCTCGGGGCCCATCGACAGGCATTCACTGGAAATGTGCTCTTCCGGCAGGGACGCCAGGGTAGCCGTGGCCCGGAACGGTTCGCCCTGGCGGGATTTCACGGTCAGACGCCAGAGGTCCACCGGCGCGGCGAGTGCGGAAACGAGGGTGAAAACCCCGGCCCAGGCCGTCATCGCCTGCCACGCCATATGCGGGGGGATCGGTCTAAGCACTCGCTCTTTAACTATATATTGTAGGGTTTCAGTGCATATGCACCATATGTAGTATCGGACAGTCTAGCCCGAACCTGCAGGGGACGCAACGCCCCACAGAGTCAGGCGGTGACTGGCCACGGATAATCCGCGAAACTGCAGCGTCGTCGCAAGATCGCGGCGTCAGAGCACCTCGGCGGCGTGGTCCGCAAGGCGGGAGCGTTCGCCGCGCATCAGGGTGACGTGTCCGCTGTGCGACCACCCCTTGAAGCGATCCACGACGTAAGTCAGCCCCGAGCTGCCTTCGGTCAGATACGGCGTGTCGATCTGCGAGATGTTGCCGAGGCAGACTACCTTGGTGCCCGGCCCGGCGCGCGTAATCAGCGTTTTCATCTGTTTCGGCGTGAGATTCTGCGCCTCGTCGATGATCAGGAACTTGTTGATGAAGGTGCGGCCGCGCATGAAGTTCAGCGATTTGACCTTGATCCGTGAACGGATCAGATCGCGTGTTGCGGCCCGGCCCCATTCGCCCGCCTCGTCGTCGGTCTTGTTGAGCACGTCCAGGTTGTCGTCGAGCGCGCCCATCCAGGGAGTCATCTTTTCCTCCTCGGTGCCGGGCAGGAAACCGATGTCTTCGCCTACCGGCACGGTGACCCGGGTCATGATGATTTCGGAATAGACCTTGTCCTCGAGCGTCTGCATGAGTCCGGCAGCAAGCGTCATCAACGTCTTGCCGGTGCCGGCCTGGCCGAGCAGGGTGACGAAGTCCACGTCGGGATTCATCAACAGGTTGAGTGCAAAGTTCTGCTCGCGGTTGCGGGCCACGATTCCCCAGATGTTGTTTTTCTGGTGGGTATATTCGCGGATGGTCTGCAGGATCGCGGTCTTTCCGCTTTGCTCCTTGACCTGTGCGTAGAACGGTTTTTCGCTCTCGAGGAAAACGAATTCATTGACCATCAGGCTGTCGCACAACGGCCCGTGCACGCGATAATAAGTGCGTCCATCCTGTTGCCATGATTCCATTTCCTTGCCGTGCTGGTCCCAGAAATCCGCCGGAAGTTCGCGTACGCCGGTGTACAGCAGATCGGTGTCCTCGAGCACCTTGTCGTTGAAATAGTCCTCCGCCGCAAAGCCCAGGGCACGCGCCTTGATGCGCATGTTGATGTCCTTGCTGACCAGGATCACCTGTCGTTTGTCGTGTACCTCCTGCAGGTGCTTCACCACCCCGATGATCTGGTTGTCCGCCTTGCCGGCCGCCAGCCGTGCCGGCAACTCGCCGATGATCGATTCGGTCTGCAGGAACAACCGCCCCGTCGCCTCTCTGGCGCCGGCATTCTCCAGCGGTATTCCCGCGGCGATGTCCTCCACCGCCTTGGAAACGATTTCGTCGAGGAAACGGCTGGCCTGGCGCGCGTTGCGCGCGACCTCGGACATGCCCTTCTTGTTGGAATCCAGCTCCTCGAGGGTGACCATCGGCAGATACACGTCGTGCTCTTCGAACCGGAACAGGCTCGTCGGGTCGTGCATCAGAACGTTGGTGTCGAGGACAAACAGTTTGTTGCGAGGGTGGAGCGTGGTGACGAGGGTGGGGGCAGCGGATTTGCGCTGGATCATAAGCGGGCCCCGGCGGCACGGGAAATAAAGCGCATGCGAGAGTTGAAAGAGGATTTGCTCCGTCGGGGGATCATCCGCGCTCCTGTGTGTCGGTTAAAGGGATGTTACGAATTCCAGAACCTCCCGCGCGTGGCCGGGCACCTTCACCCCGCGCCATTGGCTGCGTACGCGTCCGCCGGCGTCGATGACGAACGTGCTGCGCTCGACGCCACGCACCTGTCGGCCGTACATGTTTTTCATTTTCATGACACCGAACAGGTTGCAGACTTTCTCGTCCGTGTCGGACAGCAGGTCGAACGGAAAAGCCATTTTGGCTTTGAAGCCTTCGTGCGATTTAAGGCTGTCGCGCGAAACCCCGTAAATGGCGCAACCGAGCCTGTTGAATTCCGCATGCAAATCGCGGAACTGCTGGCCTTCGGTGGTGCAACCGGGGGTGTTGTCCTTCGGATAAAAGTAGAGGACCAGAGGGCTTCCCAGGGAGTCTGAGAGCTTGAACGTCCTGTTCCCGGTCGATGCGATCTCGAAATCGGGAACCTTGAGCCCAACCAGCGAGGTTTCCATTCCTGAAGGCAATGGTTACTGAATCCTTTGCGGAATGCAATACCAAAATGCCTCCGTGTTGGGTGGAGGGATGGGGGCGGGAGTCAGACGGGGGCGAGGAATTCGTGGCCCTGCAATGCCAGTACGCCGCTGCGACCCGGTATCGGGCCGGTGGCGATTTCGTGTCTCGGCAAATCGTTGAAGGGCAGGGATTCAAGGTAGCCGCCGAGCGAAGCGAGCTCGTAGCCCTGGGCCAGCCAGCCGTCCAGAAGCTGTTCGAATAACGACGCGAACTTCATGCCTTCCAGTTCGGCATGCAGCGTATATACGTGGCCCGACGAGGCTTGCTCCCGGGTCAACCCCAGCAACCGTTCGACGACATTGCCGGCATTGATGCCGTCGACGCCGATCATCTCGTCCAGCGTGGGCAACGTGGTCGGCAACTGCGGACAGGCAACGATTTCACCCTGGTAGACCGGCACGAAAGGTCCGCTGCCACGCGTGTCGGAACAGAAATTGAAGCCCAGCCGCTGCGTGAGCCGGTATGCATGGCGATTCATCTGCCAGCCAGCCGCGCCATGTACGCGCGCGGGTTCGCCGAAAATTTCCTCGTAGCGCTCGCAGGCAAGATCCATCTGCCGGCGCGTCCACTGCGCATTGGCGCGGGCTACATGGTCTTGCCACAAAACGTGATCCCAAGTGTGGATTCCGACTTCGAATCCGGCATCGCGCACATCGCGCATGATGCCCGCGCATTCCCGTCCGATATCGGGCGCTGGCAGCAGGGTTCCATAGAGCAGGGTCTTGATGCCGTAGTGCGCCAGCACCGACGTTCGGCGAACCTTGCGCAGAAAACCGCTGCGAAATACCCGCGTAATGGCCCGGCCAGTATGATCCGGCCCGAGTGAAAACAGGAAAGTGGCGCCGGCGTTGCGCGCCTTCAGAATTTGCAGCAGGCGCGGCACGCCCCGACGGGTGCCGCGATAGGTATCGACGTCTATCTTGAGGGCCAGTTTCATGGATTTTCGCGACGCCCGGGTCAAGTCGTCAATTGACCAGATTGCGGGCGTCGGCCACGTGGCCGCGATAGGCGTCGAAGATGTTCCTGAGCGCCGTCGGCATGTCGACTTTCGGCTGCCAGCCGAGATCCCTGCGCGTGTTATCGATCTTCGGTACGCGGTTCTGCACATCCTGGTAACCGCTGCCGTAATAGGCGTCGGACGTGGTTTCGAGCGTTTTGACCAGCTTCGCCGCCGCCTGGTACTCGGGATAGGTGAGCGCGAGTTCGATCATCATCTTTGCCAGTTCACGAACCGAATAATTATTTTTCGGGTTGCCGACGTTGTAGATTTTGGCGCTGGCGACGCGATCCTTGTTTTCGATTATCTTCATCAGCGCGTCGATGCCGTCGTCGATATAGGTGAACGCGCGCTTCTGGGTTCCACCGTCCACCAGCTTGATCGTCTCGCCGCGTACGATATGGCCGAAGAATTGCGTGATCACCCGCGAACTGCCTTCCTTTGGCGTGTGGATGTTGTCCAGCCCGGCGCCGATCCAGTTGAAGGGACGGAACAGGGTGTAGTCGAGGCCTTCCTGCTGGCCATAGGCGGCGATGACACGGTCCATCAACTGCTTGGCGCAGGCGTAGATCCAGCGCGGCTTGTTGATCGGGCCGTAGATCAACTCGGAGCTCTCCGGGTCGAACTCGCCGTCGCGGCACATTCCGTAAACTTCGGACGTGGAGGGGAAGATCACGCGTTTGCCGTACTTCACCGCGTGGCGCACGATCGGCAGATTGGCCTCGAAGTCCAGTTCGAACACCCGCAGCGGTTCCTTGACATAAGTGGCTGGCGTGGCGATGGCCACCAAGGGCAGCACCGTATCGCACTTGCGGATGTGATACTCGATCCATTCCTTGTTGATGGTGATGTCGCCCTCGAAGAAATGGAAGCGCTCGTGATCGAGCAATGTGGAGACGCGCTCGGTCTGCATGTCCATGCCGAACACTTCCCAGTCCGTGGTGTCGATGATGCGCCTGGAAAGATGATGGCCGATGAAGCCGTTCACGCCAAGGATCAGAATTTTTTTCACGTCAGGCCCGGGGTTTCAGGAAAGTAATCTCAGGGGAATGGGGCCGAGCGCCGCATCGATTTCACGAGGTTCGAGCCGCCGGCCGGCAAGCTCGATGTCGCCGACGCGCAACACGCCGCCATCGCCACATTGCACAAAGCAAATGTCGTTTTCGACAAACAGGGTGGGCGCCGAAAAATTGCCGCGGCGTCCGGGCTGGCGCAGGGATTTCAGGATGCGCACCGTCTTTCCACCAATCGTCGTGAAGGCGCCCGGATAAGGCGGAGCAACGCCGCGTACCAGATTATGGACCGCCTCGGCCGTGCCGTTCCAGTCGATGCGTCCGTCGCCGGGCTTGCGGCCGCCGAAGTACGATCCGCGCCCCAGATCCTGCTGGATGCGCGGTGCCGTTCCGGCGACCAGCATAGGCAGGCAGCGATGCAGGACGATTTCCGCCGCAACCGTGACCTTGCGGAACACTTCGGGTGCGGTGTCGTCGGGCAGGATTGGCACTGCCTGCCGGTCGACGAGATCGCCGGCGTCGGGTTTTTCAATCATATAGTGCAGCGTGGCTCCGGTTTCCCGTTCACCCTGGATGATTGCCCAATTGACCGGAACACGGCCTCGGTATTTCGGCAACAGGGATCCATGCATGTTCAATGCTCCGCGTTTTGCGGTGGCGAGCAGCTGGGAGCCTATCATGTGCCGGAAGTAGAACGAAAACAGAAAATCCGGGCTCTCGGCTGCGACCCGTTCGAGCGTGCCGGCAAGGTTCGGGTTATCGGGCGTGATCACGGGAATATCGTGTTCGCGCGCCACCGCGGCGACGCTGTCGAACCAGATGTTCTCGGCGGGATTGTCCGGGTGCGTGACGACCAACGGCACGCGCATGCCTTGCGCGAGCAGAACTTTCAGGCAGCGCACCCCGACATCGTGATACGCGAAAACCACGGCGCTGGCCATCTTGGTTTCAGCGGATCGCGGAAGTCTTGTGAAATTCGGCCGGCCTGTCGGCCTGCGCCGGATCCGCGGCCGGGCGCTCTTCGAGCACCGCGCTGACGATGAAGCGCGGCCGGCGCAGAACTTCCTGATAGATGCGGCCGATGTATTCGCCCAGCAGGCCGATGCCGAAAAGCACAACGCCGAACAGGAAGAACTGCGCTGCGTCCGTCACCGACTGAAACACTCCTTCGGCGGCCTCCCCGCGCACAAGCCGGTGAAAGATCTGGAACACCACCACCCCGGTCGACGTGGCGGCGAGCGCAAAGCCGACCAGCGAAAACGCCTGCAGCGGCGCCAGCGAGAACCCGGTGACCAGATCAAAATTGAGCCGCATCAGCTTGTACAGGGAATACTTGGTCGTGCCGGCCGCGCGCTCTTCGTGCGCGACTTCGACCTCGGCCGGATTGCTGGAAAAGGTATAGGCCAGCGCCGGAATAAACGTATTGACCTCTTCGCATTTGTTGATTGCATCCACCACCTGCCTGTCGTAGGCCCGCAGCATGCACCCCTGGTCGGTCATGTGAATGCGCGTCGTGCGTTCCCGCAACCGGTTCATCACGCGCGAGGCATTACGGCGAAACCAGGTGTCTTGGCGACTGGCGCGCACGCCGCCGACGTAGTCGAAGCCTTGGTCCATCTTGGCCAGCAGCTTGCCTATTTCCTCGGGCGGATTCTGCAAATCGGCGTCCAGCGTTACGACACGCCCTCCGCGCGAATATTGGAACCCGGCCATGATTGCGAGGTGCTGGCCGTAGTTGGCGTTGAACAGGATGACGCGCGTGACGTCGGGGCGCTGCTCGAACTGCTTGCGCAACACCGCTGCCGAGCGGTCGCGGCTGCCATCGTTGACGAAGATGACTTCGTACGCCAGTTCCACGGCATCGAGCGCCGGATAAAGCCGGGCGAACAGGGCGGGCAGTCCGGCTTCTTCGTTATAGACCGGAATGACGATCGAAAGGGTGGGCTGGGGCATGGGGTGATCCGGAGGGTCTGCGTCAGCGCCGGGCGCCGGCAAGAACCTCGGCAACGGTCTGGCAAACGCGATCGACGTCGCCGACGCTCATTGCCGGGAACAGCGGCAAGGTCACGGTCTCGCGAGCAATGCGCTCCGTGTTCGGAAAATGGCCCTCCCGGTACCCGAGCCCGCGGCCGAGCGTGGTCAGATGCAGCGCCTCGTAGGAAATGCCGATGCCGATGCCGCACGCGTGCAGGATATCGATGAATTGTTTGCGCGTAATGTCGAGCTTCTCGAGCGGCAGCAGCAGGCAGAACATGTTCCAGCTGTGACCCTCTTCTTCGCCGACGTGCGCGCGGGCCGGCAGGACGCATTGCGGATCGGTGCGCAGATTCGCGAAATAGCGCGCCGCCAGTACGCGCCGTGCCGCGTTGAATTCCTCGAGCCGGGCGAGCTGTGCCAGGCCAATACGCGCATTGACATCCGGCAGGTTGAATTTCCCGCCGGCGAACTCCACGTCGCGGGTGCCGTCCGCCAGGCGCACGATGCCGTGGAAGCGCAGCTTCTCGAACAATTTCACCTCGGCTGTGTCGCTCAACAACAGCGCGCCGCCCTCGATGGTGGTCATGTTCTTGTTGGGGTGGAAGCTGAGCGCAACCAGATCGCCGAAGGCGCCGATGCGCCGTCCCCGCCAGCGCGAGCCGATCGCCAGCGCGGCGTCTTCGATGATCCGCAGCCCGTGCTTCTGCGCGATGGCATACAGGCGCTCGATGTCCACCGGCAATCCGGCGAAATGGGTCGGCATGATGGCCCTGGTGCGTGGCGTGATGGCCGCCTCAACCTGGTCGAAATCGATGTTACGTGTGGCGAGATCGCAGTCCACGAACACCGGTTTGGCGCCGACTTTCAAGATCATGTTCGGCGCCGCGAAGAAACTCATCGCCGACGTGATCACCTCGGCACCCGGGCCGACGCCGGCAACCTGCAGGGCAAGTTCCAAGGCCGCGGTAGCCGAAGTCACGACCCGCGCCGGGCGTCCGCTGTGATAGTCGGAAAGGGCCTGTTCGAACTTGAGCACGTTCGGTCCGCTGGCGATCCAGCCCGAACGCAGCACTTCCGCCACGCCGGCTATGGATTCCTCGTCGATAGACGGACGTGCGAACGGCAGGTAGGGAACCACCGGAGTGCGCGCGGTCATGAACGCGCCACCAGAAAGACGCCGACAATGATGGTGCCGATGCCGATCATGCGTTGCGCAGTCAGCGCTTCGCCGAACAGATACCACGCGGCGACGGCATTGACGACATAGCCGATCGAGAGCATCGGATAGGCGAGGCTGACCTCGACGCGCGACAGCGCCATGATCCAGATGACCACGCTGACGGCGTAGCAGCCGAGTCCGCCCAGGATGAAAGGACTGGAAGCCACCTTGATCCCGACCGGAACCAAGTTGTCTGCGCTAAAGGTGAATGCCCCGATGCCGTTGGTGCCGGCCTTGAGCAGCAGTTGCGCCGCGGCATTCAGCAGTACCCCCGCGAGTACCAGCATGAAACTGATGAAATTCATGGTTTTGATACGATAACACGGCGCGTGTCCTCGGCGAGCAGATGCATCGGCAGACCCCGTCCAGCCAATTCCCGGTAGACGTCCGGCCCCATGATTGCCAGCGCCTTGCTGTCGCTGCGCCAGCGTGCCTCGAACTCCGCGACAGTCGGAATTTCCAGATCCGGTTGCTGGGTCAGGCCGAATTCGAGTTCGTCGCCGTAATCGACCAGCGTCACCGTTCGTTTGATGTAGAACGGCAGCGTCTGCTCATAGGTGCGCACGCTGTAGAAAGGGGTGTCGGCGTCGAGAAGCGGGCTGATCGTTCCGGCCAGATGCGACGTTGAAAAGGACGGCGACAGGGATTCGTGGCCGGTCATGATGAGTTGAACGAGCAGCAATCCGCCGGCACCGAGTGTCACGATGGCGGCTTCGATGCGTTCGCGCCGCGCGAAAAACATCGCGAGGCCGGAGGCCGCGAGCAGCGCCAGAGCACCCGCGAGTATCCATTTGCCGAACAACGCGAACAGCGCCACCGGTATCTTTTCGCTGTCGTAATTCACCACGAATGGCGACGCAATGGCACCCGCGAGCGCGAAGACGGCGACCGGCAGGATCAGCCACGCCAGCGTGCGGCCGCGGACCCGGGTGAGCCATTCGCCCATCAGCAGCGCGAGCGCGGGAAAAATCGGCAGAATATACGAGGGCAGTTTGGACTGGGACGCGCTGAAGAACAGGAAAATGACCGCTGCGTACAGCAGCAGAAAACGCCGTGACCTGAACGAGCCCCCGCCCGGATCGCGCTTCCATGCCGTGATCAGCGCCTGACCCAGCATTGCCGTCCAGGGCAGCATGCCGGCGAAGAGGATCGGGATGAAATACCACCATGGCGCCGTGCGGTGATGGACTTGCGTCAGGAAGCGCTGGAAATGTTCGTGTATGAAGAAGAAATGCGCGAACTCGGGATTGGCGATCGAGACCTCAACGATCCAGGGGAGGGCGATCGCCAGCATGATCGCGATGCCTGGGACCGGCTCGAGTCGTTTCAGGAATGAAGCATTGCGATGGACGAGTGCGTAGGCGACCATCGCGGCGCCCGGCAGGGCCAGGCCGATCAGCCCTTTGCTCAGGAAACCCAGGCCCATGGCCGCCCAGGCCAGCAACATCCAGAGGCGTGTCTCGCGCGTTCTCGCCGCGCCGCGCTGTGCCAGCAGGAAACCGAGCAGTCCGAGCGTCAGGCAGAACGTGACGCCCATGTCGAGCGTATTGGTATGGCCGATTACGGCGTAGAGCAGGCTGCTCGCCAGCACAATCGCGGCGTAAAACCCCGCCCGCTGGCCGAATAGTCTCGCGCCGGCGAATCCCACCATCAGCACGCCGGCAAATCCCGTCAGGGCGGACCACAGCCGGGCCGTCCATTCGTGTTCGCCGAAGGCCTTGTAGGCGGCGGCGGTCATCCAGTACTGCAGCGGCGGCTTCTCGAAATACTTGATGCCGTTCAGGCGCGGCGTAGTCCAGTCTCCGGTGACTGCCATTTCGCGTGCGATTTCGGCATATCGCCCCTCGTCCGGGCGCACTAGGCTGCGATAGTCGAGGTTGCAGAACCAGGCAACGAAAAACACAAAAACCAGAGTGACGGCGACGCGGGTGCGGACAGTGGACGAGTCGAACATCATGGTTTCAGGTTTCATAGTTTACTAATTTGGAAAGCGCACTGTCACACACAGGCCGCGCTCATGGTCCCCCGTCGCGAGGGCGATGGCTGCGCGATGGCGCGTGACAATGTTTCTGACGATCGCCAGTCCCAGGCCGCTGCCGGCCTCGCTGGTTCCATGCTGGCGGGAGAATCTGTCGAAGGCCCTTGCGCGGAATTCCGCCGGAATGCCCGGGCCGTTATCCTTCACCGCCAGCACCGGCTCGCCCGCGTCCACGCTCACGCTGACATCTATCTTGCCGCCACGCTGGGTGTAGCGGATCGCGTTATCGACCAGGTTGCCAAGCATCACGCGCAAGGCCTCCGGATCGCCGGTTATCCATAGCGGGCGGTCGCCGTCGACGCCAATGTCGATTTCCTTGGAGTCCGCGATAGCTGCGTAATCCGCGACCGCCTGCCTGGCCATCTGCGCGAGGTCTACCTGGGTCGTACTGCGCCCGGTGAGCTGGGGTTCGAGACTTGCAAGCGCCAGCAACTGCTGCACGAGATGGATGGCGCGTTTGACGCCCTCGCGCAACTGCGCGAAGGCGGCCGAGCGTTCCGCGGGACTTGCCGCACGCTCGGCGAGCTGGATCTGAAGCTGCACCGCGGTGAGCGGCGTGCGCAGCTCATGCGCCGCATCGGCAATGAATGTGCGTTGCATCTCCAGCGCATTGCCGAGCCGGCTTAGCAGATCGTTGAGCGCCGTGACCAGCGGCCTGACTTCGCCCGGGAGGTTGTCGTCGGGCAGCGGCTGAAGGGCCGACGCCGAACGCTGTTCAACTGCATCGGTCACCTTGTTGAGCGGGCGCAATCCCTTTGCGACGATGAACCATATCACCATACCGAATGCGGCGATAAGAAACAGAATTGGAGCCAGGGTGCGCATTGCAGCGCGCGCGGCGAGCGACTTGCGCACGCTTAAGGGCTGGGCGACCTGGATCGTATGCTCGCGCAGGTGGATATTGAACGCCCGCCACTGGACGCCCGGGGTCGATCCCAGGGAATAACCGGGCTGGGCGCGCGGCGGCAGGGCGGGCAGTGCATCCGATACGTAGACCAAGGTGCCGGCGCGATCCCATATCTGAATCACGAGGTCGTCCTCCTCGTCGACCAGTTGAACCGGCGGACCTACCGGGCTGCCCAGCGAGTCGTCGCGAAAGGACAGGGCCACCTGTCTGAGTTCGTAGTCGAAAATTTCGTTGAATTCCTCCTCGACCGAGACGTAAATTCCGAGGGTTGCAATAAGTCCGATGAGCAGCAGCGTCGAAAGCAGCGATACGAGCAGTTGACGCCGGATGGATTTCATCTGACCTTGCGCGCCATATAACCGACGCCGCGAATATTCCTGATGAAGTCCTTGCCAAGCTTCTTGCGCAGCGAGTGGATGTAGACCTCCACCGCATTACTGCCGATCTCGCCGTCCCATCCGTACAGTTTCTCTTCCAGTTGCGCGCGTGACAGCACCATTCCCGGCTGGTCCAGCAAGGCCATGAGAAGCGCAAACTCCTTTGCCGACAGGGCGAGTTCCTTTCCGCGTAACGTTGCCTGGTGCGTGGCGGGGTTCAGGATCAGGTTGCCGTGCTGGATCGACGGCGTGGCGCGTCCGGCCCGGCGGCGCAGCAGGGCGCGCACACGGGCGGCGAGTTCATCCAGATCGAATGGCTTGGTCAGAAAATCGTCGGCCCCGCCGTCGAGCGCCTTCACCCGCTCCGCCACGGCGTCCCGTGCGGTCAGGACCAACACCGGAATGAAATTCCCCAGCGCTCGCAGGCTCCTGAGCACATCGCTACCGTTTTTCTTGGGCAAAGTCAGATCGAGCAGCATGAGGTCGTAAACTTCGTTTCCCAACGCCAGTTCGGCGGCCCGGCCATCCTGCACCCAGTCAACGCTATAGCCATCCTGGCGCAAGCCCTGCTGAACGCTGTTGCCAATCATGGTGTCGTCTTCAACCAGCAACAATCGCATGTTTTGTTCCTCCTGCGGCTTTTGCCGCACCGGGTCCGCGTGCAGACCGCAACGATTACTTCATTCTGTCGCCCCGGGAACGGATAAACACCATTTTCCCATGCCCGGAATTTATAGAACGTGACTTAAGTAAAACTTAAGGCCATACGGACGGCATTTGGTGCCTTTCCGGCACGGGAATTCCTGACCATCGGATCGGGGAAACGGGCGCGAAGGATCCCCAGGCATGGGATTGCCGGCGCCCGCGCTGCCATCTATCGGTCGGACGCGCAACGCCGGCTGCGTCCTCGTCGAAGCAGGGCAGCTGTGCTACCGTTAACGCTGATACCGCCGTCAGGGCTGGATGTCAGCGTCGTGGACGCGGCAGCAAAAGAGGGCGCAGCCGGTGGTAGACGTTATCGAGAATGCGCGATTGCGCAGCGGCGACCGGGTGAATGCCATCGGCCTGAAACATCTTGCGGTCGTCCGCGAACCCCTGAAGCATGAATGGAACCAGCGAAGCATTCTGCTGTCTAGCGACTTCGGCAAAGAGACCTTCGAAACGGCGTGCGTAGACGGGTCCATAGTTGGGCGGAACGCGCATGCCGGCGACCACGACTTTCGCGCCGGCCTTGCGGCAGGCCGCG
>DATFUO010000143.1:0-5464 GCA_035260785.1 Burkholderiales bacterium
GTGGACCGCCCGCGCGAGGTCGTCGTGGGCAAGTTCCTGGTGCGCGCCGCCCGCGGAAATGACCACGCCGATCAATCCGTGCTGGCCGCATAGCTGGCCGCGGTCGAACAGCCACTGGGCGTACCGGGTTTCGAGACCGCCCATCCGGAACGGCAGGCGCGTTTCCGGAGCGTATTGCAGATAGACCGAATAAATCGGTTGATAGACGAACTGGTCGATCATCCGGACGATGGGCGCGAGTTCCGCGTGTTCGGCAAGCAACGCCCCGACGCGATGGGGCGGGACAGCCACGACCGCATGGCTGAAGCGCCGGCCGTCGGCGGTGAGGTCGAAGCCGCCGTCGTCGTGCCGCACGGTTTGCACGGTGACGCCCAGTTGCACGTTGCCGCCGTGTGATTGCACATAACGCGCCGCGCGTTCCGGGAAAAGCGCGGAAAAATCGAGGGTCGGCAACAGCAGGTCGCTGTCCGCACGCCTGCCGCTCAGACTATCCCGCAACACAGTCATGAACACCTGGGCCGAAGCCTGCGGCGGCGGCGTGTTCAGCGCCGATACGCAAAGCGGGTTCCAGAGGAATCGCGAGACCGCATCCGGCTGGCGTTGCGAGGCCAGCAGGTCCGCAACACTCGTGTCGCTTTCGAGGCGGAATCCGTTGAGCCGGGCCCAGGCCATGAAGCGTGCCGCTGCGAAGCGATCGTGCAGGGCGAGTCCTCGCGCGCACAGCAGTGCCGAAAGCAGGTGCAATGGTGCCGGAAGCCGCGCGGCCCGCAAGTGAAACGCCGGATGGAGGATCAGTTCCAGCGGCAATCTCAGCAGTCCCAAAGACTCGCCGGGATCTTTGACAAGCTCTATGAGCCGCAATGTTTCGCGGTAGGCACCCAGCAGGATATGCAGGCCGTTGTCGAGGCGCTTGCCGTCGGTTTCGACGCGGCGCGCGCGGCCGCCCGGCACCCGGCCCGCTTCGAATACTGTGACGGGCACGTCGTGGCACGCAAGCTCCGCTGCCGCCGCCATGCCTGCATAACCGCCACCGATGACAGCGACGCGCGCAGGTTTGCCGGCCGCGTCCTTCACGCGGTCAGCCACGTCCGCCAGGCGATCCACAGTTTGCGGATCGGCGTGAGCGACGTGCGCCGGTCGAGTACCTTGCAGCCGCCACGGCGGATTTCCTTCAGCACTGTCTGGTAAATGGCGGCCATGACCAGGCCGGGGCGTTGCGATTTGCGATCCGGGTACGGCAGCGACGCAAAGGCCTGCCTGTAGTATTGCTCAGCCCTTTCGATCTGGAATTCGATCAGGCGCTGCAATTTTTCGCTGTCGTGCAGGTGAACGATGTCGGTGGCGGTCAAGCCGAAGCGCGCCAGCTCGTCAAGAGGCAGGTAAACGCGGCTGCGGCGGGCATCTTCCCCGACATCGCGGATGATGTTGGTGAGCTGGAATGCCGTACCGAGGTTCTCCGCATACTTGCGCGTGGCGGGATCGCGATAACCGAATATCTCGGCCGCCATCAGACCGACCACGCCCGCGACGCGATAGCAGTAGGACTGCAGCGTGGCGAAGTCCGGATAGCGGTTGTAGCGCAGATCCATTTCCATGCCGTCGATGATGTCCTGGAAACGATTCTGCGGGAGATCGAAGGCTTTCACGACCGGAATGAGGGCCTGCGCGACCGGGTGCTGCGCCGATCCCGCAAATGCTCCGGCAATTTCCTTGCGCCACCATGCCAGTTTGGTGCGCGCCACCTCGGTATCGGCGCATTCGTCCACGACGTCGTCGACTTCGCGGCAAAACGCATAGAGCGCGGTGATCGCACGGCGGCGCTCGGACGGCAGAAACAGGAAACTGTAGTAAAAGCTCGAGCCGCTTTTCGCGGCCTTATCCTGGCAATACTGTTCGGGTGTCATCGGTAGGCAAGCAGGCAGCGGTAGAGCATGAGCACCCAGTCGAAGGAGCCGAGCACCGGTCGATGGCGAAACACATCGCCGCCGCTGGCTTGCAGTTTTTCGAGGATGCGGTTTCCGCCCATCACGATCATGCGCAGTTCGAGTCCGATGCGTCCGGGCAGGGTGCGGCCGAGCGGCGCACCGGCCAGGAGCATCCGCCGGGTACGATCTATCTGGAACAGCATCAGATCGCGCCATTTGCCGCCGGTATCACGGTTCGCAATCTGGGACTCGGTCACGGCGTATTCTGCCATTTCGTCGGCCGGCAGATAGATCCGGTTCTTGCGGTAGTCGATTTCGACGTCCTGCCAGAAGTTGATCAACTGCAGGCTAGAACAGATGTTGTCGGACCAGGCCAGGCTGTGTGGTTCGGTCGCGCGATACAGGTGCAGCAGGAGGCGCCCGACCGGGTTGGCCGAGCGCCTGCAATAGTCCATGACTTCGCCGAAGTCCGCATAGCGCGCCTTCGTCACGTCTTGCGAGAAGGCCGACAGCAGATCGCGGAACAAGTCGATCGGAAGGTCGCGTTCGCGGATGACCCCCGCAAGATCCACGAACAGCGGTGAAGACGGCGTCGCTCCGCTCTCGATCAGATCGAGCTGTCTGCCGAATTCCGCCAGGTTGGCCAGCCGGACCGGGGCAGGCCAGTCGCCTTCGTCGGCGAAGTCATCCGCCTGGCGCGCGAAGGCGTATATCAATTTCACCGGTCGCCGCAGCCGGGCGGGCAGCAGCACCGATGCAACCGGGAAATTCTCGTAGTGGTTGAGCGCCATCGTTTTATTAATAAAGCGAGACAGGGAGTTAGGCCTGCGCGCGTGCCCGCGGCGCGATGCCTTTCGGGTGACGGCGGGGGGGCATTATATTAGAATGCGGCAAGCGCGAAAGTGGCGGAATTGGTAGACGCACCAGATTTAGGTTCTGGCGCCGAAAGGCGTGAGAGTTCGAGTCTCTCCTTTCGCACCAGAGCCGCCAAGGAAATCGCGCCGGCCGCGTTCACCCTCACCAACCGGAATAACGGAATTTGATGCAAGCCAATCTGGAAACCCTGAGCTCCCTCGAGCGCCGCCTGTCCGTCACATTGCCGCTCGACAAGGTCAACAACGAAGTCGAATCGCGTCTGAAGCGCCTTGCCCGCACCGTGAAGCTGCACGGCTTCCGCCCCGGCAAAGTGCCCATGAAAATCGTCGAACAGCAGTTCGGCGGCCAGGTGCGCCAGGAGGTTCTCGGCGACGAAGTGCAGCGCACCTTCGGAGAAGCGGTGAGGGAAAAGAATCTGCGTGTGGCAGGCTATCCGCGCATCGAAGTCAAACCCGGTGATGCGCCCGCGGACAAGTTCGAATATATCGCGACTTTCGAGGTCTATCCCGAAGTTGCGGTCGGCGAACTGGCACAGGCCAGGATCGAGCGGCCGGTGGTGAATATCAACGACGCGGAAGTGGACAAGACCATCGACATCTTGCGCAAGCAGCGCACGCATTACCACCCCGTGGATCGCGGTGCGCAGACCGGCGACCAGGTACGCATGGACTATCGCGGCACGCTTGCGGGCGAGACATTCGACGGCGGCACCGGCACCGACCAGAATACGCTGCTTGGCGGTGGGCAGTTGCTCGCGGACTTCGAGAACGGGCTCATCGGCATGAAGGCCGGGGAGAGCCGTGAATTCGACGTGCGCTTTCCCGACGATTACCATGGCAAAGAGGTCGCAGGAAAAACCGCGCACTTTGAAGTTCAGCTCAAGGCGGTGCAGGAGCCGCATGTACCGGAGGCGGATGAGGCCTTCGCCAAATCGCTGGGCGTGGCCGACGGCGATCTGTCGAAAATGCGCGCCGACGTGAAGGCAAACCTGGAGCGCGAGGTCAAGCGCCGGGCCGAAACGCGGGTCAAGGACCAGGTCATGAAATCGCTGCTGGAGGCGACCAGGGTCGAGGTTCCGCGCGCACTGCTGGACATGGAAGTCGAGCGATTGATGCAGAACATGCGTCGCGACCTCGAACAACGAGGCCTCAAGGCGGATCAGATTCCGATGCCGAAGGAGGCCTTCGAGCCCGAGGCGGTCAGGCGCGTGAGTCTCGGCCTGATCCTGGCCGAGATGGTCAGACTGCACAAGCTCGAAGCGAAGCCGGATCAGATCAAGGCGGTGGTCCGGGAGTACGCCCAAAGCTACGAGAAGCCGGACGAGGTGGTGCGCTGGTATTACCAGCAGCCCGAGCGGCTGCGCGAAGTCGAGTCGATTGTTCTCGAGGACAACGTAGTGCAATGGGTGCTGTCGAATGCAAAGGTCGAAGACAAGCCGACCGCCTTCGACGATCTCATGGGGAACGCACAATGATTACGATGCACGACCGTTTCAATACCGAACCGCAGGGACTGGGCCTGGTGCCGATGGTTATCGAGCAGAGCGGCCGGGGCGAGCGCGCCTACGACATCTACTCGCGCCTGCTCAAGGAGCGCGTGGTGTTTCTGGTCGGCCCGGTCACGGAAATGACGGCCAACCTGATCGTCGCGCAACTGCTCTTCCTGGAGTCGGAAAATCCGGAAAAGGACATTTCCTTCTACATCAATTCGCCGGGCGGATCGGTTTCAGCCGGCCTGGCGGTCTACGACACGATGCAATTCATCAAGCCGGATGTCAGTACGCTGTGCATCGGCCAGGCGGCCAGCATGGGGGCGTTCCTGCTCGCGGCGGGCGCCAATGGCAAGCGATTCGCGCTGCCGAACTCGCGGGTCATGATTCATCAGCCCATGGGAGGCTTCCAGGGCCAGGCTTCGGATATCGAGATCCACGCCCGTGAAATCCTCTATCTGCGCGGCCGCCTCAACGACCTGATGGCCAAGCACACCGGGCAAAAGGTGGAGGCGATCGAGCGCGACACGGATCGTGACAATTTCCTCAGTGCCGAAGAGTCGGTAAAGTATGGCCTGGTGGACAAGGTATTGCTCAGCCGCAGCGAGACCGCCGCTGCGGCCGCCTGAATTTGGCGTCAATCTGAGTGAGCGGAACGACGGCGCTGAGTGGGCCGATGGGTTGAACGAAAGGGAACTATGTCTGAGAAACCTGGTGGCGAAAAGCTTCTTTACTGCTCCTTCTGCGGCAAGAGCCAGCACGAGGTTCGCAAGCTGATCGCCGGTCCCTCGGTTTTCATCTGCGATGAGTGCATCGAGCTGTGCAATGACATCATCCGCGAAGAGAGCCACGCCGAGACCGCCGGCAAGGGCGTCAAGTCCGACCTCCCGGTGCCGCACGAGATCCGGGAAAGCCTCGACCAGTACGTCATTGGCCAGGACATCGCCAAAAAAATCCTGTCGGTCGCGGTCTACAACCACTACAAGCGTCTGAAGACGGTGCAGAAGAAGGACGACGTCGAGCTCGCCAAGAGCAACATTCTTCTGATCGGACCCACGGGCTCAGGGAAAACGCTGCTCGCGCAAACGCTGGCGCGGCTGCTCAACGTGCCTTTCGTAATGGCCGATGCAACCACGCTTACCGAAGCCGGCTACGTTGGCGAAGATGTCGAGAA
>DATFUO010000144.1:0-7278 GCA_035260785.1 Burkholderiales bacterium
CGCCTTGCGCGTCGCCGGCGAGAAGCGCTCATTTCTCCGCCGTGAAACGTCCGCCCCCGAGCGTGCGCTCCTGTACCAGCGCAACCAGGCGTGCGTAGGAACGATAAAAATCCTCGTCGCCGCCCGGCATGCCAAGGCTGGCTGTTTCTTCGCGCAACTCGCGATACATCGCATAACGCTCTTCGAGGATGTTTCCCCAGTCTGCAGTCAGGTCCTCGACCACGACTTTGCGAAAGCCGATCTCGCGCAGCAGCCGCGGATAACTGACAAAGCTCTGCACGGACTGCGCGGCGATGCCGCGCCACATCGACGCGGCGTCGGCGGCATCCAATGGGCGGTGCTCCGCCCAATCGGTGAACGTGAGCCGCCCACCGGGTTTGAGGACCCGGTACGCTTCCGACAGGGCGGAGCGTTTATCGGGCACATGCAGCAGGGCTTCCTGGCTGATGACCGCATCCATGGTCTGCGCCGCAAGCGGCACGCGCATGACGTCACCGCGTACGATGCGCACGCGATGCGCAAGGCCGACCCGGCGCGTGAGATCTGCCGCACCCGGTGCACGATGCGGATTGAGTTCGATACAGGTAACGAATGCCCCATATTTGTGGGCAAGATAGCGCGCCGGGCCGGCCAAGCCGGCACAGAAATCCGCGACCTGGCTGCCGCGGCCGATCAGCGCGCGCTCGGCCAGCGCGTCGACCACCGGCAGCCCACCGTAATGGTCCTGGTCGTAGGCGAACAGATCTTCCGGTACGAGCCCGTCGAGATGGCCGCGCCTGGCCTTTACGCCTGCAAGAATCTGGTCGCGGGAAATCGGATGGCGGCTGTAGAACGCCAGCACATGGTGTTTATCGGATGCGGGCACGGGGAATCGCCAGGGCAACGGTCGGTGGCGGTCGCCAGTCTACACCGCCGGGCAGACGGGCACGCAGCAGGGCCGATCGGCCCGTCGCGGCCGATGCCCTATAATTCCGGGCGCCATTTCGTACGCGGCTCAAAAAGAAATTCTTTGGAGAGAGGAAATGAAACTGAAGCTGCTCGCCGGCGCGGCCATGCTGATCGTGCCGACCCTGTTCACGCATACGGCCAGCGCCGCGAAATCCGATTCCTGTGCACACTGTCACGGCACTGACGGCAACTCTACTTCCAGCGCCTATCCCAGTCTTGCAGGCCAGACCCGGGAATATCTCTACCTCCAGATCAGGGCGTTCAAGGAGGGCCGCCGCAAGAATGCAATGATGTCACCGGCAGCCGTCGTGCTCTCGGATCAGGACGCGCAGGACCTAGCCGAATATTTCTCGGGGCAGACCCTGGTACGCAG
Organism: Burkholderiales bacterium; assembly: GCA_035260785.1. Classification (GTDB taxonomy): domain Bacteria; phylum Pseudomonadota; class Gammaproteobacteria; order Burkholderiales; family JACQAP01; genus JACQAP01. The sequence continues at coordinate 1,322 of DATFUO010000144.1, forward strand.
CACCGCGAAAACCGATCCGGCGACGATCGAGCAGGGGAAAAAGATCGCATCCGAGACCCAATGCGTGGCCTGCCACCAGCCGAACTTCAAGGGCCTGAACGAATTTCCGCGCGTGTCCAGGCAAAAGTATCCTTATATCGTCAAGCAGCTCAAGGATTTTCGCGATGGCACCCGCGTCAGCGACGTCATGGGTCCCACGGTCAACAACCGGACCGATGAACAGATCGAGGCGCTGGCGCAATATCTGACCAGCCTATAGACGCGTTGTCGCAAAACTGAAGGGAACGGCAGATGCCGTCCCCTTCGCGTTTTTTGGTGGGCCGTGCAAGGATCGAACTTGCGACCGTTGGATTAAGAGTCCACTGCTCTACCAGCTGAGCTAACAGCCCGATTTTCGAAGGGGCGAATTCTAGCAAAAAATCGGATGGCGGGGCCGGGAATCCTTGTATTGCCCAGACCCTCGTCCGGCTCCCGCCGCCCGGAAGGCACGATGCAACGTTGCATCAGGACAGCTGCTGGCGGCCCAGTCCGGGAACGGTTCGTGCATAGTAGTCTGGGAGAAGTCTGTGCACCGGCCAGCAGGAGAATTTGCGGGTCGTTTGCCGTCACCTGACGGCAGTCGCATACAATTCGCGTCACCCGCGCCGCCGCGGCGGCCCGTCAGACGCAAGGAGCACGAATTGAAGACCGATTTCAAGGCAGCGTCGGTACTGGAGCGCCTGGGACAATCCTTATCCGACGCGGATCTCGATTATCAGGCCGGCGAGGGAATCCATGAATTCATCGTACGCCTCGGCGGCATGCGCCATGTCGTCGATTTCTCCGATGACCTCATGGAGAAGAAAAACGAGAAAGACCTGAGTGTGGTCATTCTCGGCATCGTGGAGCGCGCCTCGACCCAGTCTTTGCCGGTCCACTTCATGGTGCGCAACGACAATTTCGACAAAGTCATGCAGGCGCTGAAGCACTGAACTTGCCCCACGAAAAAGGGCCGGCAGACGCCGGCCCTTTTTCGCTTTCTGGGAAGCCGGGACCCGCCCCCGGCTACGCCACCTTGCGGGCCATGAACCCGCGGCGGTCACGCAAACGCCGTTCGGGAAAGGCAAGCCGCAGTTGCTGCGCGCGCCGCTCTTTCGCGCGATGGTCTGCATCGACGGTCTCTCCCGAGGCCTGAGCCGGGGAGTAGGCCTGGTAGGAAGCCAGCAGCGCCTGGTTGAGTAGCTGAACGCTGCGCTTCGCCGCCAGCATCACGCGTGTCTGCGTGCGCTCAGTGGTGGCGTAGCGCTTGACGATCTCGAGCGCGATCTTCGGATGCTCGTCGTCGTAGAGTGCGTGTTCCTTCATCCACTTGTAGGTCTTCGGTCCCATATCCACGCCCGCCTTGTCACGGTAGGACTGGAAACCGTCGACCACTTTTCGGGCCAGGTCGCCGGTCGCGCCCTCGATGGCAAAGCTCGTGGCAGCGACAGCTTCCGCCATCGTGCCTTTGGTGTTGATGTACCACAGCCAGTCGGTCAGGGACTGTACGTCGCGCAGTACCGGGCGATTACCTTCGGCGAGATCGAGCATATCCTCCTTTTTCAGCCCGAAGCCCATGCCCATCCAGATCCAGTGTTCCGCATGCGCCTTTTCGACTCGGATGTTGTCGATCAGGAAGGAGCGCGAGTAATCGTCCTCGACCTTGATCAACGCTTCGGCCAGGAACTTCGGGAACGCGTGGATGAAGGGATAAATCTGCATGATCCATCCCTGCATCTCGGGGATGGTCATGCGCCCCGCCGTGACGGCCTCGGCCCATTCTCCGTTCAGAAGGTCATCCCAGTAAGGCTTGACATAACCATGCAGCGAATCCACCCATTGCGGATGCGGGGACAACTGGCGCACTGAACTCATGATCTTCTCCTTAAGCTGTTGAACCGTTTATAAAAAACTGAATCGAATCATTTGGCCCGAAACGTGGGCCGACGGAATCCAGCTTACGGATACGGACTGCGGCAGAGAATCGGGGAATTTCTCAGAATGCAGCAGGAAATGCCTTAGAGCGGCTTAAGGCGTTGGGATGGCCGCTTAATTATCCAGCTTGATCAAGCCAGCGCGAATGCTCAAGCGCACCAGGCCCGCAATATCGTGGATGTCGAGCCTCTCCATCAGTTGGGTACGGTGTGCTTCGACGGTCTTGGTGCTCAGACCGAGGCGGAAGGCGATCTCCTTGGTGTTGTGACCTTCAGCAATGTGGGTGAGGATTTCGCGCTGGCGCGGGGTCAATGAAGCAACCGGATCCGTGGATTCGGATTGGCGCACGAAACCCTCGGCCACTTGCTTGGAGACCCCGGGGCTCAGGTACACATCGCCCCTCATTACAACATTCAGCGCCAGCTCGAGCTCCACGGTCGCCGCATCCTTGAGCAGGTATCCGGACGCGCCGTCGCGCAAGGCCTGCATGACGTACTGCTTCTCCGCGTGCATCGAGAGCATGATCACGTGCAGATTCGGAAATTCGCGTTTTGCCGTCGCCATGGCCTCAAGACCGCTCATGCGCTTCATATCGATGTCCATGAGCGCCACATCCGGCCGGTGCCGACGGAGGAGTTCCAGGGCCTCATCGCCATCGCTGGCCTCGGCAACGACTTCGCAGTCCGCCATGTCGTCGAGCAGCGCCCGCACGCCGGCACGCATCAGGGTGTGATCATCCGCCAGCAGTACGCGGGTTTTTTTACTCGATTGTCCAGGCATCAGGTTCGCCACCGCAGCGGTATCGCCGCCCGGACTTCGGTGCCGCCGCCGTCCGCTGTGCTGATCTCGAGCCTGCCGCCGACCAGCGCCGCGCGCTCCTTCATCGATACCAGGCCGAGGCTGGCGCGCGTTGCCGGGCGCAGCCTGACCGCCTCCGGATCGAATCCGCGGCCGTCGTCACGCACCAGCAGTTCGATCTCTTCTCCGACGATATGCAGACGCACCTCCACCATTTTCGCCTGAGCGTGGCGCGCCACGTTGGTGAGGGCCTCCTGGGCGATGCGAAAGCAGGCGGTCTCGATCTCCGATGCCAGACGTCCGGGCAACGAATCCACCGCAATCGCGGTCTGCCAGCCGGCGGCCTGCTCCCGGCGCTGTAAAGTCCACTCCAGCGCCGCTCCGAGGCCCAGGTCGTCGAGCAGCGGCGGTCGCAAGTCGAGCGATATGTCACGCACCTGCTTGAGCGTGTGATCGGCGATCCCGATGCAATCCTCGAGCAAGGAATGCGCGTCGTGCCCGCCCAGCCGCACAACTTGTTGCAATTTGATTTTTACCAGCGACAGCGCCTGGCCGATTTCATCGTGCAGCTCTCGCGCGATCTCGCGGCGTTCGTCCTCCTGTACTTCGATCAGCCGCATCGACAGCGCCTGCAATTGCTGCCTTGCTTCGAGAACCTCCGTTTCCGCGCGCCTGCGTCGTGCTTCCTGTTCGAAACGGCCGAGCGCAAACGCGATGTTACCGGCCAGCTCGCCCAGCAGATGCATGCGCTCGTCGTCAAAATAACCCGCCTCGCTGGCATAGAGGCCGAATCCGCCAATGGACCGGCCTTCAAGCAGCAAGGGTAAAGCCGCCGTCGAGCGGAATTCCTGCATGCGCATGCGCTCGTGTACGGCGCTGAATCTCCGGTCGGCCAGGATGTCGTTGCAGACGCTGGGCCGACCCTCGCGCGCGGCCGTCGCCATCGTCCCGCGACCGCCCGGCTGGCGCGCGTCGAGCGGGACTTCGGCGCGCTCGACCGCACTGCCGTCGGCGCCGAAATGGGCCGCCGGCTGCACCAATCCGCCCTCGTCATCTACCAATCCGACCCAGGCATACCTGAAGCCGCCACGTGCCACGGCGATGCGGCAGATATCGCGGAACACCGCGTCGCGATCCTGTGCTCGTGCCAGAGCGTCGTTGCTTTCGGACAGGGCCGCGTATAGATTGGTCAGCGCGAGTGCGCGCTGTTCGGCCGCACGACGCGCACGCCGCTCCCGCGCCTCCGCAATCGCCCGCCGCACCACGGGACCAAGTCGCGCCAGGTTGGTCTTCAGCACATAGTCGGTGGCCCCGCGCCTGAGCGACTCCACGGCGGTTTCCTCACCGATGGTTCCGGAGACGAAGATAAACGGGGTTTCCGAAGCGCGGTCACGGGCAATCTCAAGCGCCTGCATTCCACCGAAACCGGGAATGGAGAAATCGGACATGATGATGTCCGGTACGAACTCGGAGAGTCTTGCGAGAAACGCCGATTCGGATTGCACGCGGTGCGCGTCGAAGTTCAGGCCGGTGCGCCTGAGTTCGCGCAGCTGAAGTTCGGCATCTGCTTCAACATCCTCGACCAGCAGAATTCTGAGCCAACGATCCATGGTTATGGTTGCTATACCCCACCATTCCAGCTTACCGCATCGCCTTAAGGCGCCGGCGCAAAACGCGCCAGCGACACTTCGTGTCATTCGCAGAAATACGTTGCAGCTTTCCCGGCACCAGCGTTTTCGCGGTGTGGGAAACTCACGCAAATACTTACCGCCCACTTACCGCCCGCAGCCTGCTCCTACTTGAAGGGTAACACACGCAGCCGCGAATCCATTTTAGTCGCCCGGCAGCAACGAGGAAACGGGCCGGCGGTTACCGATAATTCTCGGCGCCGGCGCGGTACGCCATTCCGGGCGATTCCAGAGTCGTCGCGCCCGATTCCCGATTCGCGGATCAAACAATTCGGAGCGCGCCAAAGAAAAAAGCCGACTGGATACCGGCTTTTCGTCGTATTGGTAGGCGGTGCGAGACTTGAACTCGCGACCAACGGATTAAAAGTTGAAGTAACTTCTTGTTTTACCTCTGAACGTGCCCGCCCTCAATCGCCAATACACGTTCACGCTCGCCGAATTCCCTACGTTAAGGAGATTTATTGCCTTTTGTTGGAAATAAAACATTTGCAGAATTCAGCGGTGACGGCCGCTTCGCGGCCAAGCGGACGAATGAAGCCTCGCCTGGATCGCTCCAGAGCGGCCACTCATTAACGAGCCGCCTCGGGTTGGACGGTGTCAAGCGGAATGGCCGGTCGCGATTGAACGACATTCATCTTGCCCGACCGTACAAGATGATTGTCGTTGCGCCAGGATGAGCCTGGGCGCAATGACCATCGCAAATCGGTAACAACGATCCCGCTTGCCGATTCTGGGCCGAAGGCCGTCTCGATTGGCTTGCCGCAAATATCGTTCGACAGGACATTGAACGCGGCCACAACCTGACCCGACGCTGCGAGGTTGCAAACATCCCCTATCTGGCAACCGTTGCAGACATGCGCAACCCTGAAGTGTGTCCCGGCTTCGGGCTCCCAATCTTCATTGGCAACAAAGCACATGGCGATAGTTGCGCGCAGCACCGTGTTAATTCGAATTCCGGTACCACCTCGGCGTACTGATGCCTACTCCATGCGACGGTGCAAACGAAGATCCAAGTCTTGAAGATCTCTCCGCTCTTCCGATCGGTGATGACGGGACCCATGCCAAAGTCCACTTGGGCCATCTCGCCTACCGGAAACTCCAGCTTGATCGTCGCTGGCGCTGTGTCAGGAACCTCGCGGATTAGAAACCGGTAGAGCGCATGCACGCTGCGGTTATAACCATGCTTCTGATGCAGCGCCCGTCGCATCGTTGTGGCATTGATCCCTTGGGCGTGCCACTTCAGGATCTCTTCTCGGAATGGTTCAACGCTCGATACATTCTGCGGCGCCTTGCGCGCAGGCGTGAAGAACGTCGCGAGGACGCTGTCCTCTGGAACCTGACCCAAAGGGTCCAGCCAATTCTGATCGAGCGCCACGGCATGGATCGAATCCACTGTCGCCCGGCCCACACGCTGGGACCGCGCAATCTGGCGCGTGGACTCGCCCATTCGCAGACGCTGAATGATCTGACGTATTTCGTACATCTCGAACCTCCTGTAAGCCATCGCGTTCCCCTGGG
>DATFUO010000145.1:0-12395 GCA_035260785.1 Burkholderiales bacterium
GATTGGATCGGCAACTGCGAACTGCCCTGCTGCTGGTTGCCGGAGGAATCGAATTTCAGTTCCGATCCCGTGCCCGGCATCTGCTGCGCCAGCAGGCCTTGCGACGACCATGCAAGCGCGACGAGCGCGAACGTTGCGCCCCGTATTCTGAATTTCATCACCCGTTTCCCTCGCAGCTCTCGGTTTTTCTTGGACTTTTCGTCGGGGGGAGTATAGCCCAAGAAGGCGGGAATGAGGACGAAGGACTAAGGACTAAGGGCGCAGTGCGTCGCCGCATGCCGCGTGGGGCTTCCTGAGGAGATCCTGCAACGCGTGACGTGACCCATCCCCAACCCCTCCTTCCCCTTGAAGGGGAAGGAGGGGTTGGTTCGCGGGCAACCACGATTTCGAGTGCGGATCGAGGATTGAGGAATGCGGCGTGCGGAGTGCAAAGTGCGCAGTCGCAAAGTCGGTGCGCAGTACGAAACGCGAAGAGGAGCAGGACTGCTTCCCTCCTTCAAGGCGAGCGCCGCACTATAAATCTCCCTTTCTCTTACGCACTATAAATTTCCCTTCCCTCTGCAAGGGGAGGGTCCACTTTAAGTTTCCCCCTCCCTTTCAAGGGGAGGGTCGGGGTGGGGATGGGGCCGGTTGCGATCCGGAAATTTCCCCCTTCCTTTCAAGCGTCAGTCACCTGATCGCGTGGGCAGAGGGGCAAAAGGCAAGACCTGACCCCATCACTCGGCTGGGGCGGCCGCCTCCATTCCCTGGGTAAAGAAGACGTAGCTGTTGCGTCCGCTGCGTTTGGCCTGATACATGGCCACGTCGGCATTGGCCTTCAGAACATTCACGTCCTTGCCATCCCGTGGATAGATGCTGATGCCGATGCTTCCCGATATGTTCAACTCATGGCGCCCGATGAAAAAAGGCCGCGACAGTTCGTCGAGAACCTTGCTGCTTACCATGGCCGCGTTCTTCGGGTCCGAGATCTCGCTCAGCAGAACGACGAATTCGTCGCCACCGGTGCGGGCGACCGTATCCACTTTCCGCACGCAGGCGGCCAGCCGCTGCGCCACGGCCTTCAGCAACTCGTCTCCGATGCCGTGGCCGAAGGAATCGTTGACCGGCTTGAACCGGTCGAGGTCGATAAACATCAGGGCGAAGGATTTCCCCGCCCGCTCCGCGCTCAATGCGGCCTGCGCCATGCGGTCATCGAGCAGGATGCGGTTCGGCAGGCCGGTGAGGCTGTCGTTGAGCGCGAGGTTGAGCAATTGCTCGTTGGCCGCTTGCAGCGAGCTCGCGAGTTTCGCGGAATGCGCGTCGAGCGCCGATAACCCGAGCGTGATCGCCAGGATGCAGATGGTCGTGATGCCGATGGTCAGCGCAAGCGCGGCGCTTCGCATGCCGTTGGTGGAATCCACCGCGAGACAGATGCTGTCGGGCGCGAACTGTGCCGCAGCCATGCCGGTGTAATGCATGCCGGTGATGGCGAGCCCCATGATGGCCGCACTGCCGAGCTTGGCGAGGAAAGCAACGCCGAAGCCCGTATGGCGCAACTGGAAGGCGATCCAGAGGGCGGCGAACGAAGCCCCGATCGCGATGAGGACGGACGCGATAAACACGGGCGGGCTGTATTCGATCGGGGGAGACATCCGCATGGCGTACATCCCGGTGTAGTGCATGGCACTTATGCCCACCCCCATCAGCGTCGCACCGGCCGTGATGTTCGTTCCGGTCAGGGTCGGACGCCTCACGACGTACAGGGCCAGCCCTGACACCACGATGGCAATCGCCATGGAGAGCACCGTGGTGGCGGCATCGTACGCCACGGCAACGGGCAGGTGAAACGCGAGCATGCCGATAAAATGCATCGACCAGATGCCGCTGCCCATCGATACCGCCCCGCCCGCCAGCCAGGTCCACGAACTATTGCCCCGCCTCTGGCTCACGCGACCGGCCAGCTCGAGGGCCGTATACGACGCGATGATCGCGACGATCAGGGAAAGTGCAACCAGGTGGATATCATAGGTTCCGTTCATCTCATATCTCCGGTCCCGCGAATGGGGTCAGGTCTTGCTTTTTGCCCCCTCCCCGTGTAACTTTCCCCCATGGCACGCCCTCTTCGTATCGAATTCCCCGGCGCGGTGTATCACATCACCTCGCGCGGAGATCGACGTGAACCGATTTTTGCGGGCGATCACGATCGTCGCGGATTTCTCGGGGTGGTCTCGCAGGCTCTCCTGCGCTTCGATGCCGAGATCCTCGCCTATTGCCTGATGGACAACCACTACCACTTCGTGCTGCACACCCGCAAAGCCAATCTTTCCTTGATCATGCGCCACATCAACGGCGTCTACACTCAAGCCTTTAACCGGCAGCATAACAAGGTGGGGCATCTGTTCCAAGGCCGCTTCAAGGCCATCCTGGTGGACCGGGACGCCTATTTGCTGGAAGTCTGCCGCTACGTGGACTTGAACCCGGTTCGCGCCAGGATGGTCAGGAAACCGGAAGCCTGGGCGTGGTCGAGCTACCGGGCGCATGTGAGGCTGGAAGATTCACCCGTGTGGCTGGACACCGATGGGCTGCATGGTTATTTGCTCCGGCGCACCCCGCGCGGCCCCGCCGACCGACAAAGGGCGGCCCGTCGCTATGCCCGGCTGGTGGCCGCGGCGCGCGACGTACACCTGTGGGACGAAGCGCTGCGCCAGCAAATCTATCTGGGCGATGAGGTCTTTGTCGAGCGCATGCAGAAAATGGCCGAACCGCAGCGCAAAGCCACACGCGAGATTCCAAAGGCACAGCGCCGCACGACGCGCAGCCTCGCCCAGTGGTTGAGTGCCTGCGACTCGCGCGAAGAAGCCCTGCTTCTGGCTCACACGGAAAGTGGCCTGACCATGAGTTCCATGGCCCAGGAGCTCGGCCTTTCGGTGTCTCGCGTCAGTCGCCTGATCGCGCGGGCGGAGGAGGCAAAGGGCAAGATCTGACCCCAGTAGTCGGTCCCAGTAGTCCGCGGTCAGTCTTTGTGACGCCGCTCCTGATGGTGATCGTCGCCGTCATCGTCATCGCCGTTGTCATCTTCCTTATGTTTGTCCTTATGTTTGTGCTTGTGCTTTTCCCTGTCTTCGTCCTCGCCCTGGTCATCGGCATGCCGGCGTTCGCCGACATTCGGGCCGGGCCCTGCCTCGGGCGGCCCGCCGATGTGCCCCCTGCCCTGCACGTCGAGATCGACACATCCGGCCAGCGCAATGCCGGCCAGCAGACAGAACAGTATTTTCCACGCGAAGCTTTTCATTTTTCCAGTCCCGTTTCGTTGCAATTCAGTTTGGAGGAGGCAAAAGGCAAGACCTGACCCCATTCATCAGGCGCTGGCGGTGCCGCAGACGTGGCAAAAATTCGCGGCCGGAAGCAGGGGCGCGCCGCAGGATCGGCACTTCTTCGCGTCGGACGCCGGCGGATCCGCGCCTTCCGACCGGAACAGGTCCACGAGCGGCTCGGAGTGGTGAAACAGCGCTATCGCGAGCCACAGCGCCGAGGCCGTTATGCCCAGCACGAACACCCAGTTGTAGGTGTTCCTCAGGCCCGCATCGAGGAACGGGCGCAGGATCGTGAGGAGCACGGTGTAGGCGCCCGCCACGACGATCAGCGTCACCAGCGGGACGACGATGTAGCTCAGGAATGCGGCTTTGCCGCGGCTATCGCGGAACTGGGTGGAGCCCTTCTGCCCCAGCAGCCAGAGCAGCAACAGGGCCCCGCCGTAGCCCATGAACTGGACCAGCGCGGACGCGGTGAGCTTCGGCGTCCCCAGCGTGGTCTGCCTGAATAACGCGAGCTCGCCGATCACGCCCCCGAGAACCAGCGCGATGACGATCACCAGGATGTAACGGCTCATCCATGCCCAGTCCTTTTTCACCATGTAACCCCCTTTTCGGCGCCTTGCGCAGATTGCATTCAGTAGTCGCGCGGATTCTCTGGCAATCCGGGGAAGGCGTCAAATCTGAAGGGCCGTGACGAACGTGACGGTCGTGACGGCCCTTCCCGAGTCTCTTCCGGCGCCGGCGATTCCACGGTATCGTTCGATTTACCCTTCCAATCGGCAAACACAAGCCCGACACTCTCAGGACGCAGGCATGGCAGACCAGAAATCGATGGCGGACCGCCTCATAGCGGCGCTGCAGCAGGATGAGTTTGTGCTCTACAAGCAGAAAATCGTTCAGCTTTCCGCGCAGGCCAATCAATGGCCGTTCCAGGAAATCTACGTGCGCTTCACCGAGGAGGACGCCAAGCTGCTGCCGCCGGGGACGTTCTTTCCGGTGCTCAAGGAATGCCAGCTCCTGCCCTACCTCGACCGCTGGGTGGTCAACCGGCTGGCGCGCTGGGTGCGCAGCGCCCTGAACATCAAGTCAGACTGGCAGGTCCCGCGCAGCAACGTGAACCTTTCCGAGGAAACGCTCGGCGATCGGGACTATGGGCGGTATATGCACAAGTACATCGACAATTCCTATCTTTCGGATGGCGCGCTGACGTTCGATGTCGGCTGGGACGATGCGATCGATTACCAGGATGGCGTGCGCAGGCTGATGGCGGATGTGCGTCCGCACGGCTGCGGACTCACCATCGCCGGATTCGATGGCAGCGCACCGGCATTCGCGCTGATCAAACACTTGCAGCCGAACTTCGTCAAATTGAGTCCTGTGCTCTTCAACGCGCTCGAGACCTCGCCCGACGCCGTGCAGAAACTGACCGAGATCAATCGCCGCTGCCGCGAGGCGGGAATCGAAACCATCGCCGAACAGATCGAAAGCACGCGGCTGCTGGAGAGCCTCAGGCATGCCAATACCGATTTCGCGCAGGGGTTCGCGGTGTCGCAGGTGCAGCCGCTGTAGAAGGCGGTGACGGCGGGACGAGGAATGGCGTGACGAACGTGACGGTCGTTACGGCTGTTATGCTCTTACCTCGTCACGACCGTCACGCCGTCACCGCTGTTATGCTCTTACCTCGTCACGACCGTCACGCCGTCACGGATTTCGTCGTCATAATTCAAGGGGGATTACATGGGCATCGTCTCGATCATCGTTTTCGCCGTGATCGTCGTCGCCGTGATCTGGGCGATCATGATCTACAACAATCTGGTCAACCTGAAGCATGCCGTGGCGAAAGCCTGGGCGAACATCGATGTCCTGCTCAAGCAGAGGCACGACGAGATCCCGAAACTCGTCGAGACGTGCAAGCAGTACAAGCAATTCGAGCAGGAGACGCTGCAACGCGTGACCGACGCGCGCGGCCGCGTCCACGAAGCGCGCGCCCAACAGGACATTCCCGCGCTCGGCCAGGCCGAGACCGCGCTGCGCGCCGGCCTGAGCGGGATCTATGCCACGGTCGAAGCCTATCCGGAGCTCAAGGCGATCGAAACTTTCCAGCACCTGATCGCGCGCATTTCCGGCCTGGAGAATGCGATCGCCGACCGCCGCGAGTTCTACAACGATTCGGTGAACATCAACAACGTCGCCATCGAACAGTTTCCCGAACTCGTCATCGCCAACCTGTTCCGCTTCACGTCGTTCGAATTGCTGCGCTTCAGCGAGAACGAGAAGAAGGATGTCGATGTGAAACAGCTTTTCGCGTGACGGCGTGACGCGCGGGCGTACAGGCTTCGCCATAATCGTGACGATCGTGACGGTCGTGACGGTCGTGACGTCGGAACAGCAAAGCTAAGGCGTTCGTGCCCTTGTATCCCGTCACGCCGTCACCATCGTTACGACCGGCACGGCTCCTGGGCGAGCACCTCGCGCATCCGGCCTTCTTCGGCATCTATGTCGCGGTTGCGCTGATCCTCGGCGAGATCGACGAGCCGCGCGCGTTCGTCTACGCCCTGCCCATCATCGCCGCGCTGGCGTTTCTCGCGTGGATGCTCAGCCTGAAGCGCCTGCTGGCGATCGGCGGCACGCCGACGTCGAAAATCGGCTCGGCCGCGCAGGGCTATGTGGAACTGGTCGGGCGCGCGCTGCCGCATCCCGGCGGCGCATTGCAGAGCCGGTTCGCGCAACTGCCCTGCGTCTGGTACAGCTTCAGCATCGAGCAGCGCCAGTCGGACGGCAAATGGCACCACGTCGAAAGCGGGCGCAGCGACGACAGTTTCCTGCTCGACGACGGCACCGGTGTGTGCCTGATCGACCCGGAGAATGCGGAAGTGCTGCCGCGTTCAACCGACCACTTCACCCAAGGGCAGGATTACCGCTGCACCGAGGCGCTGATCCTGCCGCAGGAGCGGATCTATGTGATCGGCGGGTTTTCCACCATCGGCGGGGAAAGCGCCGACCTCAATCTGGAGCAGGACGTCAGCGACCTGCTCAGCGCCTGGAAACGAAACAAGCCCGACCTGCTCGCGCGCTTCGACCTCGACAAGGATGGACAGATCGCCGAGAAGGAATGGACGCTGGCGCGCGCCCAGGCGCGCCGCGAAGTGCGCAAGACCCACAACGAGATCCGCACCCAGCCCGGCACGCACATGCTCCACCAGCCGCACGACGGACGGCTGTTCCTGATCTCCAATCTGGATCCAATCCGCCTGCAGTTGCGCTACAGGGTGTGGGCGTGGCTGCATCTGGCCGTGCTCATCGGCGCGATCGCGGGGACGGCATTTTTCGCTACGAAGTAGCGAAAAGTCCGTAAATATGACAAACAGGGGCAAATATGAAATCTCACAAGGATCTGGATGTCTGGAAGGCCGCGATTATCTTGGCAAAGAATATCTACAAGGCTACGGCCGCGTTTCCTAAGGAAGAGATATTTGGCATGACAGCGCAGATGCGGCGCTGCTCGATATCGATCGCCAGCAATATCGCGGAAGGTGCGGCGAGGCAGGGAAATAAGGAGTTCATCCAGTTTCTGCACATTGCGCTTGGCTCGGCTGCAGAACTCGAAACGCAGCTCATCATTGCCGGTGAAGTAAAGCTCGGCAACACAGCAGTCGTGAAAAGTCTCGATGACGACCTGACGCGCATCCGGCAGATGTTCAGGGGTTTGGTGAAATCCTTGAAGGCCGTGACGACGTGACGGTCGTGACGGGGTAAGGGCGTAGAGGCCGTGATATCTTTGGAAAGCGTAGTCCGGGTGTAAACGACAGTCATGGCCTTTTTTGTCCTGGCCGTTACGTCGTCACGCCGTCACGATTATGGCGAAGCCTGTACGCCCGCGCGTCACGGCCGTCACGGCTTCTCCCATCCTCACTCCCCAACCTTCAGCAGCTCCACCACCTCGTCGTGTTTGGCGTCGCGCGCAATCTCCCCCGCCGTCTTGCCGCGATCGTCCTTGCGCGCGCGATCGGCGCCGCGATCGAGGAGCAGTTTCACCGTTTCGGTCTTGCCGTATCCCGCGGCCCACATGAGCGCGGTCAGGTCGTGGCGATAGGCCTTGTCGATATCCACGCCGGCATCGAGCAGCAGTGCGACGATGGCGGTGTGGCCCTGCCCTGCCGCGTAAACCATCGCGGTCTTGGACAACTGGTCGCGGGCGTTCATGTCGGCGCCGTGATCGAGCAGGGTGCGCGCGATGGCGGCGTCGCCGTGGTAAGCGGCCGTCATCAGCGGCGTGACTTTTTCCAGGTTCTGCAGGTTGACGTCCGCGCCTTTGGCGATCAGCAGGTCGACCAGCTCAGCGTTGCCCTTGCGCACGAAAATCATCAGCGCGGTGTCGCCGGTGCGATTGCGTGAGTTCGGCACCGCACCGTTGTCCAGCACGCGGCGCACCGTCGCGATGTCGTCATTGCGTGCGGCGACCAGCAACTGCGCATTGATACCGAGGCCGGCCGAGGCCTGGGCATATGCACGCGGATGCATAACCAGCCGTTGATTCAATGACGAAAACATCAAATCGGAACCGGCGAAAAGGACCGCCGTCCATAGGGAAAAACGCAGGATTCGGATCATGGGAGCGGAGGGGCAACTTTGGGATTCTGGAACACGGATATGTCCCTTGTACGGGCGTGAATTGTTCCTTATAGTCGCAGCGTCCGCAATCGCCACAGTCCGCGCGACAGCGCCTCGGCGAAAGCGATGACTCCAACAACAACGAAACCGGAGGATTTATGAAACTACACGCCCAATTGAAACTGTTGGCGGCGGTCATGCTGGCCGCCGGCAGCTTCAACTGCGTCCTGGCGGCGGAGATCGAAGGCGGTGTCACTACCATGGCGCAGCCGATGTCCTCGAAGCTCGGCGCAGTCACGCAAAATCGTCTCAACAAGGCGCACGGCGACAAGGCCAACTGGCTGCACGTCAACGGCGGCTACAATCAGACGCGCTATTACCCCGGCGGCCAGATCAACACCAAGAACGTTTCCAGGCTCAAGCCCGCGTTCGTGTTCCAGACCGCGCTGGTCGAATCGATGGAAACCGCGCCGCTGATCGTCGACGGCGTGATGTTCCTGACCACTTCGTACAACCACGTCTATGCGATCGACGCAAAGACCGGTCATGAATACTGGCACTACAAGCACAACATGGGTCCGATCACCGTGTACTGCTGCGGCCCGAACAACCGCGGCGTGGCGGCGGCGGGCGGCATGCTCTACATGGGCACCCTGGACGCCAAGCTGGTGGCGCTGGATGCGAAGACCGGCAAGGTGGCCTGGCAAACCGAGATCGCCGATCCGGAAAAGGGCTACTCCGAAACCATGGCGCCCACCGTGGTCGATGGCAAGGTGCTCATCGGCACCAACGGCGGCGAGTACGGCGTTCGCGGTTTCGTGAAGGCCTTCGACGCCAAATCCGGCAATCTGCTGTGGACCTTCTACACCATCCCGGAAAAGGGCCACGAGGGCGTGTGGGCCACGCATGACGCGACCGGCCGCAACATGCTGCGCGACATCGCGGCGGAGAAGAAGACGCTGCAGGATAGCGGCGGCGACTTCTATCAGACCCTGGGCGGCGGCGTGTGGATGACGCCGGCGGTCGACCTCGAGACGCGCACCGTTTTCTTCGTCGCGGGCAACCCGTCTCCGGATCTGTACGGCGCGATCCGTCCGGGGGATAACCTGTACACCAACTCGATGATCGCGGTGAGCCTGGACACGGGCGAGTACAAGTGGCATTCGCAGTACATCGCGCACGACGTATGGGATCTGGACGCAGTCAGCCCGGTCATCCTGACGGAGGCCAAGGACAAGAGCGGCAAGATGCGCAAAGTTGCGATCCACGGCGGCAAGACCGGCCATGTGTACATTCATGACCGTGCCACCGGTGAGCTGATCCGCTTCTCGCAAGCCATGATCCCGCAGGAAAACATGTGGGTGCTGCCGACGGCGAACGGCGCGCGCATGCTGCCCGGCGCCAACGGCGGCGTGGAGTGGAACCCGATGGCGGTGAATCCGACGCTGCACATGGCTTATGCGGCCAACCTGCATCAGCCGATGACCTACCACGTCGAAGAAGCCGGCTATCCGGGCGGCGACAAGCTGTGGCTGGGCGGGGCGTTCAAGATCATCGCATCCGAGAAACAATGGGGCCGGCTGGCCGCAGTGAATCTCGACACCGGCAAGCTGGCCTGGAAAGCCGACACGGCGCAACCGCTCATGGGCGGCGTGCTGGCCACCGCGGGCAACCTGGTGTTCACCGGCGAAGGCAACGGCAGCTTCAACGCCTATGACGCGAAGACCGGCAAGAAACTGTGGTCGTTCTTCTGCGGCGCCGGCGTGAACTCGCCTCCCGTGTCGTACGAGATCGGCGGCAAGCAGTACATCGCGGTTGCGGCGGGCGGCAACAACCAGCTCGACTTCAAGCGCGGAAACAGCGTGTTCGTTTTCGCCCTGCCGTAAACTTTTCGGCGGGATAGTCGTTCTAGGCAGTACGGAGGGGCCGCCTGCGGGCGGCCCTTTCCTTTGCTCTCGAAGGAGCCGTTACGGTCGTGCCCCGCAAGGGGATACCGCGCTATGCCCATAACGGCGTGACGGCGTTTTCAAGCATTACGCCTTATTGAGGACTTTTACCTCGTCACGACCGTCACGATTTGGAATTCTAACGATATCGACCATATGAAAAACCTACTACTCGTACTGATCCCGCTGCTGCTCCCTTCCGTCGCCTTTGCGCAGGACGCCGCCGCCGGCAAGGAGAAGGCGGCCGTGTGCGGCGCCTGTCATGGCGTGGATGGCAATTCGACCGTTGTGCAGAATCCCATTCTGGCCGGACAAACGGCGCGCTACATCTATCTGCAACTGCGCGACTTCAAGGAAGGCCGCCGCAAGGACCCGCTCATGTCGCCGATGGCGGCGAACCTGTCGAAGAAGGACATGTTCGACCTGGCCGCCTATTTCTCCGCGCAGAAAGCGACGAGCCAGAACTCGAGGGGCGACACGTCGCTCGTCGACAAAGGCAAAGCGGTCGCCGATGCCGCGATTTGCACCATGTGCCATCTCGGCGGCTTCTCCGGACAAAACGAAATCCCGAAGACCGGCGGCCAGCATTACGAATACGTGCTCAAGCAACTGCAGGACTTCAAGGCCAGGCGGCGCACCAACGACGCGGGCAACATGACCGCAGTGTTGCGCACGATTTCCGATGAGGATTTGAAGGCGCTGGCGGCGTACGTTGCATCGTTGGATTGACGGAAGGGCCAGTGCGATGTGCTGAGTACTGAGTGCTGCGTACTGGGAGCGGGTCGTCGGTGGTGATCCAGACTCCCCTTCCCCTTGAAGGGGAGTCTGGATCGCCCGCATGTCGAAATTGGTGACGAGAGGACTGCTCCGGTATCATTCCCCTATTGAACCCCGAGGGCACCCGTCATGGCCCAACCAGTCATTCACAGCGATCCGGATATTCAGGGTGGCGTTCCGGTGTTCTTCGGTACGAGAACCCCGGTGAAGAATCTTTTCGATTACCTGGAAGCCGGCGACTCCCTCGAGGATTTTCTTCGATCGTTCCCTTCTGTATCGCGCGAACAGGCTGTCGCCGCGCTGGAGCTCGCGCGGCAAGCGCTGACGTCCGATGCGCATCCTGCTTGACGAATCGCTGCCTCAGGAACTCAAAGACGAACTGGCGGGCCATGAGGTAATGACGGTCCGTGAGAGCGGATGGTCCGGGCTCAAGAATGGCGAGCTCCTTAGTCGTGCCGCGGATCAGTTCGACGTGGTCATGACTGCCGATCAGAACCTTCAGTTCCAGCAGAATCTCAGCAAACTTCCGAACCATGAACGAACGCCAACTCTCCTGCCTCTCCCTCCACGGCTTCCACCGCGTCACCTATTACGAGTGGGGCGATCCGGCGAATTCGAAGGTTCTGATCTGCGTGCACGGCCTGACGCGCAACGGCCGCGACTTCGACGACATCGCCAAGGCGCTTTGCTCCGAGTATCGCGTGCTCTGCCCCGACATTCCGGGCCGCGGCAAAAGCGAATGGCTGACGCACAAGGAGGATTATTCGTATCCGGTTTACTGTGCGGACATGGCGGCGCTGATCGCGCGCAGCGGCGCGCAAACCGTGGACTGGATCGGCACGTCGATGGGCGGACTCATCGGCATGCTGCTCGCCGCGCAACCGAATTCGCCGATCGGCAGGCTGGTGATGAACGACGTCGGTCCGTTCATCCCGAAAGCATCGCTCGAGCGGCTTTCCACTTATGTCGGCAAGCCGGTCAGCTTCGATTCGTTCGGGGACTTCGAGCATTACATTCGCACGGTGTCCGAATCGTTCGGTCCGCTGACCGAAATGCAGTGGCGTCATCTCGCGCAAACCACCGCCCGGCGCAACGACGACGGACGCTGGGGAACGAACTACGACCCGGCGATCGCCCTGGCCTTCGCGGGCCCGATCGCCGATGTGGTGCTGTGGCCGTTCTGGGACCAGATCCGCTGTCCCACGCTCCTGCTGCGCGGCAAGGAATCCGACCTGCTGCTGAGCGAAACCGCTCGCGACATGACCCGGCGCGGTCCGAAGGCGAAGCTCGTTGAATTCGCCGGCATCGGCCATGCGCCGATGCTGATGGAGCAATCGCAGATTGCGGTCGTTCGCGAGTTCCTCGCGAATGATCGTGACGGCGTGACGGCGTGACGATCGAAATGCGAAAAATCGGTGACGGTCGTGACGACGTGACGCGCCGCAGGCGTACCGGCTTCGCCATAATCGTGACGGTCGTAAAAGCGGTACGCTGTCCTTTTCGTCTGTTTCAGTGCAGGAAACAATCAGCTATCCCGATCTTAGCCTGGAACAACAATTTCACCTTCACATCCTACGTCGTCACGCCGTCACGTCCGTCACGGCTCTTACCCGTCACGCCGTCACGACCGTCACGTCCGTCACGGCTGTCCAACACGTCGTCACGCGGCCAACGCCATGTTGGCCGTTGACTGGGGCACCACCTCCTTCCGCGCTTACCGGCTCGATTCCGCGGGCGGGGTCGTCGAATCGCGGTCGGCGCCCGCGGG
>DATFUO010000146.1:0-6642 GCA_035260785.1 Burkholderiales bacterium
CGTTCTCCGCGCCTTTTCGTTGGGTGTAGAGCTTTAAGCCCTGAGGCTTTATAATGCGCGCCCACGCCGCTGTAGCTCAGTTGGTAGAGCAGCGCATTCGTAATGCGAAGGTCGCCAGTTCGACTCCGGCCAGCGGCACCATTCAAGAGCACTTGGCGGACCGGACCGGCCCCGGATTCGCAAGTGCTCTTTGACTTTTTGCCCGGCACGGAAGGGGATGTGAATAAACTGGTTTTGATGTCGCTGCTGGTGTTGCCCATGCTCGCCTTCGCCGACGATGATGGAGACGAATTACTGGGCCTGATGGAACAACCCGCGACCCGGAAAACCGCGCTCGCCCACATCGACGACGTCAGGACCAAGTGGGATGGCAGCGCGTTCTGCATCGCCAAAGGCGGGCCGCACGCGCCGCAAGATCCGCAGGCCGCCGCGTTTACCGCCGTCAAAACCTACCTGGAAACCCATCCGGAAGAACGTTATCGCCCGCGCCGCTACCTCATCGTCCAGGGCCTGCGCGCGGCGTATCCCTGCCCGCCGCGTTAGCGATACACCATCACCGGTATCTTGGTGTGGGTCAGTACCCGCGCGGTTTCGCTTCCCAGCAACATTGCCGTGAGTCCGCGGCGACCGTGGGACGCCATGAAAATCAGGTCGCAGGCCTTCGTGGTCGCGGCCTCGATGATGCCTTCCCAGGGATGGTCGTTGGTGAGGAGCAGCGACTCGCAGGGCACGCCGGCATTTCGCGCCAGGCTTTCGAGAGCCTCGATGAGCCGCTCCCCGCGTACCTTGGCATCGCGCTCGAATTGCTCCGCGAGAATGTCGCTCGGGCCGGCTTCCGTATAGATCAGGTAGGAAGTGGCGGGGATCGCATGAAAAGCCACCACGCTGGCGCCGGCGAACTTCGCGAACTCGATGCCTTTTTGCGCTGCGTTATCGCATAACGCCGAGCCGTCCGTCGGCAGCAGGATTTTCCGGTACATGTCGCCCTCCCTCTCACAGAATACGTTTTATCTTTATAGACCGTTCAGGCGCGTTATGGATAATTATCGCGCCCGTGGGAGAAAATGCAAAACGGCTGGTGCCCCGAGCCAGGCATGAGGAGGACGACAATGAAAATAACCGATCTGAAGATACATGTACTCAAGAGCCCGCTCGCGGAACCGTTTGCATTTTCCCAAGGCTGGGTCAGACAACGTTCGGCCACCTTGTTGGAGATCCTCACGGACGAAGGCATCAGCGGCTGGGGCGAGGCGTTCGCCCAGGGGCTGGAGCCGCCGGAGATTGCGGCCGCGGTGATCGACAAAGCCCTGAAGCCCTTGCTGATTGGCGCGGATCCGCTCGATATAGAAGTCCTCTGGCATCGCATGTATCACCTGACCCGCGACTACGGCCGCAAGGGCTCCGTGGTGTCCGGGATCAGCGCCGTGGATATCGCGCTCTGGGATATAGCGGGTAAATTTCATGCGTTGCCCATCTATAAATTGCTGGGCGGTGCTTTCCGGACGCGCGTACAACCGTACGCGACCGGCTTCTATCGCATCAAGGGACAGGGCGAAGCGAAGCGACTCGGCGATGAGGCAGTCCGTCACTTCGAAGCCGGTTTTTCGCTGATGAAAGTGAAGCTCGGCTATGGCGTCGAAGACGACATCGCCTGCATGAAGGAAATCGGCCGGGTGATGCAGGGCAAGCCGGTCACGCTGATGGTCGACACCAACCACGCCTACGGCCGCGCCGAGGCGCTGAAACTCGGCCGCGCGCTCGAAGAATACAACCTGCGCTGGTACGAAGAGCCGGTCGTGCCTGAAGATGTACAAGGTTACGTCGAAATGCGCCAGAAACTGTCGATGCCCATTGCCGGTGGCGAAAACGAACATACGCTGTACGGCTTTCGCGAATTTCTCGGTGCCGGCGCGGTAGACATTGCGCAGCCTGATCTAGGTTCGTGCGGCGGTCTCTCCGCGGGACGCCACATCGCCGCGCTGGCGCAGTCGCATGGCGTGCAAGTCAATCCGCACGTCTGGGGCTCCGCGATTGCGCAAGCCGCGTCGTTGCAATTCATCGCCGCGATCCCGGTCGCGCATCATTCGCTGTTCGCTCAGGAGCCGGTCCTCGAGTATGACCGCTCCTCGCACCCCTTCCGCCAGCACCTGATCACCACGCCGATCCTGTTTGCGGGTGGCTGGGTCGAAATTCCGTCTGGTCCGGGCTTGGGCGTAGAAGTCGACCGTGCCGTGCTGGACAGATTCCGCGTCTGAGCGTACGACCGGGAAATAAGGTAAAAGGGTAAAGGTAAAAGGTGAAAGTAAAGGCTCTTGCTAGGCAGGTATCGCTTTCTCCTTTCGGCTTCGACCTTTTGGCCTCCTTTCTGTCGTTATGGGTGAAGAACGCTCGTTCGAACGCATCACCAGGTCCGACCTGAAGAAACTCGCGCGTATCGAAACTGCGGAACGCGGGGATTTTTTCGCGCGCCATCCCGAATGGGCGCTGCTTTACCGCAAGCGCGTGATTTGCGCCGTGCTCTGCAAGGACGCGGCGCTGCACTTTGTCAACGGCTCCACCGGCGTCGACGCGTTCGATGTCTGGACTTTCTATGCGGAGCACGCGGAAGCGCCCTTTCCGTTCCAGCAGCTCGAAAAGGCGGATTTCGGCAAATCGAAGTTTGGCAGCGATGCGGCGAATCCCGATGCTTATCAGGGCAGGCGAATCGAACTCCGCGGGCGTTCGCTCGATTGCAAGCCTGACGACGATCCGATCGAAGTCCTGCAGCGCTACCTGCGCTCGGGCGCAACGCCATCGGCGCGCGACCTGCGCGACAAGGCGGCGGTGCTGATCGAGCCGGAACGGTATCTCGGCTATGTAGTCTGGCCGTCGCTGGCCATGCCGAACGGCTAGGATCCTGCGCTGGAAATGACTCGGCCCCGATCGCGGAGCGGTTGGCTCTGCAATCGGGGCCGTCGTCTTTTTTATAAACCAGTTGGCGCAGTGGGCAGATCGTGCCTCTCCGTCGGCTGGTTACTCCCCCCCCGGCTGTTGCCAGAAGCCTTCCTTGCGTCGAATCGGCCTGCGCCGATTCCGCAACTATTCAATTCTGTAGAGCGACACTTTCCTTGCGGCCAGGTTAACCGCGGCGGGCCTTCACGTTGCCTTGGAAGCAGAACGTATAGCGGTCGCCGGGCATCGGTTGCAACACGCCACGGCGATGCATTCGTTGGAACAGACGATGCCGCTTATGACATCGTCCTTCCGCTTGAATCTGCACTGGGGCAGGTCAACACCGAACAATCTGCACAAGTCCGGGCACCATCGCATGCTCACCCGAAAATGGAACAGTGGCGCGCAGACTAACTGCCCGCGGGTGACAGAGTCAATCTTGCACTGCGTCACGAGAGAATGCCGGCGTCCGGCAGCGCCCCTGCGTATTGAAAACCGGCCGCTCCGAGGTTGGGTCGCCGCGATTATTTCGGCGTTTGCGCAGGGCCCGGACGACGATCTGGCGCGTCATCATGCAGGGCCTTTCGGGCGGGGCGTCGCGGACTCGTGCTGCGAGTACCCCCGATTTGGCCGAAAAACGATGGCGAAATTGAAAGGGTCGCGTAAATGAAAAGCGGCGCACCGTTTTGCGGTGCGCCGCTGTTTCTATTGGGCTTTCGACCCTAGTGATCACTCACCGGAAGCCCCGTGCCGCTGCTTAGCTACGGCCAAATTCGACTGTAGCCTTGCTTGCGGTTACCGCGAACCTGGTGCCCGCTTTGGGGGCATCACTGCCGGAATCGGCAACATTGCCTGATTGCCTTGCGTCGACACCGGTGATCTGGACATTCGGTGCACTGGCGCGGCCGTAGACGTTGGCGACATGGTCAGGCTGATAGCTCACGACGCCGGTTTCGGCGAAGGTCCCCGTGCTGACAACCGCGAAGCCCGCGGCGACGATAAGTTTGGTTGCATTCATGGCGATTTCTCTCCAAATAAGAATAACTGCTGCGGTATTGCGAGCGCCCGACGACCTCGGCCGGGTGGACGAAAACCCTTTCGCCCTTCGCACGCAGACTATTAGACGCGATTGCGGCGCCGCACAATAGACCATGGATGACCATATTATCTATTCCGAAACGGAATGTAAGGGCAGGGTTGAGAAGCGGGCGGAAAGCAAAGGCCGGGAGGCGGGGCGGCGGCTGACTCCGACCCTGAGGTGCTCGGGCCTTTCGCATCTGCCCGCCCCGCCGCCGGCGAAGTAACGCCGAATATACGAGACCAATCGCACGCTGAATTGCCTGTATCACAAGCGATGCTGTCGCCGTGTCCGTCGATCGCGCCAATAGTGACTGAATTCCAAAAATTATCCGGTCGGACAGTGGTCGAAGGCCGCAAGGCGCCGCAGTAACCGCGCCTGCCCCGGGAAACTTGCATGACCTGCACGCGCTGCCATCGCGTACGCGGCATAATGGACAGAGCACGAGAGGAACGATGACAACAGGAACAAAGGTCATTACGACAGGGCTGTTTATCGCTCTGATCGCAGGGTGTGCAGGCCCCAAAAAAACCGTGGGATTCGTGATCGAGGAGGACGTCAGCCGCGTCATCAGGGTGCAGGATGGCACCACCTGTGTGGAGCCGGCTGCGCTCGCGGAGGCCCGGATGAAGCCCGGCGCGCTCAAGCTCAAGGAAGTGTTCGAATCCGACGAACCGGCCGCCGAAGCGCTGGCCAAGGCCAGGGACATCAAGCCCACGCCCGAGGAAGCCGAGGCTGTTTACTTCGATGCATGCCGCGATTACTCGACCGTCGTGATCCCGAAATGGGCTTTCGAGAGGGACAAGGCCCTCTACCTGGGCCTGCACCAGCAACAAGTGGCGCAAGGCGTGAAGGAATGGCAGGACAAGAAAGGCGGCATCGCCGATGCCGGCAAGCTCTGCCTCATCACCCTTCCCGACACCGATCCCGACCATCGCAGCTTCACGCGCGTCATACCGGCCGAATCGAGCGTCGGCGATTGCGCCCAGCTTGCGATCACGAATGGCGGCAACCAAATCCTGCTCGGCTGCACCAAGGGCAATTGGGAAAACACGTGGGCGAAAAAACCAATCGCCGTTCGCGCGGGCGGTGCAACGTCAAAGGACCTGACCGCGAAAGGCACGGCGCACGCTCCCGATCCGGATTGCGGATGGAACTGAATTTCCGTGACGGCGTGACGACGTGACGGGGTAAGCGCAAAGCAAAGGTTTGGCTCCATTCCACGTCGTCACGACCGTTACGATCGTCACGATCGTAACGCCGTTACGGCCTTTGTCACTTCTTGCGCTTGTAGTCTTTCGGCGGCGCAAACAGCGAATCGTGCAGCGCTTCCAACCCGTGCGATTTCACTTCCAGCGTGAACGTGAACAGCGGCTTGTCGCCGACGCCTTTCATCGTCTCGTCGATCGAGCAGGCCTCGCCGGTGAATCTCCACTTCACGTCCGCCATGATCGGTTGACCTTTAACCTTGTCGAGCTTTTTTGCCCCGGCTATTAGGTTTGCGCGGTCCGTCGGACTGACATTAGCGGACAGATAGCCGCTGATCATCCTGCCCACCTCCGGCGGCAACACCACCAGCCTGTCCGTATCGGTGTCGATGTCCAGGATTTTGTCGTGCGCGCGCGCAAAGGCCTTTTCGAGTGCCATCGCATCTTTCAGCGCCGGCGTGACCGGGGTCGTCCACAAGTCGATGCTCAGCACGCTGGTGGAATTGCGCGACGCGTTGTCCTTGAACCCGACCAGCCATTTGACGTCGTACTGCTCGGCGTCGAAGCCGTTGATGATTCGTTTCCGTCCGGTCGGCTCTATCGTGACGCTGGTGCTGCCGATCCTGAGCCGGCATTCCGTGTCGCGGGGCTTTTCCTCCTCGTTCCATTTTTTCTCCGGCGGCTTTCTCGGGATCGACGTGGGACAACCTTTCAGCGGACACTCGCTGAAGCGCTTGTTCTTCGTGTCCAGCGTCCACGCCAGCTTGCGGTCGAGCCGCTCGATGCGTGTTTCGGAACTGGCGCTGCCCAGAAAGCGCGCAAAGGCGCCCACGCCCGTAACCGTCGATTCGCTGCGCTGCATGTTGGCCCGGGTGAAGTTCAATGTCGTGCTCTCGAAGGCGGGGAAGCCCGTGATTCCTTCGTTGACCATGTGCGTTTCGAGCACTGCCGTGGGGTTGATGGACGTCGGGTCGGGGTCCTTTTTTTGCACGAGGCCCGCACACCCGGCCAGGACCAGCGCCACGATACCGGCCCAAACTGCGCTGCGAGACATGGACCTCTCTCCGTTCTTCGAATGTTGACTCGGGTTATCCCGCAAGTGTAACCGGAGTCCGGGGTGGGGCGGTCTGGTGCGATTGTGCGGATTGCCGGCGGGATGCGAGCCCGAGGGAGTTACCTGCACCGCCGGGCGAAGGGCCGGGTAAAATACGAGTCCGGATGCGAAGGCAATACAACAATCACGCAGCACAGACCTGATCCGGCCCGGTATCGGAGTCAATAGCGCTCATCAACAACAAGGGGAGGAAACGACATGTTCAATCTTGTCCGTGCACTGGCCAATTTCATCGTCCCGCGCGTCGCGCCGGGCAGCGGCGCACAAGAGTGCAGCGGCACCATCACCGTCGACGAAGCGCTGAAGGCGGA
>DATFUO010000147.1:0-13398 GCA_035260785.1 Burkholderiales bacterium
CGCCGCTTCGCGGACCTGCAGT
The DNA here is from genome assembly GCA_035260785.1 of Burkholderiales bacterium. Taxonomy (GTDB): domain Bacteria; phylum Pseudomonadota; class Gammaproteobacteria; order Burkholderiales; family JACQAP01; genus JACQAP01. Next base: position 23 of record DATFUO010000147.1, read on the forward strand.
TCTTCTTCCAGCCCGCCGACATAGTCGATCAGGTGCTCAACTTCGGTCAGCCCGCGCCGATCGACATTCGTGTCTCGGGCCCGAACAACGAGGAAGCGTACGAACTGGCGGGAAAGCTCGCGCGCGATCTGCAGAAGGTGCCGGGAATCGTCGATTCGCACGTATTCCAGGTTCCCGACGCGCCCGCCCTGACGGTCGACGTGGATCGCACGCTCGCAACCGAAATGGGCGCGACCCAGCAGGGCACCGCCAACAATGTTCTCGTGGCAACCAATTCCAGCGCGCAGACGGCGCCGAACTTCTGGGTCGACCCGCGCAATGGCGTGAGCTATCCGCTGGTGGTGCAGTTGCCCACCTACCGTATCGACTCGGCCGAGGACCTGTGGACCATGCCGGTGACGGCGGGAAGCGGGCGCGATCAGCGCCAACTCCTGATGAACATATCGAAATTCGGCCGCACCAACGTGCCGCTGGTCGCCTCGCAGCTCAACATCAGGCCGGTCTTCGACGTGCACGCCGACGTCCAGGGGCGCGATCTTTACTCCGCCGCTGCCGCCATCGACAAGGTCATCGAGGCCGACCGGCCCGATCCGGCGAAGGCGATCAGGGTAACGTTGAGCGGCCAGGTCGAGACCATGCGCGAGAGCTATGCGGGACTGTTCACCGGCATTGCGCTTGCGGTCGTGCTGGTCTACCTGTTCCTGGTGATCAACTTCCAGAGCTGGATCGACCCGCTGGTCGTCCTGATGGCCGTGCCCTTCGCGCTGGCCGGCGTCATGTGGATGCTGTTCCTGACGCAGACGCACTTGAGCGTGCCGGCACTGATGGGAACGCTGATGTGCATCGGGCTCACGACCGCGAACAGCATTCTCGTGGTCACCTTCGCCAACCAGCGCATGGACGGCGGAGACGACGCCTTCGTGGCGGCGGTGACGGCCGGATTCACGCGTCTGCGGCCCGTTCTGATGACGGCCGGCGCCATGATCCTGGGCATGATCCCGATGGCGCTCGGCGTCGGCGAGGGCGGCGAACAGAACGCGCCGCTTGCCCGCGCCGTGATCGGGGGCCTTCTGTTCGCCACTTTCGCGACGCTGATCTTCGTGCCGACCATGTACCGGCTGCTGCGCCGCCGGGCTGCGCTATCCGCTACTACTTCGACGAGGGAATCCCGTGCGACCGGATGATCAATTCGAGCAGGACCATGGACCGGGTGCGGAGGCGCAGGCCACGCGCATTGCCCGTGGAAGCCATTCCGCAGCGGCCGACGAGCCGCAGGTGTCAACCAGCTTCGCACCCGGGACCGGACGCAGGCTCAAGATCTCCGCGGCGGCGACCGCGATCGTTCTGGCGAGCGGCTTTTTGCTGGTGCATTTCCTCAAGGCGTCGGGCGAAAACCAACTGCAGGATGTCACAAAAGCCGAGTCTTCGCGCCGTCCGCAGGTAAACGTGATCGTCGTACGCAGCTCCGGGGCGACCCGACCCCTGACGCTACCCGGCGAGACCGCGGCATGGTATGAAAGCACGCTTTACGCACGGGTCACCGGTTACGTCGCCAAGTGGTTCGTGGACATCGGCGATCACGTACGGCGGGGCCAGGTACTGGCGAGCATCGAGACCCCCGAGCTGGACGCCGACCTTGCGGCGGCGCGCGCCGAACTCACGGCAGCCGAAGCGCAGGTCAAGGTAAGGGCCGCGGAGGCGGAGTTCGCCAATAGCACCAACGAACGCTGGCGCGACTCGCCCAAAGGCGTGGTTTCCGACCAGGAACGCGAGGCCAAGCGATCCGACTATGACAGCGCTGTCGCCAAACTGAACGCCGCCCGTGCGCAAGTCGCGCTCGATCGGGCGCGCGTCGAGCGCTTCACGGCGCTGACGCAGTTCAAGCAGGTCACGGCACCGTTCGAAGGTACGGTCACGGAGCGTCGCGTGGATATCGGCAACCTGGTCACCGCAGGCAGCGTCAACGGCAATACGCTCCTCTACCGCCTGAGCCAGGAAAACCCGATGCGCATTTTCGTCGACGTGCCGCAGAGTGCCGCGGGTGAGCTCATGAAGCCCGGCGTCCCGGTACAGATCACGGCGAGCAGCATTCCCGGACGCACTTTCAGCGGCGAGGTTGCACGCACGGCGAAGGCGATCAATCCGCAGGCGCGCACGCTGCGGGTCGAGGTGGACATTCCGAACACCGACCAGGCTCTGGTGCCGGGGATGTATGTCGACGTCGCCTTCACGCTCCAGAGCACCAACCTAGTCCAGGTGCCCGCGGCCGCACTGGTGTTCCGGGCGAGCGGGCCGCAGGTTGCCGTGGTCAGTGACGTGGGCCGGGTGAGCTTCCGCAAGGTGACGATCGCCCGCGATGACGGAAACATGGTGGAGCTCGGGTCGGGCCTTTCGCCCGGCGACAAGGTTGCGCTCAATATCAGCAGCCAGATCAGCGACGGACAAGACGTCGCCGTGAGCGAGTCCGCTGGCGGTCCCGTCAGCGGTCCGTCCGCCACCGCGCTCAAAACCCGCTGAGGCAGCTTGCGCATGCGCCCGTTCCATGTTCTTTCGTTAACGGTGCTCGGCGCGAGCCTGGCTGGATGTGCGGTCGGACCGGACTACAACACTCCGCAGATGAAGGTACCGGACGGATTCGCGGCGACGTCAGATACGCAGAGCGCGACGGCCGCAGGCCATGAACCCATCGATCCGGCCAAGTGGTGGCATGCGCTCAGCGATGCCACGCTGGACTCGCTCATCGACCGGGCCCTTCAGGCCAACCCCAGCCTCGAGATTGCGCTGACGCGATTGCAGCAAGCGCGGACGTTCGAGACGGTGGTGGCCGGCCGGACATTGCCCGACCTGGAGGCGAGCGCGGGGGCGGGTCGCGGAACCGGAACCAACCTCGCGCGCGGGCGTATTGCGCCGCCGCTCAATGCCGCGTCGAATACCACAGGCCTGGAACACGTCACATCCATCGCCGGTTTCGATGCCGCCTGGGAGATCGACCTGTTCGGCAAATACAGGCGTGAGATCGAGGCGGCCCGATACGACACCCAGGCCTTCGCCGCCGCTCGCAGCGCGGTGCTGATCACGGTGGTGGCGGACGTCGTGCGCGTGTATATGGACATGCGCGGATTGCAAACGCAGCAGGCGGTCCTGGGGCAGAACATGCGCAGCGCGCGCAAGTCGCTCGATCTCGTGCAGGCGCGCTTCGATCGCGGCATCACGAACGAGCTGGACGTGACCCTCGCGCGCCGGCAACTTGCGACGCTGCAGGCCCAGGTCGCCCCGATCGCCGCTCAGATCAGCGCGGCACAATATGCCATCGCGGTCTTGCTCGGCCAGTTCCCCGAGGAGATGGTAAAGGAGTTGGCGAAGCCGGAACTGATCCCGCAAGTACCCGACCAGATCGATGCCGGGCTGCCGCTGGACCTCATTCGTCGGCGGCCCGACGTCCTCGAAGCCGAGCGCCTGCTGGCAGGTGCCACGGCGCGAATCGGCGTCGCGACCGCGAACCTGTTCCCGCAGCTGGCGTTGACCGCGGGAGGCGGTCAGCAAGCACAAGGGCTTGGTGTGACGCCGGCATCCAACAAGTTCATCTGGTCGGCAGGCGCGGGAGCCATCTGGCCCTTGCTCGACTTCGGCACGCTCGATGCGCTGGTCAACATCGCGGACCTGCGCACGCACGAGCTGCTGGTCAACTACAAGCAAACGGTGCTCAGAGCCGTGCAGGAGGTCGATAACGCCATGAGCGGCTATTCCGCCCAGCAGGATCGTCTGCGCAATCTGGGTGAGGCACTGGCGGCCAGTCAGCGCGCCGTGAGCCTCGCGTCCCAACGCTACGATCGCGGACTGACCGATTTCCTCAATGTCGTCGACGCCGAGCGCCAGCAGTACGACCTCGAGGAGCAATATGCCAGTGCCCAGGTGGCGGTCGGCGAGCAGTTCATCGCGCTCTACAAGGGATTGGGCGGCGGATGGGAGCAATATCAGTCGATCCCGCCCATACGTCAGCCGCAACCCGCCATCGTCGCCGCATTTCGCCGCTTGCTGAACCCCGGGGATCCGCTGAAGTGATCTGCTGAGCGGTATCGAGCGACGCCCGAAGGACGAGCGTCCCGATAACGATTCGGACTGATAAAAGAAACGGGCGCCGGATCGGCGCCCGTTTCTTTCCCGGGAGTGGCCTCGGCCGCGAGGCCAAGACCAATCAGAATCGCAGCGTCAGGTCCGCCTGAATGAGCTGGTACTTGTTGATAGTGGCGACGTTCGACGAGTCGTCGTTGAAGCCGCCGGTGCCCATATTGTCGTTGAGCCGCTTGGCATTACCGTAGCGCAGCGTGGTGATGATGCCGTTCGCGGGACTGTAGGCGCCGGCGACAAAATAGCCGGCAATGTTGGTACGCTCGAAGAAGTCGGAGTCGATCATGTTCTGGTCCAGCGCGAACTGCTCGATACGCTGGTAGTAGGTGCGGACTTCCCAGGTGCCCTTCTTGGCGGAGCTGCCCAGCGTCGGGCCCTGGTTCAGTGATTGGGGCACGCCGGAACTGGCGAGCGACAGGCCTATCATCATCGCCTTGTTGTCCCCGTCGAACTGGGGTGTCGCGCTGAGGGCGGCGCGTTTCTTGCCGTCAATATTCCACGCATATTCGCCGAACACGGCACCCGACAGGCTGGCTACCGGGAAGCGTAGTTCCATCGGGATCTCGACGATCTGCAGATTACGGATGCCGAGATCATTTACGCTGCCGCCGGTGCCCTGGAAATTGCTGTTGAATACGGTCTCGTCCGCAGTGAGGCGGTATTTGTAGTAATTCACGGCTGCCCTCGCGGCGGTGGTCTCGGAGAACTTGTACGCGCCGCCCACTTCGGTCGCGTACAGCATCGCCGATTCGCTGGAACCAAGACCCGGGTTGGGGCTGTTCAGCGTCGCACCCGTCCAGGCGCCGGTACGCTTGCCTATCTGCGAGTAGAGATACTGGCCTGCGGTTGCGAACAATGTCGCGTTGTCGTCTAACTTGTAAACGAATTTTTCGCTGAGGCCTTCCGGGGTGATGTCCGGGTCCCAGACCATTGAACTGGTGAACAGCGGATTGGTCTGGCGGCCAGCGATGACCTGCACCCAATCGGCGGGTTTCCAGCCGATGAAGGCCAGGCCGACCGCGACCGCGTCGGAGGTCTTGTTCGATTGACTGCTCTTCGACGCATTGTTGTTGTTATCGTCGGCCATGGTCACCCATGCGGAACGGCCATAAGTGCCGGTGTCCAGGCGAAGACCGTAGAAGAAGTCGTCGCTGACGTCACCGCGCAGGCCGACACGCAAGGCATAGCGCCAGCGCTGGCGCTCCTCTGAAGTCGCGGTGTCGGAAGCCGCCCTGGCGATGCGGTTCTCGTAGCGTAGCCGCAGGTCGCCATAGAGCTCCATGCTCTTGAGCGCCTCTGGAACCTTCAGCGCCGAGGCCGAGGAGCTCTTCGCCTTTTGTTCCTTTTCCTCCTGCGTGGCATTTTTCAACGCCTCTGTGCGCCGATCCGCGCGGGCTTCTGTGCGCATCTGCTGATAGTCGTCATCGCTCAACACCCCCTTTTCATGCAACTTGTCGAGCAGGGTTTCCATATCGGCAAATGCCGGCGCGGCGCTCGCGCCAAACAGGCCCGTAAGTGCCGCTGCCAGAATCAGGCGTTTGTATGCCGTGGTCGTGAATCCCATTGAATCATTCTCCCGTTTGAAAACTTGCGCACCGATCCATATGACGGTGCCTGACGGGGTCGAATTCTGGGGGCCGAATGTGACAGCCAGATGAACACGAAATGTCCCCTGCATGACAGGGACGTTGCCGGGGCCGGGCTCAGACGAACCAGCGGGCTGTTGCGAGTATCAGGACGACCATGACAGCGGCGAGAATCCAGACGAGCAGCCGGTTGTGGCGCTGCTGGCTCAACAGCAGGGCCACGATCGCGTTTTCAAGCCTCGGGGCGGAACGATCCGACAACGCCCGATGCAGCAAGCGCGGCAATTGCGGCAGCAATGCGCTCCACTGCGGCGCTTCGTCGCGGATGTTTTGCCACAGGCCGCGCCAGCCGACCTGCTCCGACATCCAGCGTTCCAGATAGGGTTTCGCGGTGACCCACAGGTCGAGATCCGGATCGAGGTCCCGGCCGAGGCCTTCTATGTTGAGTAGCGTTTTCTGCAGCATGACCAGCTGCGGCTGGATTTCGATGTTGAAACGGCGCGAGGTCTGGAACAGGCGCAGCAGCACCTTGCCGAACGAGATTTCCTTCAGCGGCCGGTTGAAAATCGGTTCGCAGACGGCTCGTATGGCTGTCTCGAACTCTTCGACCCGTGTTCCGGCAGGAATCCAGCCCGACTCCAGATGTATTTCCGCGACGCGCCGGTAATCGCGGCGGAAGAAGGCGAGGAAGTTCTGTGCGAGATAGTTCTTGTCGACCTCATTGAGCGTCCCCATGATGCCGAAGTCGAGCGCAATGTAACGACCGTCGGATGCAACCAGGATGTTGCCCGGATGCATGTCGGCGTGGAAAAAACCATCGCGGAAAACCTGCGTGAAAAAGATCTCCACGCCGGCCCGCGCCAGCTTCGGTATATCGATCCCTTGCGCGCGCAGTTTCTCCACCTGGCTGATCGGCGTGCCGGCCATGCGCTCCATCACCATGACCTCGGTGCCGCAGAAGTCCCAGACTATTTCCGGCACGAGCAGCAGCGCTGAATTGCCGAAATTGCGCCGCAGCTGGCTGGCGTTGGCCGCTTCGCGCATCAGGTCGAGTTCGTCTTTCAGGTGCCGTTCGAACTCCGCCACCACTTCCCTGGGCTTGAGCCGGCGGCCGTCCGCCCAAAGCTTCTCGATCAGGCTGGCGGCGACATTGAGCAATGCGATGTCCTCGACGATCACGGACGCGATCCCGGGGCGCAGGATTTTGACGGCGACTTCGCGCCCGCCGGGCAACACGGCGAAATGCACCTGCGCCACCGACGCGCTGGCGATGGCTGTCGGGTCGAACTGTTCGAAGATCTCGGCGACCTTCAGGTGGTAGGTGCGTTCGAGGGTGCGGTATACCTGTTCGACCGGGAACGGCGGCACCCGGTCCTGCAATTTCGCGAGTTCGTCGGCGATGTCGAGCGGGATCAGGTCGCGCCGCGTCGACAACACCTGTCCGAACTTGACGAAAATCGGCCCGAGCGCCTCCAGCGCAAGGCGCAGGCGCTCGCCGCGCGGACGTTCGAGGCGGCGCCAGAACAATGCCGCCGACAGGAGCGACCGCAATCCGCGCACGCGCTCATGGCCGAGAAAGAATTCGTCGAGCCCGTAACGCAAGGACACGCGCAGGATTTTAAGCAGCCGCAGCAAATGCATGGCGGATGGCCGGCGCTCAGCGGCCGTGAACTTGCCGCTGCACGCGCTCGATGCGCTTGTCGAGACGCTCGACGGCATCGCGCAACTCGTCGACATCGCGCACGAACTCGGCGGCCCGCAAAGGCGTGACCAGCAGATGTTTCTCCTCGGTCAGATATTCAGCGAGGGTCCCCGCGAGACTGGCCGCAGCCTGCCTCGGCCACGCGGCGGCGGAGCGCCCGGTCTCGGCCATGCGATGCGCGGCGACGTCGCCGAACACCCGGCTCAAATCCTCTTCGACGTCCCAGCGCAGATTGGCCGCGACCCTGGATATCGCCGCCGCGAAACCGGTATCGCCTTCCACATTCGCCCTGCGCCAGGCTTCCTCGCCTTCGGCGAGGAATTGCAGCACCGTGGCATGGGTCAGGCGGATCGTAACGGCTGGTGGCGCGTTTGCTGGTGCGGGGCGCAGCGTTCCATCGGAATCGATCGCGACCGCGATACGCAGAGGGAACAGGTCGACAGCAGCGATCTTGCCCGCATGTTCGGCCAGGCTCTGCCGCGCCCAGGCGGCTGGAGCGAGCAGATGATTGACGAACGTGCTGAACGGCCCGGAGAGCATCGGGTCAGAGTTTGTGGCCGACGTGCAGGGCCACTACCCCGGCAGCCAGGTTGTAGTACTCGACGCGTGCGCAGCCGGCCTGCTCCATCATCTGCTTGAGCTCTTCCTGCCCCGGATGCCTGCGAATCGATTCGACAAGATAACGATAGCTGTCCGCATCACCGGTGACGAGCTTGCCCAGCAGCGGCAGCACCCTGAACGAATAGGCGTCATACGCGGGCCGCAGCGGCGCCCAGACCTGCGAGAACTCCAGCACCAGCACGCGGCCGCCGGCGCGCACGACGCGCAGCATTTCCGCCAGCGCCTTGTCCTTGTGCGTCATGTTGCGCAGGCCGAAGCCGACAATCGCGCAATCGAAATAGCCCTCCGGCAGCGGCAGCCGCTCGGCGTCGCACTGCACAGCCGGCGTGACGTGGCCGGCATCGAGCAGCCGATCGCGCCCGCGCCCGAGCATTTCGCGGTTGATGTCCGTCAGCCAGACTTCGCCGTTTTCGCCGACCCGGGATGCGAACAGCGACGAGAGATCGCCGGTCCCGCCGGCGACATCGAGGACGCGGCCTGATTTTCGGACACCGCTCACCTCGACGGCGAAGCGCTTCCATATGCGATGCAGGCCCGCCGACATCAGGTCGTTCATGATGTCGTAGCGATTCGCAACCGAACTGAATACGCCGGCGACTTTCTTCGCCTTGTCGTCTTCGGGCACTTTCTGGAAGCCGAAATCGGTGGTCTTGTCCAAGTTCATCAGGACTTGCCGTTCGTGTTCAGATTTTCTTCCAGGCGGATTTTGCGCCTGGCGCGGGCATCCCCGCGCTGTCGGCCGGCTCACGATACGCCCCGGCCAGCGCCAGCTTTTCGAGATACTGCTGCCACAGGCGGGGCTGATTTTCGCCAAGACTGTAGAGATAATCCCAAGAGTACAGCCCGGTGTCGTGGCCGTCGCTGAATACCAGCTTGACCGCATAGTTGCCGACCGGCTCGATCGCGGCTATTTGCACGTCCTTTTTCCCCTCCTGCACGACCTCCTGGCCAGGCCCGTGCCCGCGCACTTCGGCCGAGGGGGAATACACGCGAAGGTATTCGCAAGGCAGACGATAGCTTTTGCCGTCCTCGAAGCTGATCTCGAGGACGCGCGACTTCTGGTGCAATTTGATTTCGACGGGACGAGGGGTCCCGGGTTGAAGTCCTGCCATGGTGACTCTCGGAAACGGCGGTTCTTGGAATGGACAGTGCGCGGATCGCGTCAGACGCCATCATAGCCGTCAGCGGCGCGGGCGTCTTAAAACCTGTCACGGGCTTGTAACATTTGCTTCATAGTATTGCAAACACGAAAACCAGGCGGGAAATGTCCTTTATGGCGGCAACCATCCTCGTCGTCGAAGACGAACCGGCAATCCAGGAACTGATCGCCTACAACCTGAAGCAGGCGGGACATCAGCCATTGCGCGCCGACAATGCCGAGCAGGCTCTGCATCTGGTGGCCAACGCACTGCCGGACCTGGTGCTGCTGGACTGGATGCTGCCCGGGCTCTCGGGCATCGAATTCGCGCGGCGATTGCGTGCCGACAAGCGCACCCGCGCGATTCCGATCATCATGCTGACCGCCCGCTCCGACGAGCAGGACAAGTTGCAGGGTCTGGAGACCGGCGCCGACGACTACATCACCAAGCCATTTTCGCCCCGCGAACTGAATGCGCGCATCAAGGCCGTCCTGCGCCGGCGCGCGCCGGAAATGACGGACGACATGGTGCAGCTCGGCGGCCTCAAACTCGACCCGGCCAGCCATCGCGTCACCGGCAACGGCGCGCCCATCGAACTCGGGCCGACCGAATTCCGATTGCTGCACTTCCTGATGACCCATGCCGAGCGCGTGCATTCGCGCACCCAGTTGCTCGACCAGGTCTGGGGCGACCACGTATTTGTCGAAGAGCGCACGGTGGACGTGCACATCCGGCGGCTGCGCAAGGCGCTCGAACCTACCGGAACGGATGGGCTGGTGCAGACCGTGCGCGGCACCGGCTACCGTTTTTCCGCGAGCTGAGCCGCCGTCCGCCAAAATCGGCGGCGGGGAATTCTGCGATAATCCCCGCCGATTCTTTCGAGGCCCGAAGCTTGAAGGTCATGTGGGGCAGGCCCTTCTCCAGCGTCGTCCTGATCGGCATGATTGCGCTCGTTTCCTGGCCGATGCTGGGCTCCAGGGGTGCGCTGCTGTTGCTCTGCCTGATGCTGCTCGGATTGCTGCTGCATCACCTGCGCAATCTGTCCATGCTCTATCGCTGGCTGCAGGACCCGCAGTCGCGGACCATGCCGATGGGGTCCGGCGCCTGGGAATACCTGTCTTCCCACATGCTCAGGATGCTCAAGCGCCAACGCGATACCGAATCGCGGCTCAGCGAGGCGTTGTCGCGCTTCCAGCTCGCCGGCGCGGCGCTGCCCGACGCCGTCGTCATTCTCGACGACGCCGACCGCATCGAATGGTGCAACCCGAAAGCCGCGGATTATTTCGGTCTCGACAACCGGCGCGACCGCGGGCAGCAGATCACTTACATCCTCAGACAGCCGCAGTTCGTCGAGCATCTGTCGTCGAATAACGCCGGCGAACCGCTGGTGCTGAAAATGTCGCGTCCGGCCGGAGAAATGGTGCTGGCCGTGCAACAGGTGCCGTATGGCAACAGCCGCAAGCTGATTCTGGGCCGCGATATCACGCGCTGGGAGCGGCTCGAGACGACGCGGCGCGATTTCGTCGCCAACGTTTCGCACGAGTTGCGCACGCCGCTGACCGTGGTCGGCGGCTTCCTCGAAACGCTGGACGACATGGACGTCCCGGATCCGGAAATGTCGAAACGCGCGATCGAGCTGATGAGACAGCAGACCAGCCGCATGACGCGGCTGGTCGAGGACCTGCTCACGCTGTCGCGGCTCGAGAGTACGCAGAATCCGCTGCGGGAAGAAGACGTCAACGTGCCGGATATGCTGCGTGCCCTGCATCAGGACGCGCAGGTGCTGTCCGCCGGCCGCCACCGGATTCGCGTGAAACTCGACAGCGCCGAATGGCTCAAGGGCAATGGCGAAGAATTACGCAGCGCGTTCGGCAACCTGATCAGTAATGCCGTGCGCTACACGCCCGAAAACGGCGAGATCGAAATACGCTGGGGGCGGCGCGACGCCCACCTGGCCTTCGCCGTGCACGACACCGGCATCGGCATCGAACCGCAGCATATCGACAGGCTGACCGAGCGCTTCTATCGCGTCGACCGCAGCCGCTCGCGCGAAACCGGCGGCACGGGCCTGGGCCTCGCGATCGTCAAGCACGTGCTGAACCGCCATCAGGCTCGACTCGACGTCCGGAGCACGCCGGGCAGCGGCAGCACTTTTTCGGTCGTGTTCCCGGACACCCGCCGGCTGGCCGCCCAGACGTCCATCGCGAAACTTTCCGCCGTGTAAATCCGGAGTTGGCCTGACCGCCATTGTCCGCCGGACGACGACGCGTTTTCCCCGCGGGCGGCTAATAGTTTCAAGCGACTGAAAATCTCACCACGAAGAACACGAAGGGGCACGAAGGGGGCAATGTTTTTCAGATCGACTGCCGATCTTTGGATTCCAGGCCGGCGTTTCGGCCGAGCAGGTCGCCCAGACGCCGGCGCAACGCAAGGTTGAATCCCGCGGGCAGCGGCCGCGCGCCCTCACGCAATTTTACCGACCACACCGAACCCGGAAAATGCGGATCGTCGGAGAACCTCGGTATCACGTGCCAGTGCAAATGAGGCACGGCATTGCCGAGGCTGGCGAGATTGATTTTTTCCGGCGCCAGCAGTTCGCGCAGCAATCCCTCTACCGCATAGACGATGCCCATCAGCCGCGCGCGGTGGGCCTCGGGCAGATCCGTCATTTCCCTGGCGTGGGCCTTCAGGATCACACGGCAGAATCCGGGATGATCCGCATCGCCCGCCAGCACCACGCGCGCGAAGCCGTCGTCCCAGAGCACTACTCCACCGTCCTTGACGCAGAGTTCACAGGTATTCGTCACCGATGCGGGCCAGCAGAAAACGGCAAGTTCAAGAGCTTTTGACGCAAAGAGCGCAGAGAGAAAAGAGAGGGTGCAAAGTGAGGTCTTTCAAGCGGTCCGATTCCTGAGGAAGCATCCTGCGCGCACTCTCGTTTGTCTCTCTGCGTTCTCTGTGTCAACGATTTTCGAATTCGAGGCTCGACTCAACGTGCATCCAAAGGGCTCAGCACAGCCCGGCCTCCACGGTTCAGGACGTGAGTGTAGATCATCGTCGTGCTCACGTCGGCGTGCCCCAACAGCTATTGCACTGTTCGGATGTCGTAGCCAGACTCCAGCAAGTGCGTCGCGAAACTGTGCCGCAATGTATGCGGCGTGGCCGGCTTGGCGATACCGGCATCCTGTACGGCCCGGCGCATGACCCGCTGAATATTCTGTTCATCGGCATAGTGCCGCCTGATGGCGCCCGATCGCGGATCAACTGAACGTTTGATCGAAGGAAAGACGTATTGCCACGCCCACTCACGCGCGGCTTTCGGATATTTCCGTTCCAGGGCATAGGGCAAATATACCTCTCCGTATCCTTCAGTGAGATCCCTCGCGTGCAGCCGTTCCACCCGCTTCAAGTGGGCATCCAATGAAGCCACCAGGGAAGCCGGCAACATGGTCACACGATCCTTGAAGCCCTTGCCCTCGCGTATCACGATCTCCCGCTTGACGAAGTTGATGTCCTTTACCCGCAGCCGCAGGCATTCGAGAATGCGCATGCCCGTTCCGTACAGCAGGTGCAGGATGAGCCCGCCGGTTCCATCGACCCCGGCCAGGATGGCCTTTACTTCTTCCACGGTCAAAACCACAGGCAAGCGCTTAGGCCGCTTGGCTGTTTCGATGTTGTCGAGCCACGGCAATTCCTCGCCGAGGACCTCTTTATAGAGAAACAGCAGCGCTCTCTTGGCCTGATTCTGGGTTGACGCGGAAACGCGGCCGTGGACCGCCAGGTGGGTCAAGAAACCCTCGACTTCCGCGGCTCCCATTTCCCGCGGATGGCGCTTGTCGTGGAACAGGATGAAGCGCCGGGTCCACTCGACGTAAGTGTCCTCCGTGCGGATGCTGTAGTGCTTGAGCCGAATGCGGTCTCGCACCTGGTCCAGCAAACGGGGCTCGGGTGGCAACATGGTCACTCTCCATGACGTAGTTGACAGCCCTGTGCGTGGCCACCACACTGCATTCAACCCTCTATGCAGCCGGGATTAATATGCTTGGTACTGTTAATATAAAATGGCTATCCATTTAGCTCCACAAGATCGACAATGACCGAGTGGACAATATCAAGCCGGTTGCAGGCCGGGACTATCCGGCCACATGGAGCGAGTTCCAGGACTGGTTTGCCAGCGATGAAGTGTGCGCGGCGTATCTG
>DATFUO010000148.1:0-8138 GCA_035260785.1 Burkholderiales bacterium
GAAGGAAAACACGAAGGGCCACGAAGGCTGAGGCAAATGGCGCTGGACAAGTCTGCGGACGTGGAAGAGCTTGGTAAGCGAATCCTTGCGGCGGCGATGCGTGTTCATTCCGCATTGGGACCGGGGTTGCTCGAAGGGGCCGATGAAACTTGTCTGGCCAACGATCCGGCGCCCTTGGGGATGAGAGTCGAAGGACAGATGACTTTGCTCCTCGAATACGAAGGACAACGCATCGAAGCCGGTTATCGGTTGGATCTCTTGGTTGAGGGACTGGTAGTGGTCGAGGCCAAGGCAGTGGAGAAACTGATGCCCATTCATCTGGCACAAGTCGTTACCTACCTCAGGCTCGGGAAGTACCCATTGGGCTATCTGCTAAATTTCAACGTACTTCACATGCGTCAGGGTATAAAGAGGATTGTAGTGTAAGTCCTCCTTCGTGCCCTTCGTGAATCCAATAAGGGTACTCCGCGCTATCGCGAGGGTATTCGTGACCCTAAAAGGGTACTCCACGCTATCGCGAGGGTATTCGTGTTAAGAGAGGTTCGGTTACAAATGAAAGCAGTGCTTTGCAAGGAATATGGATTACCGGGAAAACTGGTCGTCGAGGACGTGCCCTCGCCGAAAGCCGGGCAGGGTCAGGTGGTGGTGAGCGTGAAAGCATGCGGCGTGAACTTCCCAGATACGCTGATCATCCAGGGAAAATACCAGTTCAAGCCTGAAATGCCCTTCTCTCCGGGCGGGGAAGTGGCCGGGGTGGTCAAGGAAATCGGAGAGGGCGTCACGCGGGTCAGGCCGGGGGACCGCGTCATAGCGTTCAATACCTGGGGCGGATTCGCCGAAGAGATGGTGGTCGATGCGGATCGCACGATTCCCATGCCGGCCAGCATGGATTTCATCCCGGCATCCGCGTTCGTTCTCACGTACGGGACTTCGTATCATGCATTGAAGGACAGGGCCGAAATCAAGGCTGGAGAAACCCTGCTGGTCCTCGGAGCGGCCGGAGGCGTGGGGTTGGCGGCAGTCCAGATCGGCAAGGCGATGGGTGCACGCGTCATTGCGGCCGCGTCCAGCGACGAAAAACTGAAGGTCTGCCGGGAAAATGGCGCGGACGAGGTGATCAATTATGGCTCGGAGGATTTGCGTGCGCGGGTGAAAGCGGTCACCGCGGGCAAAGGCCTGGATGTCATCTACGATCCGGTTGGCGGACCTTACTCCGAGCCCGCACTGCGGGAGATGGCATGGAAGGGGCGTTTCCTGGTCGTGGGGTTTGCTGCCGGCGACATTCCGAAAGTTCCGCTCAATCTGATGCTGTTGAAAGGCTGTTCGATCGTCGGCGTGTTCTGGGGCGCATTCACGAAAAACGAGCCCGAGCGCAATCGCGAGAACAACTGGGAGCTCATGGCCATGTATGCCGCCGGAAAAGTCAGGCCGCATATCCACGCAACCTATCCGCTGGAACGGGCGGCGGAAGCGCTCAACGAAGTGCTGAACAAACGGGTTGCCGGCAAGGTCGTGCTCACGACCTGATGCAGGGGATCGGGGCTTCCCGGAGCAAGCGGAAATCTCAGAAATCGGCGCACGCGGGCAGCCGCTGGCATCGATACAACGGGAGAAGAGAAATGTTGAAACTCTACGAAAGCCCGCTGTCCGGGTATGTGCAGAAAGTCAAGATTGCCTTGCTCGAGAAAGGCATCGAATTCGAAGCGCTGCCGGCGGACGGGCTGATGGCCGGAACCGCGGGAGGCGCCTTTGTAGAAGCCAATCCGCGCGCGGAAGTGCCGGCACTGGTGGACGGCGACTTCCGGATCTTCGATTCCACGGTGATCCTGGAGTACCTCGAGGACAAGTGGCCGAATCCTCCGTTGCGGCCGAAATCGCCGGCGGAGCGGGCACGGGTACGGATGATCGAGGACGTGATGGACACCCAATACGAACCTAACAACTGGGGCACGATGGAGATCACGCGATTCCAGCGGGCGGCCGGAACGCTCGCGGAAGAAATGGTGGCATACGGAAAAAGGAATATCCAAGGCTACCAGGCTTGGCTCGATCGGCAACTCGGTTCGCGCCCCTGGTTCAACGGCGAGCAATTCGGTTGGGGGGATGTTTGCGTCGTGCCGTTCGTCAATCGCTCGGCGATGTACGGCTACCTTCCGCCCAAGGAATCGCAGCTCGCGCAATGGCTGGCGCGCGCCAACCAGAGGCCGAGCGTGGATAAAGTCAGGAAGCAGGTGGAGGAAGTCGTCGCCAACCTGCCCGATCTTGCCGACATGCTCAGGAAAGGCAAGATCAAGCGCCAGTATCGCGACCACCGCCTGGAATGGATGCTCGCGGCGGGCGGACTTCCGGTCGTGCTCGAGGGCATCGAAAAGGGCACGATACGTTTCAGCCGCGACATTCGGTAACGGCAAGGTTCGGAGATTGTCATGAACGAAGCGCTGATTATTGACGCGGTGCGCACGCCCTTCGGGCGGCGCGGCGGCGCCTTGCGGGAGCAGCGGCCCGATGCGTTGCTCGCGCACACAATCGACGGCCTGCTCGCCCGAACAGGGGTCGATCCGAACAAAATCGAAGACGTGATCGACGGCACGGTCACGCTGGCCGGCGAACAGGGAGCGAATCCGGCGCGGCTTGCGGTGTTGCTGTCGAAACTTCCGGTCGAAGTGCCGGGGGTATCGTTGAACCGCATGTGCGGCTCCAGCCAGCAAGCCGTGCATTTCGCCGCCCAGGCGGTCGCCGCGGGCGACATGGACTACGTCATCGGTTGCGGCGTCGAAAGCATGAGCCGGGTGCCAATGTTCCTCGACATCGGACTGGGCGATCCGGCAAGCGGGTTCGAAAAGCTCGATCCGGAATTGTTCAAGCGCCACGAATTGATCCATCAGGGAGAAAGCGCCGAGCGCGTTGCGGACAAGTGGGGGTTGTCGCGCCAGGACGTGGACGAGTTTGCCAAACAGAGCCATCGCCGGGCCACGATGGCGCAGAAGGCCGGGCTGAATGCAGAACTAATTCCGGTAACAGGCGTGTCGCCGGAGGGCCAGCCACGTCTGATCGATCGCGACGAGGGCGTCCGGACGCAGATTGATGAGGCGAAAATGGCCGCCTTGAAACCGGCATTCCGCCCCGAGGGAAAAGGCGTGGTCACGGCGGCGAATTCAAGCCAGATCTCCGACGGCGCTTCCGCCGTGCTCATAGCGAGCGCCCGCGCGGCGCGAGCGGACGGCTTCAAGGCCAAAGCACGTTTTCGGGCGCGGGTCGCCGTCGGTTCCGACCCGACCATGCAACTCACCGGTGTAATTCCCGCGACGCGGCTTGCTCTGGCCAAGGCCGGATTGACGATTCGGGATCTGGATTGGATCGAGATCAATGAAGCGTTCGCCACGGTCGTGCTGTCGTGGGCCAGGGAACTGAATCCCGATATGGCCAAAGTCAATCCGTGGGGCGGTGCGATCGCCCACGGGCATCCGTTGGGCGCCACCGGCGCAGGGCTGATGGCAAAAATGCTCGCGGGTCTGGAAGCGACCGGCGGCACGCTCGGCTTGCAGGTCATGTGCATCGGTCACGGGCAAGCCACCGCAACGATAATCGAACGCCTCTGATTGCGCCGCCGATGGCCAGGTCGATTCGGATCGCACTGTTGCTGTTTGTGCTCGCGAGCGTGGCGGCGGGCGCATGGCACAAGCGTGCCCTCGTCCAGTCCTGGGAGCGCACCCTCGACGTCGTGGTGTATCCCATAAACGGGGATGGTCGCGAGGCCACGGCAGCCTACCTGGCCTCCTTGTCCTCGCAATCGTTTGCGTCGATCGGGGAATTCATGCGCGATGAGGCGCGCCGGCACGGCCTCGCGCTGGCCAATCCCCTGAGCGTCAAGCTGGGGCCGCAAGTGGCTTCTGCGCCACCGCCGGCTCCGGTTCGCGGCAACACGCTGGAGATCATTCTCTGGAGCCTGCGCTTGCGATTCTGGGCCTGGCGCAATGACGCCTACACCGGCCCGAAGCCCGATGTGCGTGTGTTCGCGGTGTACTTCGATCCCGCCGTGAGGCAGCGGGTCGAACACTCGATCGGATTGAAAGAAGGACAGATCGGCATCGCCAATGTGTTCGCCGTGACGCATATGACGCAAGAGAACAATGTCATCGTCTCGCACGAAATCCTGCATACGTTCGGCGCCACGGACAAGTACGACCCCGCGACTGCGCAGCCCCTCTATCCGGACGGTTACGCCGATCCCGGACAATCTCCGTTGTACCCGCAGCAGTTTGCCGAGATCATGGGCGGGCGCATCCCGCTTTCCGAGACGCAGTCCGAGACCCCGCGCACCCTGGACCTTACGACTATCGGCGAGAGGACCGCCGGCGAGATCCACTGGCGGCGCTGAATCGGAACGGGTTCTGCAATTCGTCGGCAAAACCTGAATACTGGAGTCTCGCGAAAACTCCAGTTGGCGCGCAGCGGCGGGTGAACCTATCATATCGGCTCATTTCTCCATTACCAGATCATGGCCGACAAAAACGACAACGGCGGTATCCGCCGCAACCTCACCAATTACGGCGACCCGGAATTTGCCGCCTACCTGAGACGCTCCTTCGCCCGGTCCATGGGCTACTCGAAGGACATGCTGAGCCGGCCGATCGTCGGCATCGCGCAATCGGCGAGCGGATTCAACAATTGTCATCGCTACGTTCCGGAACTGGTGGAGGCGGTCAAGCGCGGGGTGCTCGGGTCCGGCGGACTCCCGGTAGACTTTCCGACCATCTCGCTTGGAGAGGTGTTCCTGAGCCCGACCAGCCTGATGTTCCGCAACCTCATGGCGATCGACGTCGAGGAAATGGTAAGGGCACAACCCATGGACGCAGTCGTGCTGATTGGCGGCTGCGACAAGACCGTACCGGCTCAACTGATGGGGGCGATCTCAGCCGACGTGCCGGCGCTCCAGTTGGTCACCGGGCCGATGATGGCGATGCCTTTCCGCGGCGAGCGCCTGGGCGCCTGTACCGACTGCCGCCGCTTCTGGGGAAAATATCGGGCCGGCGAAGTCAGCGACGAAGGCATCGACGAAATCGAAGGCAATCTTGCGACCACGGCGGGCACATGCGCCGTCATGGGCACTGCCAGCACCATGGCCTGTGTCGCCGAAGCGCTGGGGATGAGCCTGCCGGATACGGCGGCCATCCCCGCGGTGCACGCCGACCGCATTCGCGCAGCGGAGGCAACGGGCGTTCGCGCTGTGGAAATGATCAAGGCCAAGGGGCCGCGGCCCTCCGAGATCGTCACCGATAAATCGGTCGAGAACGCGTTGCGCGTATTGCTCGCGATCGGCGGATCGACGAACGCGATCATCCATCTCACTGCGATTGCCGGACGTCGCGGCATCAGGATTTCGCTGGCACAACTCAATCGTCTTTCCGACGAAACGCCGGTGCTGATCGATCTCAAGCCGACGGGCAGCCACTACATGCAGGATTTCCACGCGGCCGGGGGCATGAGCGCCTTGCTTGTCGAATTGAAGGATATGCTGCATCTCGATTGCATGACCGTCGCCGGAGAAACACTGGGCAAGCGCGTGGCCCGGGCCGTGCCATTCGTCGATCGCAGCGTGATCCGCTCGCGATCCAAGCCGATCACGCCTGTGGGAGGGCTGGTCGCCCTGTTCGGCAGCCTCGCGCCGGGCGGAGCCATCCTGAAGCGGGCCGCAGCCGATGAAGGCCTGTTCGAGAAAGAGGGCAAGGCGGTGGTATTCGAGTCGCTGGAGGATTTATCTGCGCGAATCGACTCGCCGGACCTCGATGTCACCAGGGAGGATTTTCTGGTGCTGAAGAACGCCGGGCCGCGCAGTCCATCGGGCATGCCGGAGGCCGGGTACTTGCCTATTCCGAAGAAGCTGGCGCAAAAAGGGCTGAAGGACATGGTGCGCATTTCCGATGCGCGCATGAGTGGCACGGCGTTCGGCACGGTGATTCTGCATATCACGCCGGATGCCGCATCGGGCGGGCCGCTGGCGCTGGTGAAAACCGGCGATCGCATCCGCTTGTCCGTAAAGGACAGGAAGTTGGATCTGCTGGTCAGTGAATCGGAAATGGCGAGGCGTCGCGAGGCTTTCCGGCCGCCACCCCTGCCGCCAAGAGGTTATGCGCGGCTCTACAACCAGCACATCCTGCAGGCCGACGGAGGCTGCGACTTCGACTTTCTGCGCGGTGGCTAGACGCGGGGGAGCATCTTCAGAATTTCTTCCTCGGGTAACGGCCGGCTGACCAGATAACCCTGAATCTGGTGACAGCCGAGTGCGCGCAGCAGATCGCATTGCGGCTGCGTTTCGACTCCTTCTGCGATGGTGATCAATCCGAGCGACTGTGCCATGGATATGATCGCCGACGCGATTTCGACGTCATCCTGACGCTCGGTAATTGTGCTGATGAAGGAGCGGTCTATTTTCAACGCATCAATCGGCAGGCGCGCAAGATAACTCAGCGAGGAGTATCCGGTCCCGAAATCGTCCATGGCGATTTTGGCGCCCGCGTCGCGCAAGGCGCGCAGGATATCGGCGCTTCGCTCGATGTCCTGCATCACCATGCTTTCGGTGATTTCGATGTCGATCCCGTTCTCGGGCCCATAGTCATTGAAAATCTGACGGACGAAATCGACGAAATCGCGTTGCCGTAACTGAATCGCGGAGACGTTCACGGCAATGCGCTTGGCGGCGATTCCTTCAGTCCTCCATTTTTGGAACACACGTGCCGATTCGATCAACGCCCATTTTCCCACCTCCAGGATCATGCCGGTTTCCTCGAGAACGGAAATGAAACGCGACGGCTGCACCAGTCCGCTATCCGGGTCGTTCCAGCGGATCAGTGCCTCCAGTCCTTCGATCTGGCCGCTCGCCAGGCTGACCTTGGGCTGGTAATGCAGCACGAAGCGATGCTCATCGAGTGCCTGGCGCAGCTTGTTTTCCAGGGCAAGCCGTTCGGCGACGTCGGCATTGAGTTTGGGGGTGTAGTAAACGGCGGCTTCGCCGGCCTGCTTCGCCCGCGCGAGGGCCGCCTCCGCGTTGCGCATCAGCGTTTCAGGATCACTGCCGTCGTCCGGAAAAATGGCGACGCCGCAGCGTGCCGCAATACGCAGGTCGCGCCCGTCGATCGTGAACGGATTCAACAGCAGGGTCTTGCGCTTTTCCTCGATCAGGCGCGAGGCATGGATTTCGTCGGCCACGTTGGGCAATACGATCGCGAAACTGTTCATGCCGACCCGACCTATCCGCTCGCTGTCGTCGGAGTCGCGCAGCCGGTCGGCGAGCGCTTTGAGCAGACTATCTCCCGCCCCGCGCCCCATCGATTCGTTGATGAACCGGAATCTCTCGATATCCAGGATCATCAATGCGAGCTTCTTGTTATTTCTTTTTGCCTCGTGCGAAAACTGCTGCAGGCGTTCCAGCAGGAGCGTGCGATTGGCCAGGCCGGAAATGGTGTCGTAGTAGGACAGGTAGTCGATGCGCTCCTGTTTTTCCATGTGCTCGAGGGCAATCGAAGCGTCCGCAGACAGGTCTGCAAGCAGCTTGATCTGATCTTCATCGAAGAAGTTTCCTTCCGCGGCGAACAGCACCCCTACCGCCGTCACCCGCGTACCGGACATGAAGGGCAGCGCCGCCGCAGCGCGATATCCGCGCCGCAACGCCTGTTCGCGCCAGATGTGCGGTATTGCGTAACCGTCGATGTCGTTTACAACCTGCTGCGCTTTCTGGCGCACGGCGATCGCAGCCAGGGTCTCCTGCGCCGGAGAAAGCGGCGGGATCGAGAAATCGAGCGCGTCCAGATATGCATCGACCGCCCCGTGGGAGGCGACCGGGCGCACGCAAGCCGCATCTTCGTCGACCAGGCCTGCCCACGCCATGTGCATTCCGCCAACTTCCACGGCGATCCGGCAGAATTCCTGCAGCAATTCTTCGCGCTGCCGCAGCCGGATGATGGCGGAAGAAAAACTCCCCAGAACATCGCGGATTCGCGACAGGCGGGTCAGTTTCTTCTCCTGCAATACGCGCTGGGTAATATCGCGATCGGCGCCGCGAAAACCGGTCAGGGAACCGTCTTCGCTGAACAATGGCATGCCGTTGCTTTCCAGCCATCGTACGCTGCCGTCCCTGTGAC
>DATFUO010000149.1:0-26225 GCA_035260785.1 Burkholderiales bacterium
CCGAAGTGGTGCGCTTCTTTATCGTGCGCGCGCACTATCGCAGTGAAATAAACTATTCAGACCAACATCTCGATGATGCCAAAGGCGCATTGACGCGCTTGTACACCGCACTCAAGGCGGTTCCGGCCGACGCCGTGCCGATCGACTGGAAACAGCCTGCCGCCGCCCGATTTTGCGAGGCGATGAACGACGACTTCAACACACCCGAAGCTGTCGCCGTGCTGTTCGAGCTGGCCAATGAGGTCAATCGTAGCCGCTCCCAAGCGGCTGCGGGGCAACTCAAATCTCTGGCCGGGACGTTGGGATTGCTGCAACGCAGTCCCGAGGAGTTTTTACGCGGTGTTTTGCCCGTCGGCTGGACCGTTGCACAGATCGAAGAAATGATCGCTGCGCGGGCGGCGGCAAAGAAGGCGAAGAACTTCGCCGAATCCGATCGCATCCGCAACGAATTGCTTGCGGCCGGCATCGTCCTCGAAGACGGCCCGGCGGGAACGACCTGGCGCCGCAATTAGAGCCCGAGGCACGCCTGTTCCGTTGCTGGTACGGTGATTGCTATACTAACGACAGGCATCGGCCCTTACCAAGAATCCGGAGCAAGGATCGGAAGTAGGTGGGGAGAAAGGCCAGCGCGTTCATGCCGAACGGGCTGCGTGCCGTGCAAGCAACAAAAATTCGATGCGGTCGGGAGGATATCTGCCCCTGAAAAACGGAAGGTATCCGAAATGCACGAACGTTTACCGGTTGTTGTGTCGTTGTGGTTGCTGTCCTTTCCAGCTATCGCCGTTGACTATGCCGCCTATGGCAAAGTCGCCGCCAGCGTCGTCAGGGTAGTCGCCCGGATTCCGGACTCCAGCAGTACTTCATTCGGCTCCGGGGTCGTGCTGACGGACGGTCGCGTTGTGACCAACTGCCATGTCATTCCGGGCACCGGCAGGGTGGTCATCCTGGAAGGGGCAGTCGGCACTGAAGTCGAGCGCGGTCCCGGCGACTTTGGCGCAGATCTGTGCGTTTTGCATCCGGTTGCGTTGACCGCCCCTCCGGCGCAAATCGCCCCGGCGCATACGCTGGAAGTCGGGGACGATGTTGTGGCGATCGGTTTCGGTGGGGGCGGAGGCCGCAATATTTCGTCCGGGCGCGTCACTGCGCTCTACCCGTATCGCAACGGTCACGTCATCCAAACAACCGCTGCGTTTCGCCAAGGCGCCTCCGGCGGCGGCCTGTTCGATCGCCACGGTAATCTGGTTGGCATCACCACTTTCTTCAAACGCAGCGCAGCGGAGCCGGCGTTTTTTGCGATCCCGGTCGAGTGGGTAGCTGCTCTGGCGTCGTCCCCTGCCGCCATGCAAGCAAACTCGAGTCCCTTCTGGATGCGGGCGCAGGGCG
The DNA here is from genome assembly GCA_035260785.1 of Burkholderiales bacterium. Taxonomy (GTDB): domain Bacteria; phylum Pseudomonadota; class Gammaproteobacteria; order Burkholderiales; family JACQAP01; genus JACQAP01. The sequence goes on from DATFUO010000149.1 coordinate 1,384, forward strand.
ATCAGCCGCTGTTCCTGCAGGTCGCCACTTACGAGGTGGACGGTAAATGGACGGAGATGGAGGCGGCGGCGCGGCTATGGACGCGGGAGGAGCCGGGCGAGGCGCAGTCCTGGGGAGCTCTCAGCCGCGCTTTGATGGCCCTGGGCGACATCATGAAAGGCGGTGAAGCGCGGCAGCGGGCGAAGCAGGCGTCAGAGACCATGGGCACTTCAAACCAGTAGACGGAAATAGAAAAAGGGCCGCTGCGGCTCTTTTTGTTTTTTCCGATCCTCAATTCTACGACTCGAAGAATTCGCGGACTTTGTCCATCCAGCTTTTGGCACGTGGATTGTGGCGGCCGGCATCATTGTCATTGATTTGCTCGAGTTCGTGCAGCAATTCCTTCTGGCGCGCCGTGAGATTGACCGGCGTTTCCACGACAACGTGGCAGAGCAGGTCGCCGAAGGACTGGCTGCGAACCCCCTTGATGCCCTTGCCGCGCAGCCTGAATACTTTCCCTGACTGGGTTTCAGCGGGAATCTTGATCTTGGCGTAACCGTCCAGCGTCGGGATCTCGATCTCGCCGCCCAGCGCGGCCTTGCTGAAGCTCACAGGCATTTCGCAATGCAGGTCATTGCTCTCGCGCGTAAAGACCTCGTGCGCGCGGATATGCATCACCACGTAAAGGTCGCCTGGCGGGCCGCCGTTGACACCGGCCTCGCCCTCGCCGGTCAGGCGGATGCGATCGCCTTCGTCTACGCCCGGAGGGATTTTCACCGACAGCGTTTTCTGTTTCTTCAGACGCCCCGCACCGCTGCAAGTCCCGCACGGATTCTGCACCACCTTGCCGCTGCCGTGACATTTCGGGCAGGTTTGCTGAATCGAAAAAAATCCCTGGGTCATGCGTACCTGGCCCTGGCCGTTGCAGGTCGGGCAGGTGATCGGCTGGCTGCCGGGCTTTGCGCCGGAGCCTTTGCAGGTCTCGCACTCCTCCATGGTCGGGATGCGGATGCGGGTCTCCGTCCCGCGGGCGGCTTCCTCCAGGGAAATTTCGAGGTTGTAGCGCAGATCCGCGCCACGATAGACGTTGGAGCGGCCGCGGCCCGCGCCGAAAATGTCACCGAAGATGTCGCCGAAGGCATCGGCAAAGCCGCCGAAACCGGCGCCCGCCGCGCCCGCGCCCATGCCGGCCTGTGCGTCCACACCGGCGTGGCCGTACTGATCGTATGCGGCGCGTTTGCCGGCGTCGCAAAGCACTTCGTAAGCTTCTTTCGCCTCCTTGAACTGCCCTTCTGCTTTAGGATTGTCCGGATTGCGGTCCGGATGATGTTTCATCGCCAGCTTGCGGTAGGCCTTCTTGATGTCTTCTTCCGAAGCATCGCGATTGACGCCCAGCACTTCGTAGTAGTCGCGTTTCGCCATTTATTGATTCTTTCGCCGCAAAGTCGCCGCCTTGCTTCGCCAAACGACACAAGGGGTGAGCCGGATGTCCGTCTCACCCCTCACACTTTCGCCTGACCCCCGTCAGGCGGACTTCTTGTCTTTCACTTCCTCGAACTCGGCATCCACGACATTGCTTTCGTCGGCTTTGCTGCCGGCAGCCTCGGGCTGCGGAGCGCCGCCGCCTTCAGGCTGTTGTTGTGCGTACATCTTTTCAGCCAGTTTATGCGACGCTTCCGTGAGAGCCTTGGTCTTTGCCTCGATCGCTTCCTTGTCGGAACCTTTGATGGCTTCCTCCACATCCTTGATCGCGCTTTCGATGACGGACTTCTCGTCCGCCCCGATCTTGTCGCCGTGCTCCGTGAGCGATTTCTTCACCGCGTGAGTCAGGCTATCAGCCTGGTTGCGCGCGTCAACCAGCTCGCGCGCTTTGTGGTCCTCGTCGGCGTGCTCTTCGGCGTCCTGGACCATGCGCTTGATCTCATCTTCTTTAAGGCCTGAGTTCGCCTGGATCTTGATCTTGTTTTCCTTGCCGGTGGCCTTGTCCTTGGCCGAAACGTGCAGGATGCCGTTGGCGTCGATGTCGAACGCGACCTCGATCTGCGGCAGACCGCGCGGTGAGGGCGGAATGTCGGCGAGGTTGAACTGGCCCAGGCTCTTGTTGCCGGCGGCCATCTCACGCTCGCCCTGCAGCACATGGATCGTCACCGCCGTCTGATTGTCGTCGGCGGTGGAGAACACCTGCTGCGCCTTGGTCGGGATGGTCGTATTCTTCTGGATGAGTTTGGTCATCACGCCGCCGAGCGTTTCGATGCCGAGCGAAAGTGGCGTCACGTCGAGCAGCAGAACGTCCTTGACTTCGCCCTGCAGCACGCCGGCCTGGATAGCGGCGCCGACCGCTACCGCCTCGTCAGGATTGACGTCCTTGCGCGGTTCCTTGCCGAAGATTTCCTTGACCTTGTCCTGCACCTTGGGCATGCGGGTCATACCACCGACCAGGATTACGTCGGAGATGTCATCGAGCTTCACGCCGGCATCCTTGATGGCCATGCGGCAGGGCTCGACCGTCTTCTGGATCAATTCCTCGACCAGGCTTTCGAACTTGGCACGCGTGATCTTGATCGCCAGATGCTTCGGCCCGGAAGCATCCGCCGTGATATAGGGAAGATTGACCTCGGTTTGCTGGGTCGAAGAAAGCTCGATCTTGGCCTTCTCTGCTGATTCCTTCAGGCGCTGCAGAGCGAGCACGTCGTTGCGCAGGTCGATGCCCTGGTCCTTCTTGAATTCGTCGGCCAGATAGTCCATCAATCGCTGGTCGAAGTCCTCGCCGCCGAGAAAAGTATCGCCGTTCGTGGAGAGCACTTCGAACTGATGTTCCTTGTCGACTTCCGCAATTTCGATAATGGAGATGTCGAAGGTGCCGCCGCCCAGGTCATAGACGGCGATCTTGCGGTCACCCTCCTTCTTGTCCATGCCGAAGGCGAGAGCCGCCGCGGTCGGCTCGTTGATGATGCGCTTGACGTCGAGCCCGGCAATGCGGCCGGCGTCCTTGGTGGCCTGGCGCTGCGAATCGTTGAAGTAGGCGGGCACCGTGATCACCGCCTCGGTGACCGGTTCGCCGAGATAATCCTCGGCGGTTTTCTTCATCTTGATCAATACCTGGGCCGAGACTTCGGGCGGGGCGATCTTCTTGCCGCGCACTTCGATCCAGGCGTCGCCGTTGCTGTTCTGCGCGATCTTGTAGGGCATCAGATCGATGTCCTTCTGCACCTCTTTCTCGGTGAAGCGGCGGCCGATCAGGCGTTTCACCGCGAACAAGGTGTTCTTCGGATTGGTGACCGCCTGGCGCTTGGCGGGTGCGCCGACCAGAATCTCCCCGTCGTCCATGTAAGCGACGATCGAAGGTGTCGTACGCGCGCCCTCCGAGTTCTCGATGACCTTGGGTTGGCCGTTTTCCATGACGGCCACACAGGAGTTCGTGGTGCCCAGGTCAATGCCGATGATTTTTGCCATGATGGTTCCTCTGCTCGAAAGTAATAAAGCCTTTGCCTTCGTAGGTTTGGGCTCGGGACCGGAATATCAAGCGGAAGCCTTTGGTTTGGCGATGCTGACCAGCGCCGGGCGCAGTATCCGCTCATTTAGGCTGTAGCCTTTCTGCAGCACGCCGACCACCGAATTGGGTTCTGCGTCGGACTCGGCCATATTGATGCTCTGATGCTTATGGGGATCGAACTTCTCGCCCAAGGGATTGATTTCACGGATCGAAAATTTATCGAAAGCCGCCGTGAGCTGTTTCAACGTAAGTTCGACGCCGCTTCTCAGGGAGTCCGCAGTCGCGGTCGGGCTGGCCAGTGCTGCCTCCAGGCTGTCGCGCACCGGAATCAGTTCGGCCGAGAAATTCTCCAGGGCGTATTTGTGGGCATTGGCCAGATCGCTCTGCGCCCGCTTGCGTATGTTGTCGGCGTCGGCCTTGGCCCGCAGCCATGCGTCGCGATGCTCCTGCGCGGCGGTCTCGGCCTTTTCGAGCAATGCTTCCAGACTTGGCGCCGCCGCCGGTATCGGATCGTTGGCGGCCGCATTCGGCGGCGCGCTCTGCGCGGCGGATTCCGCTTCCTGCGCCGAGGCTGTCTTATGCGGGTCCTGCATTCAAATTCCTCCTGGGACGAAACCGAACATGATCTGGGGGCATGGCCGCCTGTTTCAACCCCGTTCCGGCGAAAAAACGGACGCTATACTACCGGCCCGATCCGCGTGGCGTCTTGACCTGCGGGCGCGACTTCAAGGAGCTGCCGGGAATGCGCAAAATTTTGTTGATACTGACCACGCTGGTCTCGATACCCGCGGCGCCTGTTGCCGGCGAACCGTTGGCGCGCGTGCACACGAGTTACTACTACATCGATGGTCCGTCGGCTAGCGTGCTGGCCGCCCAACTCGATCAGAACGGGCCTGTTGGCACCGACGGCAAGCATTACGCGGGCAGGACCCGATGGGATATTCAATGGAAATTCGGGCACCGGCAGCAGGGAACCGCATGCTCGATGAAGGAGGTCGCGGTTGCGGTCGGCATCGCCCAGACCTTGCCAAAATGGCGGGGTGAGAGCAAAGGGGCCTCCGGGCTGAAGGCGGTCTGGGCAAAATTTCTCGACGCGTTGCAGCGCCATGAGGCCGTCCACAAGGAGCATGGACTGAAAGCCGGCAGGGAAATCGAGGCCGCTGTGCTCACGGCCAAGCCGGCCGGCAATTGTGAGGATCTGGAGGCGGCCGCAAATGGGGCGGCGCAGGCCATCGTGGCGAAATACCAGGCGCTCGACGAAGAGTATGACCGCAAAACCGACCACGGTCGCAACCAGGGCGCCACGCTGCTTTAAGGTCTGGAATTCAGTTTTTTGCGCCGAGGGCCAGAGCACGCTCCCGCCCCGCAGCGGCGGCGCGCAGCGCCGAACCGGCCTCCCAGTCCGTCAATGCCCAACCCTGCAGGTTTTCGGCGGCAATGCGCGCGAGCGCCTGGATCCATTCATGGCGTTCATTCAGGCACGGAATGTAGCGCAACTCTGCGCCGCCGGCCTTGAGGTAAGCGGACTTGTTCTCGATGCCGATCTCCTCCAGCGTTTCCAGGCAATCCGAAACGAAGCCCGGGCAGATCACGTCCAGCCTGCCGGTCTTGCGCTTGCCGAGTTCCTTCACTGTTTGCAGGGTATAGGGCTTCAGCCATTCGGTACGCCCGAAACGGGACTGGAACGAGACCTGATAGCGCTCAGGTGCCAGGCCGAGTTCTTCGCCCAGCAACCGCGCCGTCTTGTGGCACTCGCAGTGATAAGGGTCGCCGCGGTCGAGCGAGAAACGCGGCAAGCCGTGGAAGCTCATGAGCAGCTTGTCGGGACGGCCGTTGGTCACCCAGTAATCGTTTACGCTCTTCGCCAGCGCGGCAATGTAGGCGGAGTGATCGTGATAATGCTTGACCAGCCGCAGCGCAGGGGCATTGCGCATCTGCTTCACGGTTTCGAATACGGCATCGAAGGCGCTGGCTGTCGTGCTGGCTGCGTATTGCGGATAAAGCGGCAACACCAGCATGCGGTCGCAGCCCTGTTCGCGCAAGCCCAGCAATGTCTTTTCGATCGAAGGCTGGCCGTAGCGCATGGCCCATGCCACGGCATGCGGGGTCTTGATCCGTTCTCCGAGGTAGCCTTTGAGCAAGGCCGCCTGTTTCGCGGTATGCACCGCGAGCGGCGAACCTTCGTTGGTCCAGATCAGCGCGTACTTCGCCGCCGATTTTGCGGGGCGCGTGCGCAGAACGAATCCGTTGAGAATCATCCACCAGAGCGGTTGCGGAATTTCGACCACCCGTGGATCCGACAGGAATTGTTGCAGATAAACCCGTAACGCCCTTGCGGTAGGCGCCTCCGGGGTGCCGAGGTTGATCAGCAGAATGCCGGTCTTGGCGATGGTGCCGTGCTGGTGCTTCGGTTCGGGGAGGTAGCGCATCGAGGTTCCCAATGATCGGTCACGAGAACCCGGCACTGAGCCAGCCGGGACTCAGGGCCCAGGACTCAGGACTCGGTTAATGTTGAGACAGCGCGCTCGACAGCAGCTTGGCCGTGATGTCGACGATCGGGATCACGCGCTCGTAAGCCATGCGGGTCGGCCCGACCACGCCGACGGTCCCGACCACCTGCCCATCCACTTCGTAGGGCGCTGTCACCACGCTGCATTCGTCCAGCGGTACCAGGCCGGATTCTCCGCCGATGAAAATCTGCACACCCTCCGCACGGCTGCTGATGTCGAGCAATTGCAGCAGGCTGGTTTTCTGCTCGAACATGTCAAAAAGCTTGCGCAGGTTCACCATGTTCGAGGACAGGTCGTGGACGTGGAGCAGGTTGTGTCCGCCCGATAGCACGTAGTCCTCGGAGGGCTGGCCCATCGCTTCATTGCCCGCTTCCAGCGCCCTGGTCATCAACTGCGTCATGTCCTCGCGCAGCTGGCGCAGCTCTGCATGAATGCGACCCTTGATCTCGTCGAAAGTCAGTCCCGCGAAGTTCTGGTTCAGGAAGTTTCCCGCTTCGATCAATTCGGAAGGCGTGTAGGCCCGGTCGGTCAGGATGATGCGGTTCTGCACGTCCCCATCTGGTGCGACAATGATCAGCAGGATGCGTTTCTCGGACAGGCTCAGGAATTCGATGTGGCGGAAGGCGGCGGTCCTGCGCTTGGGCGTCATCACCACGCCCGCGAACCGGGTCAGGTCGGACAACAGGTGCGAGGCCTGGGCGACGAGCTTCTGCGTGTTGTCCGGTTGAAGCTGTTCCTCCAGTTGATCGATCTCGACCTGGTCCAGAGGCCGGACCTTGAGCAGCGTGTCGACGAAGAAACGGTAACCGCGCGGGGTGGGCACCCTGCCTGCCGAGGTATGCGGACTGGCGATGAAGCCCAACTCTTCCAGGTCCGCCATGACGTTGCGAATGCTGGCCGGGCTCAGTTCGAGGCCGGAAAACCGGGCCAGCGCGCGCGACCCGACCGGCTGGCCGTCGGATATATAGCGTTCGACCAGCATCTTGAGCAGTCGCTGCGCGCGTTCGCTGGGAAAAGGCTCGCTCGTGGTCATGAAGTCATTCTACCGTGCCCGAGTCGCGCCCTGTCGGCTCCCGGTGGGAGCCGGGTCGGCAAATGTGCTCTAATTCGGAGCATGTCGAAGACATTCAAGACCATCGCGCTGATCGGGAAATACAAAAGCCCGGAGATCGCCGAACCTGTGCTACGTCTCGCACAGTTCCTGCACGAACGCGGGGTGCAGGTGCTCCTTGATCCTTTGACAGCAACCCACGTCGGCAAAAACAGCTATGCCGTGCTGTCACTCGAGGAGGTCGGGCGCGCCGCCGAACTGGCCATCGTTATCGGCGGCGACGGCACGATGCTCAACATCGCCCGCACCTTTGCGCCTTTCGACGTGGCCCTGGTCGGCATCAACCAGGGTCGCCTGGGTTTTCTGACCGATTTGTCGATGGGCGGCATGTTCGATGCGATGGCGGCCATCCTCGATGGCAAGTTTGTCGAGGAATCGCGCATGTTGCTGCAAGCCGAAGTCTGGAGCGCGGAACGCCGGATACTGGACGTGGTGGCGTTCAACGACATCTCGGTGAACAAGGGCGCCGAAGGCAGCCTGATCGAACTGGAGGTGCGCATCGACGGCAAGTTCGTCTATAACCTGCGCTCCGACGGCCTGATCGTGACCTCCCCGACCGGTTCCACAGCGTATGCCCTGTCTTCGGGCGGTCCGATCCTGCATCCCAGTCTGAACGTTATCGGCCTGGTACCCGTGTGTCCGCATACGCTGTCTAACCGGCCCATCGTCGTCGGAGCCGAATCGGGAATCGAAATCATGATCCTCAAGGCTGCCGATGCGCGCGCGCATTTCGACAGCCACTCGCATCACGAAATGAAGGAGCGCGACAGGATCCTGGTCCGGCGCTGCCCGAATTCGATCCGGCTGCTGCATCCGCTGGGGCACAATTACTATCATATGCTCCGCGAAAAACTGCACTGGAGCGAAACGCTCTAAACCCGCGGCCGCCGATTCCTAACAAGCGACCATGTTGCGTACTCTTAGCATCCGCGATTTCGTCATCGTTGAACGGCTGGACCTGGAATTCCAATCCGGATTCACCGTGCTGACCGGCGAGACCGGTGCGGGAAAATCGATCCTCGTCGACGCGCTGGCGACCGTGCTCGGCGAGCGCGCCGAGTCCGGGCTGGTTCGCGAAGGCAGGGAAAAGGCCGAAGTGAGCGCCGAATTTGCGGCGGCGCGCATCCCCGCGCTGGCCAAATATCTCGACGACAACGATCTTGCCGGGGACGGCGGCGAATGCCTGCTGCGCAGAGTCATCGAAGCCTCGGGCCGTTCGCGCGCTTACGTGAACGGCCGCCCCGCCGCCGTGCAGCAACTGAAGGACATCGGCGAACATCTGATCGACATCCACGGGCAGCATGCCCACCAGTCGCTGCTGCGTGGCACCGCGCAACGCGAACTCGTCGATGGTTATGCCGGCGCCGCCGAACTGGCCGGGCACGTCTCGGAGGCTTTTCGGGCATGGCAGGACATTCGCCGCCAGCTCGTGGCGCTGGAAACGAACGCACAGGCACTGGTCGCGGAACGCGAGCAACTCGAGTGGCAGGCGAAGGAACTCGAAGGACTGGCGTTCCGGACCGACGAGTGGGACGAACTGCAAATCGAACACCGACGCCTGGCGCATGCCGCCAGCCTGATCGAAGCGGTTCAATTCAGCCTGGATGTGTTGTCCGAAGGCGAGGCGTCGAGCCTGACCGCGGTGGCCTCGGTGCTGTCGCGTTTGCATGGCCTGCTCGACTTCGATCCAACGCTCAGGGAAATTCTCGATGCGCTGGAGCCCGCGCAGATCCAGCTGCAGGAAACCGTCTATGGCCTGCGGCATTATCAGCAGCGCCTCGAACTGGATCCGCAGCGCTTGCGCGACGTCGAGGCCCGGCTTGACGCGGTCCACACCGCGGCGCGCAAATTCAGGCTGCAGATCGAGGACATTCCCGGGCGCCTGCGAGATATCAAGGTGCGACTGGCCGAACTGGCCGAGGGTTTCGACGCGGATGCATTGCGCCAGCGCGAATCGGAGGCCCGGAAGACGTACGGGAACGTTGCTATCAGGCTTTCCTCCGCGCGAAAAAAAGGCGCGGCGGATCTCGCGAAAAAAGTCACTGCATCCATGCAGACCCTGGCGATGGCCGGAGGCGCGTTCGAGATTTCCCTCAATCCACTGGCCGAGGGTAATGCCCATGGACTGGAGCAGATCGAATTCCTGGTTGCCGGACACGCCGGCACGACGCCACGACCCCTGGCGAAAGTGGCGTCGGGGGGAGAGCTGTCGCGATTGAGCCTTGCGATCCAAACCGTCACCAGCCAGGTCGCCGCGGTGCCGACGTTGATTTTTGACGAAGTCGACGCCGGCATCGGCGGGCGGGTCGCCGAAATCGTCGGGCATATGCTCAAAGCGCTGGGGCGCGAGCATCAGGTGATGTGTGTGACCCATCTGCCCCAGGTCGCCGCCGCCGGCGACCATCAGTGGCGGGTGAGCAAATCCGCGGCTAACGGCAAGGCGGCCAGTGCGGTGAATGTGCTGGACCGCGCCGCCAGAGTGGAAGAAATTGCGCGCATGCTGGGGGGCGTGAAAATCACCGAAACGACCCGCAGGCACGCCGCCGAATTACTCGAGACGGTGAACGCCAATACCGCGAACAGCAAACGGTGAACCCAAATCGATGCACCGCTTTGCGCGGCTTACGCTTTTGGCTTGTTCGGACAATCCGGCTTGATGCAATCGGCGTAAAGCTGTAGCGAGTGTTCGTGGATGGAGAAGCCGCGATCCTTGGCGATTTTCGTCTGGCGGCGCTCGATCTCCGCGTCCACGAACTCTTCCACCCGCCCACATTGAAGGCACACCAGGTGATCGTGGTGGCCGCCCTGGTTCAACTCGAATACCGCTTTGCCGGACTCGAAGTGGTGCCGGATCAGAATGCCGGCCTGCTCGAACTGCGTGAGCACGCGATAAATCGTGGCAAGCCCGATTTCCATGCCTTCGTTGAGCAGAATCTTGTAGACGTCCTCGGCCGTGAGGTGCCGCACGTCGCTGTTTTCGAACAGGTCGAGGATCTTCAGGCGCGGCAGCGTCGCTTTCAGTCCGATGTTCTTCAGATCGTGGGGCGTACTCATGGCGGGACTGACAGGCAGGGAAGGGTGATTTACTATAGCGGTTTTCAATCTGCTTGGAAACCGCGCCCGGCCTTCGTGTCGAATCGCAACTGGGAAAATGATGCGCCTCCTGTTTCTGTTACCGATGCTGTTCGCCGGCTGCATGCTGGTGCCGCACAAGATCGAAATCCAGCAGGGCAACTACGTCGACCAGGCGATGGTGGCAAAGCTCAAACCGGAGATGACGCGCTCCCAGGTGCGGTTCATTCTCGGCACACCGCTGATCGCCGATGCGTTCCATCCTAACCGCTGGGATTATGTCTATCTGACCGGCAAGGCGAACAACGTGCACACGCAGCACAAGATCACCGTCGTTTTCGACGGCGACAAGCTCAAGCGTGTCGAGGGCGACATGGTGCCGGCAGACACGCTTTCGCAGGCGTCTTCCGAAGCACGCCGGCCCTGACAGGCTTTTGCGGGTTCATTTGCATACGGTGTGATGACAACTCAGCAGATCGCAATTGCGGGAAGTGCCGGGCGCATGGGACGCGCATTGATCGAAGCCGTCGGACAATCGACGGATTTTCACCTCAAGGCGGCGCTCGAACTTCCCGGCAATCCGTTTCTCGGCAGGGACGCCGGTGAACTCGTGGGGGCGCCCTGCGGCGTCCGAATTTCCGCCGACCTGGACGGTTCGCTCGCGGATTGCGACGTGCTGGTGGATTTCACGCGCCCCGAAGGGACGCTCGCCCACCTCGCACGGTGCAGCGCGCTGGGGGTGCGCATGGTCATCGGCACGACCGGCTTCCAGCCCGCCCAGAAAGCGCAGATCGTCGAAGCAGCGAAAAAGATTTCAATCGTGATGGCGCCCAACATGAGCGTCGGCGTGAATCTCACGTTCAAACTCGCCGAACTCGCTGCAAAGGTGCTGAACGAAGGCTACGACGTGGAAATCATCGAGGCGCATCACCGCCACAAGGTGGACGCACCTTCGGGCACGGCGCTGCGCATGGGCGAAGTGATCGCCGCCGCGCTCGGGCGCGATCTTGCAAAGGACGCGATTTACGGTCGCGAAGGCGTTACCGGCGAGCGCAAGGCATCGACGATCGGATTCGCCACCGTGCGTGGGGGCGACATCGTCGGCGATCACACCGCGCTGTTCGCCGGCACCGGTGAACGGCTGGAAATCACGCACAAAGCCGCCAGCCGCGCGACCTTTGCGATGGGCGCGCTGCGCGCAGCCCGTTTTCTCGCCGGCAAAAAATCGGGTCTCTACGACATGCAGGACGTTCTCGGCCTGAAATAGGCAGTCGGGCCCGGAATAGCCACCGCGCATTGAACGACTGCCATCGTTCGTCTATAATCGTAGACCAATGAAAGCGGGAGAGGCAAGTGCCTCTCCCGCTTTCCATGTGTACCTTCGAAACCGCACTTCCGGGAGCCTCCCTTGCCTGCCCTCGACCGTCTTCCCGCCATACTCGTGCTCGCCGACGGCACGGTATTTCGCGGGGTTTCGATCGGCGCGCAGACCCATGCATCCGGTGAAGTGGTGTTCAATACCGCGATGACCGGTTATCAGGAAATCCTGACCGATCCGTCCTATTGCCGGCAGATCGTCACGCTGACCTATCCGCACATCGGCAATGTCGGTGTCAATCCGGAAGATGGCGAGTCGAACAAGGTCTTCGCGGCCGGGCTGGTCATCCGCGACCTGCCGGTGCGTGCGAGCAATTTCCGCATGAGCCAGGACCTGTCTGCTTATCTGCTGGAGCAGAACATTCCCGCGATTGCCGGCATCGACACGCGCAAACTCACCCGCATCCTGCGCGACAAAGGGGCGCAAAACGGCTGCCTGATGGGCGGCAAGGTCGACGAGGCCTTCGCACTCGGGCAGGCACGCGCATTCCCGGGCCTGGCCGGCATGGACCTCGCGAAAGTGGTCAGCTGCGACAAACCGTATCAATGGAATCAGTCGGAATGGGCGCTGGGCGAGGGGTACCGGGCCGCGGCGGCGCCGAAATATCACGTCGTCGCCTATGACTATGGCGTCAAGCGCAACATCCTGCGCATGCTTGCAAGCCGCGGCTGCAAACTCACTGTGCTGCCGGCACAGGCGTCTGCCGAGGACGCGCTGGCTCTCAAGCCCGATGGTGTATTCCTGTCCAACGGCCCCGGCGACCCGGAGCCTTGCGACTACGCAATTCGTGCGATTGGGAAACTGCTGGATGCCGCCATGCCCACGTTCGGCATCTGCCTGGGGCATCAGTTGCTCGGACTCGCCAGCGGCGGCAAGACCGTCAAGATGAAATTCGGCCATCACGGCGCCAATCATCCGGTGCAGGATCTCGAGACCGGCCGGGTCATGATCACCAGCCAGAATCACGGCTTTGCCGTCGACGCCAGAACGCTTCCCGCGAACGTGAAAGTCACGCACGTTTCCCTGTTCGATGGCAGCCTGCAGGGCTTTGCCCGCACCGACAAGCCGGCGTTCTGTTTCCAGGGTCATCCCGAAGCCAGCCCCGGACCGCACGACGTCGATTACCTGTTCGACCGTTTCATCAAACTGATGGAACAGCACAAGGCGCATCGCTAGAGCCGGATCGATCCAATCATGCCGAAGCGCACCGACCTCAAAAGCATCCTGATCATCGGCGCCGGCCCGATCGTCATCGGCCAGGCCTGCGAGTTCGATTACTCGGGCGCGCAGGCCTGCAAGGCGTTGCGTGAAGAGGGCTATCGCGTCGTCCTGGTGAATTCCAATCCGGCGACGATCATGACCGATCCGGAAATGGCGGATGTCACTTACATCGAGCCGATCAACTGGCAGATGGTCGAGAAGATCATCGCTGTCGAGCGGCCCGACGCATTGTTGCCGACGATGGGCGGCCAGACCGCGCTGAATTGCGCGCTGGACCTGGCCAGACACGGCGTTCTTGAAAAGCACGATGTGGAACTGATCGGCGCCTCCAGGGAGGCCATCGACAAGGCCGAGGATCGCGAAAAGTTCAAGAAAGCCATGACCAGGATCGGGCTGGCCAGCCCGCGATCCTCGATCGCGCATAGCCTCGAAGAGGCGCTGCAGGTGCAGGCGATGGTCGGTTTTCCGACCATCATCCGGCCCTCGTTCACGCTTGGCGGCACCGGCGGCGGCATCGCCTACAACAAGGAAGAGTTCGTCGCCATCTGCGAACGCGGACTCGATGCTTCGCCGACCCACGAACTGCTGATCGAGGAATCGGTGATCGGCTGGAAAGAGTTCGAGATGGAGGTGGTGCGCGATCACAAGGACAACTGCATCATCGTCTGCTCGATCGAAAACCTCGATCCGATGGGCATCCATACGGGGGATTCGATCACGGTGGCCCCGGCGCAGACGCTGACCGACAAGGAATACCAGATCATGCGCGACGCGTCGATCGCGTGCCTGCGCGAGATCGGCGTCGACACCGGCGGCTCGAACGTGCAGTTCGGCATCAACCCGCAGGACGGGCGCATGGTCATTATCGAGATGAATCCGCGCGTATCGCGCTCCTCCGCGCTGGCCTCGAAAGCGACCGGCTTCCCGATCGCCAAGGTGGCGGCCAAGCTCGCGGTCGGCTATACGCTCGACGAACTCAGGAACGACATCACCGGCGGCATGACTCCGGCCTCCTTCGAACCGACCATCGACTACGTCGTCACCAAGATTCCGCGTTTCGCGTTCGAGAAATTTCCGCAGGCCGATTCGCGCCTGACCACGCAGATGAAATCGGTCGGCGAAGTCATGGCCATGGGCCGCACCTTCCAGGAATCGATGCAGAAGGCGCTGCGCGGGCTGGAAACCGGCATTGACGGTTTCGACGAGAAGACGACCGACCGGGAACTCATCGAGACCGAACTGGCCGATGCCGGACCGGACCGCGTCCTGTTCCTTGCCGACGCGTTTCGCATCGGCTTGAGCCTCGAAGAAGTCCGGCAGCTGACCCACATCGACCCGTGGTTTCTGGCGCAGATCGAGGACGTCGTTCGCCAGGAGAAGGCGCTCGCAGGCAAACGCGTGGACGATCTGGACCGCGGTGCGTTACTGAACCTCAAGCGCGCCGGGTTTTCCGATTGCCGCCTGGCCAGGCTGTTGAATGCCACCCAGGATGGCGTGCGCGTGAAACGCTGGGAGCTGAACGTACGGCCGGTATACAAGCGCGTGGATACCTGCGCCGCCGAATTCGATACGCGCACGGCCTACATGTATTCGACTTACGAAGAAGAGTGCGAGGCGCGGCCGACCGACCGCAAGAAAGTCATCGTGCTCGGTGGCGGGCCGAACCGGATTGCGCAGGGCATCGAGTTCGACTACTGCTGCGTGCATGCTGCACTGGCGCTGCGCGAAGACGGCTACGAGACCATCATGGTCAACTGCAATCCGGAAACAGTTTCCACCGACTATGACACTTCCGACCGCCTGTATTTCGAACCGCTCACGCTGGAGGATGTACTCGAGATCGTTGCGGTCGAAAAGCCTGTCGGTGTGATCGTGCAGTACGGCGGACAGACGCCGCTGAAGCTCGCCCAGGATCTCGACGCCAACGGCGTGCCGATCATCGGCACCAGTCCGGACATGATCGACTGCGCCGAAGATCGCGAGCGCTTCCAGAAGATGCTGGTCGAGTTGAAGCTTAGGCAACCTCCCAACCGCACCGCGCGCAATCCCGAGGCCGCGCTGGCGCTGGCGCAGGAAATCGGCTACCCGCTGGTCGTGCGGCCTTCCTACGTGCTCGGCGGGCGGGCGATGGAAATTGTCCACGAGCAGCGCGATCTGGAACGCTACATGCGCGAAGCAGTGAAAGTCTCGAACGATGCCCCGGTTTTGCTCGACCGTTTTCTGAACGATGCAATCGAAGTCGATGTGGACGCCGTTTGCGACGGAAAAGAGGTGCTGATCGGTGGCATCATGGAACACATCGAGCAGGCCGGCGTGCATTCCGGCGATTCCGCCTGCTCGTTGCCGCCGTTCAGCCTGTCGAAAGAGCTTCAGGACGAATTGCGGCGCCAGACCGTGGCGATGGCCAACGCATTGCAGGTGGTTGGCCTGATGAATGTGCAGTTTGCAATTCAGAACGACGTCGTGTTTGTGCTCGAAGTCAATCCGCGTGCGTCCCGGACCGTGCCGTATGTGTCCAAGGCGACCGGGCTGGCATTGGCCAAGATCGCGGCGCGCTGCATGGTTGGCCAGAGCCTGAAGAGCCAGGGGATCAAGGGCGAAGTGATCCCGCCGTATTACTGTGTAAAAGAGGCGGTGTTTCCGTTCATCAAGTTCCCGGGTGTGGATACCATTCTGGGTCCGGAAATGAAATCCACCGGCGAAGTCATGGGCGTAGGCAACAGCTTTGCCGAGGCTTTCGTAAAATCCCAGCTCGCGGCGGGCGTGAAGCTGCCTTCGAGCGGCAAAGCCTTCATCAGCGTGCGCAATTCGGACAAGCCCAAAGTCGTCGAAATCGCGCGCACACTGTCGAAACTCGGATTCAGCCTGTTGGCGACGCGTGGGACTGCAACGGCGCTAGCGGAAGCCGGGCTGCAGGTAACGCCGGTGAACAAAGTCGCCGAAGGCCGGCCGCATATCGTGGATATGATCAAGAACGGCGAAATCGCGCTGATCGTCAACACGGTGGAAGACCGCCGCAGCGCCATACACGACTCCTATTCGATCCGGCGCTCGGCGTTGCAGGCGCGCGTGACCTATTTCACGACCGTCGCCGGGGCGCGGGCCGCCTGCACCGGCATGCAACACATGCAGGAGCTGACTGCCTACTCGGTGCAGGATTTGCACGCCAGGCTGCAATGAGGCGGACAACCCATCAATCTCAAGGGCTCTAAATGATGAACAAGGTTCCATTGACCGTGAAGGGCGCCGAATTGCTGCGCAGCGAATTGCATCAACTCAAGACGGTGGAGCGGCCCCGGGTGATTGCCGCCATCCAGGAGGCGCGTTCGCACGGCGATTTGTCCGAAAACGCGGAATACGATGCAGCCAAGGAAAGGCAAAGCTTCATCGAAGGGCGCATCGTCGACGTGGAAAGCAAGCTCGCCAACGCGCAGATCATCGATCCGGCCCATCTGGACGCCGACGGGCGTTGCGTGTTCGGCGCGACGGTGGAGCTGGAGGAAGTCGACAGCCACGAGACCGTGACCTACCAGATCGTCGGTGATGACGAGGCGGACATCAAGAACAACAAGATTTCCATCAGTTCACCGATCGCGCGCGCGCTGATCGGAAAATATTCCGGCGACGTCGCGGAGGTCAAGGCCCCGGGGGGCATCAAGGAGTACGAGATCCTGGACGTGAAGTATCTCTAGCCTCTAGCCCCTATTCGTCGTGAAATTCATCGCCGATACGCTGCAGTCGATCGCCGTTACCTTGTGGGTGGGCGGACTGTGGGCGACCGGACTGATCGTCGCGCCTTTGCTGTTTCACACGCTGACCGATCGTTCGCAGGCCGGCATGCTGGCCGGGCAGTTCTTTGCGACGATCACCTATATCGGGCTCGGCTGCGGCGCCTATCTGCTGCTGTTCAGGCTGGCGCGCTTCGGCGGCCAGGCGCTGAGTCAATTGTTATTCTGGTCGGTGCTGCTGATGATGGCATTGGCCATGGCGGGTCAATTCGGCGTGCAGCCGATCATGGCCAGCCTCAGGCAACAGGCGTTACCCTCGGAAGTGATGCAGAGCATTTTTCGCGATCGCTTCGCGGCCTGGCACGGCGTGTCGAGCGTGCTCTATCTGATCGAGTGCATACTCGGTCTCGTCGTCGTGTTGCAGCACGGGCGGGGGCGATAAACCGTCAAGCCCGATTCTGGAAGCTGCGTTTGAGTGCACGAGGCGGTTTTCTCTTCGATTTCGGCCTCGACCTCGGTTTCGGAGGTGCTTCGGGCCTGGCCCGGTAAACGACCAGGATCTTGCCGATATGCTGGACCGGCGCCGCACCGAGGTCGTCGCAAATTCGTTTGAGAATGTCTTCGCGCGCGTCACGGTCATCACCCATCACGCGCACTTTGATGAGTTCATGGGCGGTCAGATTGCGCTCGATTTCACCGGCCACCGCCGGCGTCAGGCCACCGCTGCCGACCAGCACGGTGGGTTCGAGGGCATGGGCGCGGCCTTTGAGCGCCCGGCGTTCAGCAGGGGAGAGTTGTGGCGGCACGTAGAATTTCCTTCAAACCGGCATTTTAGGCAATGGCGCGAACCAAGACCAGCAAGGCCTGGATGCACGAACATGTGACCGACGTCTACGTTCGCCGCGCGAAGCAGGACGGTTATCGTTCGCGTTCCGCCTACAAGCTGCTGGAAATCCTCGACAAGGACAAGCTGGTGCGCCAAGGCATGGTCGTGGTCGACCTGGGTGCCGCGCCCGGCGGCTGGTCGCAGGTGCTGGCCCCGCTGGTCGGCGCGAAGGGACAGGTAATTGCCCTGGACATCCTGGAAATGGTACCGCTCCGGGGCGTGACCGTGATTCGCGGCGACTTCTCGGATGAAGCTACGCTCAGGTTGCTGGAGGAACAGACCGGCAATCGTTCCATCGATCTTGTGGTTTCCGACATGGCGCCCAATATCAGCGGAGTGGGACTGGTGGACCAGGCCCGCTCGGCCCATCTGGCCGAGCTGGCGCTCGAATTTGCCCGCGACCGCCTGAAACCGGGCGGTGACCTTCTGGTCAAAGTTTTCCAGGGAGCGGGACTGGATGAATTCCGCAAGCAGCTGTCCATGACTTTCGGCTCGGTTTCAGTCCGCAAGCCGAAGGCTTCGCGCGACCGTTCCAGCGAGATTTACCTGCTGGCCCGCGTTAAGCGGCAGGAGGGTTGATGCGCATTCGCGGGCCTGGACGCCGCGCGGATGCGGAATGGGTTTAGAATGGCTCCAAATGATTGGCGGCTCGAGAGTCGCCGTGGCAAGGAGAAACCTTGAATAATCTCATCAAGAACGTAGCGATCTGGCTGGTCATCGCGTTGGTGCTGATGACGGTCTTCAATCAATTCAGCGCGCGCCAGCAGCAGAACACCTCGATGGAGTATTCCCAGTTCATCGAGGAAGTGAAGCAGGGCAACATCGCCAAAGTCACCATCGAAGGCCGCGTCCTGAAAGGGGTGAAGAGCAACGGAGCCAAGTTCACTACTTATTCGCCCTCGGATCCGTGGCTGGTGTCCGACTTGCTCAAAGCCGGCGTCATCATCGAGGCCAAGCCCGAAGAAGAGCCGTCGCTGCTGATGAACATATTCGTTTCCTGGTTCCCGATGCTGTTGCTGATCGGCGTGTGGATATTCTTCATGCGGCAAATGCAGGGCGGAGGGCGCGGCGGTGCGTTTTCGTTCGGCAAGAGCCGCGCGCGCATGCTGGACGAATCCACCAATCCGGTCACGTTTGCGGATGTCGCCGGATGCGAGGAAGCCAAGGAAGAAGTTTCCGAACTGGTCGACTTCCTGCGCGATCCGAGCAAATTCCAGAAACTCGGCGGGCGCATTCCGCGCGGCGTGCTGATGGTCGGCTCTCCCGGCACCGGCAAGACGCTGCTGGCCCGCGCCATCGCCGGCGAAGCCAAGGTGCCGTTCTTCTCGATCTCCGGTTCCGATTTCGTCGAAATGTTCGTTGGCGTGGGCGCGGCCCGCGTGCGCGACATGTTTGAACAAGCCAAGAAGCACGCGCCCTGCATCGTGTTCATCGATGAAATCGACGCGGTCGGCCGCCAGCGCGGCGCCGGCCTGGGCGGGGGCAACGACGAACGCGAACAGACCCTGAACCAGTTGCTGGTGGAAATGGACGGATTCGAAACCGGGGTCGGCGTGATCGTGATCGCCGCGACCAATCGTCCCGACGTGCTGGATCCGGCGCTGCTGCGTCCGGGGCGTTTCGACCGTCAGGTCGTGGTCCCGCTGCCCGACATCCGCGGCCGCGAGCAGATTCTCATGGTGCACATGCGCAAGGTTCCGGTAGCTCCCGACGTGCGTCCCGATATTCTTGCGCGCGGCACACCGGGATTTTCCGGCGCCGATCTTGCCAACCTGGTGAACGAATCGGCCCTGTTCGCAGCGCGCGGCAACAAGCGCCTGGTCGACATGGACGATTTCGAGCGCGCCAAGGACAAGATCATGATGGGCGCGGAACGCAAGTCCATGGTGATGCCGGAACATGAGCGCCGCAATACGGCATATCACGAGTCCGGTCACGCGGTCGTTGCGCGTCTGTTGCCGCGAACCGATCCGGTGCACAAAGTCACCATCATTCCCCGCGGGCGTGCGCTCGGCGTGACCATGCAGTTGCCTCAAGAGGACCGCTACAGCATGGACCGCGAGCAAATCCTGCAGAACATCGCCGTGCTGTTCGGGGGGCGCATTGCCGAAGAAGTATTCATGAAGCAGATGACCACCGGGGCATCCAACGATTTCGAGCGCGCCACCGAAATGGCGCGGCGCATGGTGACCCAGTGGGGCATGAGCGATCATCTGGGTCCGATGGTGTACGGCGAAAACGAGGGCGAAGTCTTCCTCGGCCGCTCGATCACCACCCACAAAAATGTTTCCGAAGCGACCATGCAGCAGGTCGACGCGGAGATCCGGCGCATCATCGACGATCAATACGCGCTTGCACGCAAGCTCATCGAAGACAACAGCGACAAGGTCGAAGCCATGGCCAAGGCGCTGATGGAATGGGAAACCATCGACGCCGACCAGGTCGGCGACATCATGGAAGGCCGTCCGCCGCGTCCGCCCAAGCCGCCGGCAAATACGCAGGCGCCACCGCCGTCGCAAGGCAGTGCCACCGCGCCCGCTGTCACGACGACGCCGGCCCGGGAAGTCTGACGGGCTTAAGCAGCAACACACCGGAAGGGTGAGGCGTAACAACCTCACCCTTCATTTATGGCGTATCCGGTATTTGCTGCAATGACCTGGGATTGAGCGTGAACGAGTCTTTGAACTCCCCTCGCCCCTCGCTGAAAGCCGGCCGCTTCTCACTATCGCTCGAACGCCCGCTCATCATGGGCATCGTCAACATCACGCCCGATTCGTTTTCCGACGGCGGCAAATATTTCGATTGTGGCCGGGCCACGGAACATGCAATGCAGTTGATCGAAGAAGGCGCGGACATCCTCGATATCGGTGGCGCATCATCGCGGCCTGGCGCGCAGCCCGTCGCAGTGGACGAAGAACTCAGGCGTGTCCTGCTTGTGCTGGAAAGACTCGTTGAGTTGCCGCTGCCGGTATCGGTCGATACCTGCCAGCCCGAAGTCATGCGCCACGCGATCGCTGCCGGTGCCGCGATGGTCAACGACATTTTTGCCCTGAGGGTCGAGGGTGCGCTGGATGCGGTGGCCGAATCACAGGTCGCGGTCTGCCTTATGCACATGCAGGGTGAGCCGCGCACCATGCAACATGCCCCGCAATACCAGGACGTGGTTGGCGAAGTGGAGGCGTTTCTGGTCGAAAAGGCCGCCGCTGCAGTCGCCCGGGGAATCGGGCGCGAGCGTGTCGTACTGGATCCGGGCTTCGGGTTCGGCAAGACCCCGCAGCACAATCTCGAACTGATCCGCGCGCTGCCCCGGTTGCGCCAGGCCGGATATCCGCTGCTCGCCGGCCTGTCGCGCAAGGCGCTTTTCGGTAAAATCGTCGGGCGTGAAGCGGCGCAGCGCGTGTACGCGAGCGCCGCCGGCGCACTGCTGGCCGCGCAACGCGGGGCGTCGATTGTTCGGGTGCACGACGTCGCCGCGACCCGCGATTGCCTCCTAGTATTGCGCGCGATCGACGACACGACGTTCTCATTTCCATGAAGAGAAGCAGAAAATATTTCGGTACCGATGGCGTGCGGGGGCGCGTCGGCGAATTGCCGATCACACCCGACTTCGTGATGCGCCTCGGCTACGCCGCCGGCAAAGTGCTCGCCGCGGGACCGGGCCGGCCGGCCGGTGAGCATGCCTCGGTGCTGATCGGCAAGGACACGCGAATTTCCGGCTACATGCTGGAGTCTGCGCTGCAGGCCGGTCTGTCCGCGGCCGGTGTGGATATCTATCTCGCCGGTCCGATGCCGACACCCGCAGTGGCCTATCTCACGCGCGCCCTGCGCCTGCAGGCCGGAATCGTCATTTCCGCTTCCCATAATCCGTTCGAGGACAACGGCATCAAATTCTTCTCGGCAGATGGCAACAAGCTGCCTGACGCGGTCGAGCATGCAATCGAAGCACGGCTCGATCAGCCGCTCGAGATCATGCCCTCGGCACAATTGGGCAAGGCGCGCCGCCTGAACGACGCCGCCGGACGCTACATCGAGTTCTGCAAAAGCACTTTTCCCACCAATCTCGACCTGCGCGGACTCAGGCTGGTGGTGGACTGCGCAAACGGCGCGACCTATCACATCGCGGCGCATGTATTTCACGAACTGGGTGCGGAAGTCATTTCCATCGGCGTGCAGCCGGACGGAATCAATATCAACCGCGATTGCGGGGCGACGCATCCGCAGGCGCTGGCCAAGGCGGTGAGAGCGCATCGCGCGCATCTGGGGGTGGCGTTCGATGGCGACGGCGACCGTCTGACGATGGCGGACCAGGATGGCAAACTCTACGATGGCGACCAGTTGCTGTTCGTCGTCGCCCAGTTCCGCAAGAAGCACAGATTGCTCAAAGGCGGTGTGGTCGGCACGCTGATGACCAATCTGGGTATGGAACAGGCGCTTGCCGGCATCGGCATCGCGTTTGCGCGGGCGCCCGTCGGCGACCGTTACGTCCTGGAAAAACTGGTCGAGAAGGGATGGCAGCTCGGCGGCGAGAACTCCGGCCACATCATCTGTCTCGACAAACACACCACCGGTGATGGCATCGTCTCCGCATTGCAGGTGCTGCACGCTTTGAAGGCCGAGGGCCGGGGACTTGCGCAGTTGTGCGGCGGCGTGCGGCTCTATCCGCAGGTGCTCGTCAACGTCAAAACGCGGAAAGGTTTCGACTTCGAAGCCGACGACCGGGTGGTTGCGGCCCTCAAGGCGACGCAGACCAGACTGGGCAACAAGGGCCGGGTGTTGCTGCGGGCCTCCGGCACCGAACCGGTCATCCGCGTCATGGTCGAGGGGGAGGGACGCGCCTTCATTTCTGAACTGGCGGAATCCCTGGCGCACACCATTGGCGAGCAGACCCGCGCCTGAAGGCCCGGGAGGGTTCCGGCCCGCAATCCGCAGACCACGCAACGCAATCAAACTGTCACATTGCGGCCATAAAATCGCGTCGTCCAGATACGAACCCCTTACCGAAGGAGATTGACCTCATGTTCAAATTCCCCCGCATCGCCCTTGCAGCCCTTGCCGCTGCACTCGCGGGCACTCTGTGCACCGTCGCGCCCGTGGCGCATGCGCAACTCGTAAAGATCGACGGGTCGAGCACGGTTTTCCCGATTACGGAAGCCATGGCGGAGGATTTCCAGAAGTCCACAAAGGGCAAAGTCAAGGTCACTGTGGGCATCTCCGGCACCGGCGGCGGTTTCAAGAAATTCTGCCGCGGCGAAACCGACATTTCCGATGCTTCGCGCCCGATCCTGAGAAAGGAAATGGACGACTGCAAGGCGGCCGGCGTGCAATACATCGAGCTTCCGATCGCCTATGACGCGCTGACCGTGGTGATCCACCCGGACAATAAATGGGCGCAGACCCTGACCGTGGCCGAACTCAGGAAAATGTGGGAAGCGACCTCACAGGGCAAGGTGACGACCTGGAAGCAGGTGAATCCCGCGTGGCCGGATCAGCCGCTAAAGCTGTTTGGCCCGGGGGCCGACTCCGGCACCTTCGATTATTTTACCGAGGCGATCAACGGCAAACCCAAGTCCAGCCGCGGCGATTTCACCGCCTCCGAAGACGACAACGTCCTGGTGCAGGGGGTATCCCGCGACGTCAACGCGCTGGGCTATTTCGGATTCGCCTACTATGTTGAAAACAAGGACAAGCTGCGGGCCGCAAAGATTGTCGGCAAGAACGGTCCGGCGGTGGAGCCTTCGTTCGAAACGGTAATCAATGGCACCTACCAGCCGCTGGCCCGCCCGATCTTCATTTACGTCAATTCCAGGTCGCTGGAGCGCCCGGAAGTGAAAGAGTTCATCGAGTTCTACATGAAGAGCGCGGAAACATTGGTGCGCGAGGTAAAGTACGTGCCCCTGCCGGCCAAGGCTTACGCGTATAACATCGAACATGCCGGCAAGAAGGTGCTCGGCACCAAGTTCGGCGGCGAAAACAAGATCGGATTGACAATAGAACAGCTGATGCAGCTCGAAGCCAAGCTTTAAGTCGTCCCGGTTCCGGACCGTCAGGAGGGGCATGGCCCCTCCTGTTTTTTGCCCGGGCAGCGGGTGTTGCGAGAAATCTGTAATATCTTTTTTCCTCGGTCCTGAACCGATGAGTTCCGTCGCAAATACCCAACCACTGAATACCCTGGTGGACCACACGATCAGTGCGCGGCTCGCGAAGAAGAAGACCCGGCATGTTCGCGAGCGGGTAATCGAGGGTGCGCTATTCCTGGCGGCATCGGTTTCGGTCGCCATCACCGTCGGCATCGTGGTCATTCTGGTGAGCGAGTCCTACCAGTTCTTCCAGCATGTCTCGCTGGCCGATTTCCTGACCGACAAGCAGTGGACACCGCTGTTCGACGACGCCCACTACGGCATCATGGTGCTGTTGTCGGGCACGTTGGTCAGCTCCCTCGTGGCGCTGGCGGTGGCTATTCCGCTCGGCACCATGATCGCCATCTACCTGTCGGAATTTGCACCCTTCACGGTGCGTGAATCCGCCAAGCCGTTTCTCGAGCTGCTGGGCGGCGTTCCCACCATCGTTTACGGCTATTTCGCCCTGCTGTACGTGACGCCGGCGCTGCAATTCTTCTTTCCCGGGCTGCCCGGCTTCAATCTTCTGTCCGCGGGACTGGTCATGGGCATCATGATCATCCCCTACGTCAGTTCGGTTTCGGAAGACGCGATGCGCTCGGTGCCGATGGCGATGCGCGAAGGCTCCTATGCGATGGGTGCGACCCGTTTCCAGACCGCCGTTCGCGTCGTCACGCCGGCGGCTTTCTCCGGTATTGCCGCGGCCTACATCCTCGGCATATCGCGCGCAGTCGGAGAAACCATGATCGTGGCGGTAGCGGCCGGCATGCAACCCAACCTGACCTGGAATCCGGCGGAACCGGCGGCGACCATCACCGCTTATATTGTGCAGGTCGCGTTGGGGGATCTGCCTCACGGCAGCATCGGCTACCAGACCATATTCGCAGCCGGCCTGACCCTGATGTTATTGACGTTGTTCTTCAATGTGCTTGGCCACTTCCTCAAGCGCCGCTACCGGCAGGTGTACTGACATGGCCGACATGACTGTAGCCGAAATCCGGGCGCTCATTACCAAGCACAAGCGCTGGGACCTTATATTTGCGACCATCGGCGTACTTGCACTGATGGTGGGCGTGCTGACCTTCGTTGCGCTGTTCGCCGGCATGGCGATCGACGGCGCGCACCGGCTGTCCGGGGATTTCTTCGTCAATTTTCCTTCCCGGCGCGCGGAGCACGCGGGCATCCTGTCTGCCTGGGTCGGCAGCACGCTGGTGATGCTGGTAACCGCCGTCACCGCCATTCCGGTGGGTGTGGCGGGCGCGGTTTATCTCGAAGAATACGCGCCGAAGAACTGGATGACGGACATCATCGAGATCAACGTGACCAATCTCGCCGGCGTACCTTCGAT
>DATFUO010000150.1:0-22349 GCA_035260785.1 Burkholderiales bacterium
CCCCGTCGCCATAAAACAGCGCGGCACCGAACAGGCCCAGCGACATCAATATCACGCGTCCCCGGGTATTGCGTGTCGTCGTTCGCAATACCAGGGCGAGCAGGGCCATGATGCCCCCCTCGCCGCGATTGTCGGCGCGCATCATGAACACCACGTATTTCAGCGTCACGACGATGATCAGAGCCCAAGAAATCAGCGACAGCACGCCAAGCACGTTGTCATGGCTGGCGGCGACCGGATGGCTGCCGTTGAATGCTTCGCGCATGGCGTACAGCGGGCTGGTGCCGATATCGCCGAAGACCACCCCGATTGCCGCGACCGTCAGAGGCAGAACACGCGCTTTCTCGCCTCCGTTGCCGTTGGAATTCATTGTTTTTTTTGTTCCTCAGGGTCTGCGGATCTTCAGGCCGCGACGACCGACGCGCGCATCGGCCAGATCGGCGGCCGGCTCATCGTGCGGGACGAATGATGTAACGCGGCCTCGCGTCGTGACAGGATTGTGCAGATGGGTGTTCGGTTATCATCGTGAGAAATGCGGGGTCGGCCTGGGAGCCGGCCCTTGTTGTGGCGCAACATTCTATACCCGGAGCAAGCCTTGACCAAACAGGCCGTTCATACCCCCGATGCCCCGCAGGCAATCGGGACCTACTCGCAGGCGATACATGCAGGCAACACCGTCTATCTCTCGGGGCAGATCGGGCTCGACCCCGCAACAATGCAGGTGGTGGATGGCATCGACGCGCAAGTCCACCGCGTCTTGCGCAATTTACAGGCGGTCGCCACAGCAGCCGGCGCAAATCTCGATGACGCGGTAAAACTTACCGTGTTCCTGACCGATCTCGCGCATTTTGCGCGGCTCAACGAGATCATGGCGCAATATCTTAAGCAACCCTATCCGGCGCGTTCCGCGGTCGGTGTTTCGCAATTGCCGCGCGGCGCGTTGATCGAGATCGAGGCGATATTGGTGAAGGGGTGAGCACGGAATTCCGGGGATTCCAGGGGATACCGGTCTTCGACCATAACCGGCCTGAAAGGGTACTCCGGGCTTCGCCAGAGTATTCGCACGGGTATTCAGCCATAAGGGGCGAAGGGTGAGGGGCGAGGCGAAAATCGGCAAAGGTCAGCGCACCGGATCGAAGCGAACCCGCGAACTGCCATTGTCGACATCCGAAGCCGTCAGCACGCCGGACAAACGAATCGTCAGGACCGATCGCCGCTCAGATGCTCGCAAATCGAGTACGGGCAATCGGCGCAGCAGCGCTGCGTCCAATCGCTCCGGCCCGCCGGCGGCCTTGGTGCACCCGTCCCTCTCGTTCGCCACACCAGCCGTCCAGGAGAAGCTGGCACGCATCGGCATCCACAAGCTTTCGGATCTGGTTACGCATTTGCCGCTGCGCTACGAAGACGAGACCCGCATCGTCTCCATCCATGACGCGCTATCCGGCGAAACCGTGCAAGTGGAAGGCACGGTGGTCGAGACCCATATCAAGTTCCGTCCCGGGCGTCAGCTCGTCTGCGAAATCGACGACGGCAGCGGACGGCTGATGATGCGGTTTTTCAATTTTTATCCGAGTCAGAAGGACGCGCTGGCCGCAGGCGCCAGGGTCCGGGCGATGGGGGAAATCAGGCAGGGTTTCTTCGGCGCCGAAATGGTTCATCCGCGCTTCCGCGTCCTGCGCTCGGCGGCGCCGCTGCCCCAGGCGCTGACCCCGGTGTATCCGACAACCGCGGGGCTGGGCCAGGAGGTGCTGCGCAAACTTGCTGCGCGCGCGCTCGGCAGCGCCGACCTGGCGGACGCTTTGCCGGAACCGGTGCGAAGGAAACTGAAACTGCTGCCGCTCGATGAAGCGATCCGGCTGTTGCACAGTCCGCCGCCCGACGCCGATGCGCAGTCCCTGCTCGATGGTTCCCACCCGGCCTGGCGCCGGGTCAAGTTCGACGAACTTCTGGCGCAGCAGTTGTCGATGCGGCTGCATCACGAGCGGCGCAACCGGGTGCGCGCGCATCCGCTGTTGCAGTATTCGAAGATGTCCAGGGCATTGCTCGCCGCGCTCCCGTTCAGACTGACCCGGGCGCAGACGCGCGTACTGACGGACATCCGCACCGATCTGACGCGTCCGCACCCGATGCAGCGCTTGCTGCAGGGTGACGTCGGCAGCGGCAAGACGGTGATCGCAGCGCTGGCCGCGCTGCAGGCCATCGAGTCGGGTTATCAGACGGCCGTCATGGCGCCGACCGAAATCCTGGCGGAGCAGCATTACCGAAAATTGACCGCATGGCTCGCGCCGCTTGATGTCGGCGTCGTATGGCTCACCGGCAGCCTGAAGAAAAAGGAGCGCGACAAGGCGCTCGCCGAAATTTCCTCCGGAAAAGCGGCTCTTGCCATTGGCACGCACGCGCTGTTCCAGGACGAGGTCGCATTCTGCAATCTGGGCCTCGCGATCGTCGACGAGCAGCATCGCTTCGGCGTGCACCAGCGTCTGGCGCTGCGCCAGAAAGGCAGCCGCGCCGGCCAGGCCAATCAGCCGCACCAACTGATGATGAGCGCCACGCCCATCCCGCGCACGCTTGCCATGAGTTACTACGCCGACCTCGCCGTGTCGGTGATCGACGAATTGCCCCCCGGAAGAACGCCGGTGCTGACCAAATTGTTGTCCGACACCCGGCGCGATGAGGTGATCCAGCGCGTGCGCGATGCGTGCCTGGCGGGCCGCCAGGCTTACTGGGTTTGCCCGCTGATCGAGGATTCCGATACCGGGGCGCGGAGCAGGGTCCCGCTTGGGGGATGGCACCGCGAAGGTGGCGCGGCCGCGCGCCCCGAAGCGAAGGAATTTCAGACCCGGGTACGCGCGAGGCATGAGGCGCTGCAGTTGCAGACCGCGATCGATACCTATCAGAGTTTGCTTGCCACATTCCCGGAACTGAAGGTCGGACTGGTGCACGGCAGATTGCCGAGCCAGGAAAAAGCGCTGGTCATGTCGGCATTCCAGGCCAGTGAGATCCAGCTGCTGGTTGCGACCACAGTGATCGAGGTCGGCGTCGATGTGCCGAACGCGTCACTGATGGTGATCGACCATGCGGAACGCATGGGACTGTCGCAGCTGCATCAGTTGCGCGGCCGCGTGGGACGCGGCAGTGAGGCGAGCGTGTGCATCCTGCTCTACCAGAACCCGCTGTCGCAGAACGCACGCGAACGGCTGCGCATCATTTTCGAGAACAGCGACGGATTCGAAATTGCGCGACATGACCTTCGGCTGCGCGGACCCGGTGAGTTGCTGGGCGCGCGACAAAGCGGCGAGCCGATGCTGCGCTTTGCCGATCTGGAAAAGGACGCCGACCTGCTGGAGGCCGCACGCAACCTCGCGCCGCAGCTGCTGCGCGATCACTCCGCGAGCGCCGAACTGCACCTGGAACGCTGGCTCGGCGGCCGGCAGGAGTTACTCAAGGTGTGATCGTCGTGCCCGCCTTGGGGCGAGGGCGGGCGGGATGCTATCATTCAGCGTACGTTGAAGCGCCTTGTCCCGAGATGAGTTTGGATGCCCTGTCAGCGCTGTACGCAGCCATCGGGGTGATAATGTTCTGGCTCGCCCTCGGAGTTGCGGGACTGGTGCGCGTTCACGACGAGCGCTTCGTTTTTCGCATTCTGTTTCCGCTGGGCAGCCTCGGCGGCGCCGGGCTTACGCTGGTCGGCCTCGCCGGATTGACCCAGCCCGCCGCCTCGCTGGTTTTGCCGCTCGGGCTTCCCGATCTTCCGTTTCACCTCCGGCTCGATCCGCTGTCGAGTTTCTTCCTGGCACTGCTGGGTCTCGCCGCCGCCGGCATTTCCCTGTTTTCGGCGGCCTATTTCCGCAAAACCGCCGCAGCCCAGCCAGGATTGACCGGCCTGCAATACCACCTGTTTCTGGTCAGCATGGCCGCGGTATGCCTCGCCGATGATGCCTACTTTTTCATGGTGGCATGGGAGACCATGGCGCTGTCCTCCTATTTCCTGGTCACCACCGATCACCATGTCGCGGAGATTCGCCGCGCCGGCTTTCTTTATCTGCTGATCGCGCACCTGGGCGCCATCTCGATTCTGCTTTGCTTCGGCGTGATGCAGAACACGGCCGGCGAGTACACCTTTGCCAGCATGCGAGGCGCGAAGCTTTCCGATTTCTGGGCGACCGCCGTGTTCCTGCTGGCACTGGTCGGTTACGGCGCCAAAGCGGGATTCGTGCCGCTGCACGCCTGGCTGCCGGAAGCGCATCCGGCCGCACCGTCGCCGGTGTCGGCGCTGATGAGCGGCGTGATGCTCAAAATGGCCATCTACGGTTTGCTGCGGGTGACTTTCGATCTGCTCAGCCAGCAGATCTGGTGGTGGGGCGTGCTGGCGCTGACGGTGGGATTGGTTTCCGCATTGTTCGGCGTCATGTTTGCGGCAGTGCAGACCGACATGAAACGGCTGCTGGCGTATTCCTCGATCGAGAACATCGGCATTGCGCTGTCGGGAATCGGTCTGGCCATCATTTTCCACGCTTATGCCATGAACGTCCTGGCGGCGCTGGCATTGATTGCGGCGCTGTATCATTGCATCAACCACGCCGCTTTCAAGAGCCTGCTGTTCCTGGTGACCGGTTCGGTGCTGCATGCCACCCGCGAGCGCAGCCTCGGGCATCTGGGCGGTTTGATCCGGCGCATGCCCTGGGTGGCCGCCTTCGGCTTGATCGGCACACTGGCGATTGCCGGCTTGCCGCCGCTCAACGGGTTTGTTTCCGAATGGCTGCTATTGCAGGCGTTCCTGCTGACGCCCGGATTGCCGAATTCGTATCTGAATATGCTGGTGCCGGTGGCCACGGCCGCGCTGGTGCTCGCTTCGGCGCTGGCGGCCTACGTGATGGTGAAATTCTACGGCGTGGTCTTCCTCGGTCAGCCGCGTGATGGAAAGCTCAACGAGGTGCATGACGCTTCCAAATGGGAGCGGGCCGCGTTCGTGTGGCTTGCGGCCGCTTGCGTGCTGCTCGGGCTTGCCCCGGTCGCGGTGATCGCGCAGCTCGACAACGTGAGCCAGATGCTGGTCGGAGCCACCCTTTCGGGCAACATGGGCCGCAGCGGCTGGCTGTTCGTGACGCCCGCTTCACCCGAGAGAGCCAGCTATAGCGCGCCGCTGTTCCTGATCGGGATCGTCAGCGCGGTGCTGGTCGTTTTCCTGCTGGTACGCTGGGTCTACCACGGACGGGCCCGTCGCGCAGCCGCCTGGGACTGCGGTTTCCCGCAGCAAACCGCGCGCATGCAGGACACCGCGGAAGGCTTCGGCCAGCCGATCAAGCAGATCTTCGAGCCGTTCTTCCGCATCGAGCGGCACCTGCCCAAACCCACCGATGAGCGGCCTTACTACTGGTCGAAGACCGAAGACCATCTGTGGTACTGGCTGTATCTGCCGGTGGCGAATACGGTGCAGTGGGTGTCGCAAGTGATCGGCGTGCTGCAACATGGCCGTATCCACGTCTACCTGGTGTACAGCTTCGTGACGCTGCTGGCGCTGCTGTTGCTGATCCGATGACCCGGTTCCTTTTCTCCCAGTTGTTTCAGACCCTGCTCGTGGTGCTGGCTGCGCCGCTGCTGCTCGGATGGGTCAACCAGTGCCGGGCCTGGCTGCAGAACCGCAGCGGTCCAGGATGGTTGCAGCCTTACCGCGTGTTGCGGAAGTTGTTTTTGAAGGATGCGGTTTTGGCCTACAACGCCTCGGTACTGTTTCGCATCACGCCCTACGTCGTGTTCGGCTGCATGGCGCTCGCTGCATCGATTGTGCCGGTGCTCGCCACCGATCTGCCGTTTTCCCCGGCCGCTGACGTGATCGCCCTGGTCGGGCTGTTTGCGTTGGCCCGCGTGTTCATGGCATTGGCGGCAATGGATGTCGGCACCGCCTTCGGTTCGATGGGCGCGCGCCGGGAAATGCTGATCGCGTCGCTGGCCGAACCGGCGCTGCTGATGGTGGTTTTTACGCCATCGCTGATTTCGGGTTCCACGGCGTTGACGACCATCGTCGAAACGCTCGCGCATTCCAGGCTGGCGATTTACCCGAGCATGGCGTTTGCCGGGGTCGCTTTCGTCATGGTGATGCTGGCCGAGAACGCGCGCATTCCGATCGACAATCCGGCCACGCATCTGGAGCTCACCATGATCCACGAGGCCATGATCCTCGAATACTCGGCGCGCCACCTGGCGCTGATGGAATGGGCCAATGCCATCAAACTGACGGTCTATTCCGCCGTCGGCGTGGCGCTGTTCCTGCCGTGGGGCATCGCCCAGGCCGGCGACTGGACGATGATGCCGTTGGCGATCGTGGCATTTGCCGCCAAGATGGCTGCAGGCGGCGCCGGACTTGCGGTTCTGGAGGCTGTGTCCGCGAAGTTGCGCATCTTTCGCGCCCCGGAATTCCTCGGCATGGCTTTCATGCTGGCGGTGCTGGGCATACTGACCCATTTCCTGCTGGAGCGCTGAGTTGATCCTGCCGTTGTCCGCCCAACTGATCAACCTGCTGGCATCCCTGATGCTGCTGCTGGCGTTCGCCATGCTCGCACAGCGCCGTATCCTTTCGCTGATACACCTGTTCGCCCTGCAGGGTGCGGTGTTGACCGTGAATACCGTGGTGGTTGCGCAGTCGACCGCGCAAGCCCACCTGCTCTACTCGGCGGGGCTGACGCTGATTCTCAAGGTGATTGTCCTGCCGTGGATCCTGCACCGGCTGATCGACAGGCTGAACATCCGCTGGGATGTCGAAACCCTGATCAACATTCCGACCATCATGCTGGTCGGCATCCTGCTGGTCATTCTGGCGTTCAATCTGGCGCTGCCGATTTCGCAACTGGCCGGCACCATTACCCGCGCCACGATCGGCATCGCAATGGCCAGCGTGCTGTTGTCGATGCTGATGATGATCACCCGGCGCAAGGCTGTGCCGCAAGTGATCGGCTTTCTCGCGATGGAGAACGGACTGTTTTTTGCGGCCACCAGCGCTACCTATGGCATGCCCATGGTTGTCGAGCTCGGCATCGCGCTGGACGTGCTGGTCGGCACGTTCATCTTCGGTATTTTCTTCTTCCAGATCCGCGAGACATTCGACAGTCTCGATATCCACCATCTGGAAAAGCTGAAGGAAAAATAGATGGAACTGTTGCTGGTACTCGGCATACCTCTGACGGGCAGCATGCTGCTGGCGCTGGGCGGCCATCGCGGGCGCGCGCCGGAAATCAATGCCCTGATGAGCCTGCTGACCTTTGTGGCGGCGGCGGCTTTGACGACGCGGGTCATCGCGGACGGACCGATGCTGGCGTGGAAGGAACAATTCTTCATCGATGCATTCAACGTTTTTCTGGTAACACTGACCGCGTTCGTGGGGTTTACCGCCGCACTGTTCAGCCGCCCGTACATGCGCATCGAGGAGCAGCGCGGCAAACTGTCGGCCGGCCGGTTGCGGCTCTATCACAGCATGTACCAGATGTTCACTTTCACCATGCTGCTGGCGCTGCTGACCAACAACGTCGGCATTCTCTGGGTGGCACTCGAAGCGGCCACCCTGGCCACCGTGCTGCTGGTCAGCCTGTATCGCACTCCGGCCAGCCTGGAAGCCGCGTGGAAATACTTCATTCTCTGCGGCGTGGGCATCGCACAGGCACTGTTCGGCACGATTCTTCTTTATCTCGCCGCGGAACGTGTGCTCGGTTCGGGCGGCGGCGCGCTGTTGTGGACCCACCTTAACGCGGTGAAGGGCAGCCTCGAACCGACCGTGCTTTCCATCGCATTTGTTTTTCTGCTGGTCGGCTACGGCACCAAGGTCGGGCTGGCCCCGCTGCACAACTGGTTGCCTGATGCGCATGCCGAGGGGCCGACCCCGATTTCGGCGGTACTGTCCGGGTTGCTGCTCAACGTTGCACTGTATGCGGTGGTGCGCAACAAAGTGCTGGTGGACGGTGCGCTCGGCACCCATCTCGCCGGCAATCTCATGATGGGCTTCGGGCTGCTGTCTGTGGTCGTGGCAGCGTTCTTCCTGTCGCGGCAGAAAGACGTCAAGCGCCTGTTCGCCTATTCTTCGATCGAGCACATGGGACTGGCCACGTTCGCGTTCGGCATGGGCGGGCCGGTGGCATCGTTCGCGGCACTGTTGCACATGACCGTGCATTCGCTGACAAAGTCGGCGATTTTCTTCGCTGTCGGCCACGCTGCGCAGAAGGCCGGAACCCAGGTGATCGAAGATGTCCGCGGCCTGATCAACGTCAGTCCGGCGGTGGGCTGGAGCCTGATGCTGGGCGCGCTGGCAATACTGGGCGTCCCGCCGTTTGGCGTGTTCGCCAGCGAATTCATGATCCTGACCACGGCGATTCACGAGCACCCCTGGGCCACACCGTTCCTGCTGATTTCGCTTGGGGTCGCCTTTGCCGCGATCTTCGGCAAGGTTCAGGGCATGGTATTCGGCGAGACCACCGCGCAGCGCCTGCCGCATGCGCCTGCCGCGTTGCCGGTCTTCGCCCACCTGGCGATCGTGCTGCTGCTCGGCCTCTACATTCCTCCTTATCTGGCGCAATGGTACCGGCAGGCTGCGCAGATGATCGGTTGAACGGACATGGCGTAAATGCAGTTCACCTATCCAACGACACCGCTTCCCGGGGCGGCGCCGGTCTGGCGCGGTACTGTGAATGCAAGCGAGTGGCAGGAGACTGCGCAAGTCGTGCTTACACAGGGCGGCCGGCTGATCGCTATCTGGGGTTCAGACTGGCGCAGCCGCGGCGCGGCCTACGCAGTGCATGCCTCATATGCCACCCAGGCGGGCTTGCTTTGGATCACCTTGCCGGTTCAGTCCACATTTCCTGACCTGAGCGATCTGTTTCCGGTGGCCAATCGCATGCAGCGAGCGTTGTCCGACATGCTCGGCATCGCTGCAGAAGGCACGTGCGACCCGCGCCCGTGGCTGCGACATAGTGCCTGGCCCCGGCACGCGCACCCGCTGCGTCACGATTTCGATCCGGCCCATGCCACGCCGGGCGGTCAGGACAACTATGCGTTCGTACCGGTCAGCGGCGACGGTGTGCACGAAATTCCGGTCGGACCGGTTCATGCGGGCACGATCGAGCCGGGACATTTTCGTTTTTCGATCATCGGCGAGCGCGTGCTGCGCCTGGAAGAACGCCTGGGGTATGCGCACAAAGGCATCGAGCGGCGTTTCGAGCAGCTGACGCTGGAGGAAGGGGTGCGGCTCGCCGGCCGGGTCAGCGGCGATTCCACCGTCGCTTATGCCTGGGCTTATTCGATGGCGGTCGAAGGGGCGGCACAGGTGACGATCCCAGGGCGTGCCGCCTGGTTGCGCGCGTTATGCCTGGAACGCGAACGTGTCGCCAATCATCTCGGCGACCTCGGCTTCGTCGGCAACGATGCCGGGCTGGCTTTCGGCCTGGCGCAGTTCTCCCGCCTCAAGGAAGACTGGCTGCGCACCAACGCCACTGCGTTCGGGCACCGCTATTTGATGGATGCAGTCGTCCCGGGGGGCATGGCGCACGACCTCGCGCGCGAGGCGGTCGGGCCCATCGTGCTCGAAGCAGACGCGGTAGAGAAAGATGTGCGGGCGCTCAAGGCGGTCTACGATGATCACGCCGGACTGCAGGATCGCTTCATCAACTGCGGCAAGGTGGCGCCGGAACTGGCTGCGAAAATGGGCCTCACCGGACTCGCCGGACGCGCCAGCGCGCAGTCCTGGGACCTGCGAACGCAATTCGGCTGCGTGCCCTACGACCAGCTCGACGTGCGCATGGTCACACACCGCAACGGCGATGTCGCGGCACGTGTGACGGTGCGCTTCGAAGAGATCCTGGAGTCGCTGCGTCTGATTCGAATCATTCTCGACGGACTTCCCGATGGTCCGCATCGACAGGCGCTGCCCCCCGTGGCGGAAGGCGGCTTTGGCCTGGGCTGGGTGGAAGGCTGGCGCGGCGAAGTCATGGTTGCCCTGGAAGCCGGACCGGACGGCCGGATTGCCCGCTGCCATCCGCATGATCCGTCCTGGCAGAACTGGCCCCTGCTGGAGCACGCGGTGATCGGCAACATCGTTCCCGACTTTCCGTTGATCAACAAATCGTTCAATCTTTCGTATAGCGGCCACGATCTATGAGCCGCGTGAATGGGAAATGGTGAATAGGAAATGGTATACGGAAAACAGGAAAGGCCAGGTTCGTCGCCGGGTGATTCTTGCATTTGCTATTTCGTATCTCCCATTTACGTGGTGTAGGCCATGTATCAATTACTGAAACAGATCGCGATCACCGGCATCAAGACCGAGGCGCCACCGCAGACGGATGAAGCGATGCGCGTGCTTTCGCAGCGCCTGAAGCAGGAAGTGCTGGCGTCGTTTGCCGGCGCGCTGACGATTCGCCATGTCGATGCAGGTTCGTGCAATGGCTGCGAACTGGAGATTCACGCCTGCAGCAATCCGTATTACAACCTTGAAGGGCTCGGCATCCGCTTTTCCGCCAGCCCGCGCCACGCCGACATGCTGCTGGTGACGGGGCCGGTTTCGCGGCACATGGAAACCGCACTCAGGCGCACCTACGACGCGACCCCCGACCCGAAGCTGGTGGTGGCGATCGGCGACTGCGGCTGTACCGGTGGTATCTTCGGCGAGAGCTACGCCAGTTGCGGCCGGGTGTCGAACGTGATCCCGGTCGACGTTGCGGTGCCCGGCTGCCCGCCCACGCCCTATGCGATCATGCAGGGCGTGCTCACCGCAATCGTACAAGGCAAACCCAGGGGCTGACAGCACTGCAATGACTTTCACCGAGCGTCTGACCGCGTACGAGAAGTTGATCAGGCTGGACAAGCCCATCGGCATTTTGTTGTTGCTGTGGCCGACGCTGTGGGCGTTGTGGCTGTCGTCGCGCGGTCACCCGGACTGGACGGTCGTCTGGATTTTCATCCTGGGTACCGTGTTGATGCGTTCCGCGGGTTGCGCCATCAATGACTATGCCGATCGCGATTTCGACGCCAGGGTGGCACGAACGCGGGACCGTCCGCTGGCTACCGGCCGGATCAAACCGATGGAAGCGTTGATCGTGGCGGCAGCGCTGATCCTGGCGTCGTTCGCGCTGGTCCTGAAGTTGAATATGCTGACCATCAAGTTGTCCGTTGTCGCTGTGGTGATCGCGGCGATTTATCCATTCACGAAGCGCTTCTTTGCCGTGCCGCAAGCCGTTCTGGGCCTGGCTTTCGGTTTCGGCATTCCGATGGCCTTTGCGGCGCACACCAACCATGTGCCATCGGGTGCCTGGCAACTGCTGGGGGCGAACGTGTTCTGGGCGATTGCCTATGACACCGAATACGCGATGGTGGACCGGGAAGACGATCGCAAGATCGGGCTTCGCACTTCCGCGATTACATTCGGCCGCCATGACGTCAATGCTGTAATCGCCTGCCATGCCCTTTTTCTGCTGATCATGCTATGGATCGGCCGGCTGCTGCCAGGCTGGCTTTTCTACCTCGGTTTGGCTGTCGCGGCGGGCCTGGTTGCAGTCCAGTACCGGATGATCCGCAATCGCAATCCGGCCGGCTGTTTTCGTGCGTTTCGGCATAACAACTGGATCGGTGTGGCGATCTTCGCCGGCATCTTCGCCAGCTTCTTTTTCCAGCAATCTGTTTGAGCGGCAAAGCCGTTTCCGCAGGCCCGCGGTATTCTTGCAGCGACAGCGGGTATTCACCCACAAAGAGACAAACATGGAACTCGGTTTGAAAAATCGCGCGGTCCTGATCACCGGCGGCAGCAAGGGAATAGGGCTCGCCTGCGCATGCGCCTTTCTCGACGAAGGCGCCAGGATTGCCATCGTATCGCGCGATCGCCGCAACCTGGATAAGGCGGCAGCACAGCTCGGCAAAGTCGCAACGATTGTCGCCGATCTCGTGCAGGCGGATGAAGCGAAGCGAATGGCGCGCGAAGCCGAAGCCGAGCTCGGCCCGATCGATATCCTCGTAAATTCCGCCGGCGCCGCGAAGCGTTATCCGCCGGACGAATTGAATGCGCAGTCCTGGCACGCGGCGATGGACGCAAAGTACTTTACCTACATCCATGCCATGGATGCTGTCTTGCCGTCGATGCGTGACCGCAAGCGCGGCAACGTGGTCAACATCATCGGTACCGGCGGCAAAGTTGCCTCATCGATCCACCTGCCTGGCGGCGCAGCCAATTCCGCGCTGATGCTGGCTTCGGTCGGACTGGCCGGCGTTTACGGCAGATTCGGCGTGCGCATCAATGCGATCAACCCCGGCGCCACCATCACCGATCGCATCCGCGAAGCACTCGAACTGGAGGCCACGGCCAAGGGGACGACCGTCGAGCAAGTACTCGAACAAGGCCAGGCACGCGTGCCCCTGGGCCGCTATGCGGACCCGAGGGAGATCGCCAGCGTCACGTTGTTTCTGGCCTCCGATCAGGCTGCTTACGTCACGGGCGCGGTGATCCCGATGGACGGCGGCATCAATCCGATCATCTGACCGACAACGCACATGCGCTATCACGATCTTCGCGATTTTATCGGCCAGCTCGAAAAGCAGGGTGAACTCCGGCGCGTCGCCGCAGAGGTCTCGCCCAATCTGGAAATGACCGAAATTTGCGACCGCGTGCTGAAGGCGCAGGGACCGGCGCTGATGTTCGAGAGGCCGAAGGGTTTTTCGATTCCGGTGCTGGCGAACTTGTTCGGCACGCCGAAGCGTGTGGCGATGGGCATGGGCGAGGAATCGGTGGCGGCGCTCAAGGAAGTCGGCAAGCTGCTCGCCTATCTGAAGGAACCTGAACCGCCATCCGGATTGAAGGATGCGTGGGACAAACTGCCGGTGCTCAGGCAGGTGATGAACATGGCGCCGAAGATCGTCGCCACCGCGCCGTGCCAGGAAATCGTGTGGGAAGGGAAGAATGTGGACCTTGGCAAACTGCCGATCCAGACTTGCTGGCCGGGGGATGCCGGTCCGCTGATCACCTGGGGTCTTACAGTCACGCGCGGTCCGCGTAAACCGCGCCAGAACCTGGGTATTTATCGCCAGCAGGTGATCGCGCCGAACAAGGTCATCATGCGCTGGCTGGCGCATCGCGGCGGCGCGCTGGATTTCCGCGACCATTGCAATGCCAGTCCGGGCCAGGCGTTCCCCATTGCTGTCGCGCTCGGCGCCGATCCGGCGACGATACTCGGCGCGGTCACACCAGTGCCGGATACTCTTTCCGAATATCAGTTCGCGGGACTTCTGCGCGGCTCAAAGACCGAGCTCGTGAAATGCATCGGGTCCGATCTGCAGGTGCCGGCTTCCAGCGAAATCGTTCTCGAAGGGGTGATCCAGCCGGGCGAGAACGCGCTGGAGGGACCGTTCGGCGATCACACGGGTTATTACAACGAGCAGGAAAGCTTTCCGGTGTTCACCATCGAGCGCATCACCATGCGCCGCAATCCTGTCTATCACAGCACCTACACCGGCAAGCCGCCGGACGAGCCGTCCGTGCTCGGCGTGGCGCTGAACGAAGTTTTTGTGCCGCTGCTGACGAAACAGTTTCCAGAGATCGTGGATTTCTATCTGCCGCCGGAAGGCTGCTCCTATCGCATCGCCGTGGTCAGCATGCGCAAGCAGTATGCGGGTCATGCCAAGCGCGTGATGTTCGGCATCTGGTCCTATCTGCGCCAGTTCATGTACACCAAGTTCATCATCGTCGTGGACGATGACATCGACGTGCGCGACTGGAAGGAAGTGATCTGGGCCATCACGACGCGAGTCGACCCGGTGCGCGATACCCTGATTGCGGAAAATACCCCGATAGACTATCTGGATTTTGCCAGCCCGGTGCCCGGACTCGGTTCGAAAATGGGGCTCGATGCCACCAATAAATGGCCCGGCGAGACCAGCCGCAACTGGGGCGTTCCGATCGCAATGGATGCGTCAGTCAAGCGCCGCATCGACGAAATGTGGAGCGAACTGGGGCTTTAGCGATGCCGAACCGGCTCGCGCGCGAAACCAGCCCGTATCTGCAGCAGCACGCCGACAATCCGGTGGAGTGGTTCCCGTGGGGTGACGAAGCGCTCAGACTCGCACGCGAACAGGACAAGCCAATTCTGCTCTCGGTCGGTTATTCGGCCTGTCATTGGTGCCACGTCATGGCGCACGAGTCCTTCGAGGATGCGCAGACCGCGGCGCTCATGAACGCATTATTCGTGAACATCAAGGTCGATCGCGAAGAGCGCCCCGACCTCGACCAGATCTACCAGACCGCGCACCATCTGCTGACGCAGCGGTCCGGCGGGTGGCCGCTCACCATGTTCCTGACGCCGGAACAGAAGCCGTTCTTCGGTGGGACGTATTTTCCCAAGACGTCACGATACGGGTTGCCGGGATTTGCCGACCTGCTGCAGAAAATCGCTTTGGTTTATCGCGAGAAGCGCGCTGAAATCGACCGGCAGAATGAATCCCTGCTCGAATTCCTGGCCGGCACGCTGCCCGAACCGCCGGGTTCAGTTGTACTGACCCACAGCCCGATCGCCGCGGCGGCCAGCGAATTGCGATCGGGATTCGATGCAGTCCACGGCGGGATCGGCACTGCGCCGAAATTCCCGCATCCTTTCGAGCTTGCATTCTGCCTGCGCGTCGCGCGCTCGACCGGCGACGACCGTCTGCGCGAACTGGTGATCCTCACTCTGCGGAAAATGGCACAGGGCGGGATCTACGATCAGCTCGGCGGCGGGTTCTGCCGCTACAGCACCGATGCGCTCTGGCTGATTCCGCACTTCGAGAAAATGCTTTATGACAACGGCCCGCTGTTGCGCCTGTACGCGGACGCCTGGGTAGTGACCGGCGATCCCCTGTTCCGGCGCATTTGCGAGCAGACCGCGGGCTGGGTGATGCGCGAGATGCAATCTCCCGAGGGCGGTTACTACTCTTCGCTTGACGCGGACTCGGAGCACGAAGAAGGAAAGTTCTACGTCTGGTCACGCGAGGAATTCGCTGCGCTGCTGTCCGAAGAGGAATATGAGATCGCCGCCGCATATTTCGGACTCGACCGTGTGCCGAATTTTGAAGACCGTGCGTGGAATCCCCATGTGGCACAGGCGCTCGAAAGCATCATGAAGAAAACAGGGCGCAATCTGCAGGAGTGCGAATCGCTGCTGCAAGGTGCGCGGGCCAAACTGCTTGCCGCACGAGGGAACCGTGTGCGCCCGGGACGCGACGAGAAAATTCTGGCCAGCTGGAACGCGTTGATGATCGAGGGCATGGCCCATGCCGCGCGCGTGTTCGGACGGAACGACTGGCATGCGTCGGCACGCAGGGCGCTGACATTCCTGGCCGGGAAAATGTGGCGGCAAGAGCGGCTGCTCGCGACGTACAAGGACGGTCGTGCTCACCTGAACGCATATCTGGACGACTACGCCTTTCTGCTGGCCGCGCTTCTGGAGACGATGCAGGTCGAATTCGCGGCTGCCGATCTGCAACTCGCGGCGGCGCTTGCCGATGCACTGCTCGATCGCTTCGAAGATCGTACTGCTGGCGGTTTTTTCTTTACCAGCGACGATCACGAAGCGCTGATCCTGCGGCCCAAACCGGGTGCGGACAACGCCACGCCATCGGGAAACGGCGTAGCCGCGCTGGCGCTCACGCGTCTGGGCCACCTGCTCGGAGAGCCCCGCTACCTGCGGGCGGCCGAAGATGCGATCAGGCCTTTCTATCCGGCGATGCTGCGGCAGCCGGGCGGATATTCCACGCTTTGCATCGCCCTCGAGGAAGTCCTGGAGCCGACCACGGTACTTGTGCTGCGCGGACCGCGCGATGCGTTGCGCGCCTGGCTGCAGGCGCTCGGCCCCAAATATCTGCCGGACGTCATGATATACGCATTGGACTCGACGCAGTCCGATTTGCCGGGGGTGCTGAACAAGCCCGCTGGCGAGACTGTCAACGCCTACCTTTGCCGCGGCGTTACTTGCCTGGCTCCGATCGCGGACATCGAGACGTTGGCTGCGAATCTGGAAGCCGCGCCTGCGGCCTGAAGGTTTTCAAAGCGGGCCAAAGTCGATAGAATGCTGCGGCTCAAACTAACCCGTAATGACGAAAGGCACTCGCAAATGAAGAAACTCATGATGATCGCGGCGACAGCAGGTCTGATGATGGCCGCCGGCGCGCATGCGGCAGACGCAGAGAAAGCGAAGGCGCTGGCCCAGTCCAAGAATTGCCTCGCTTGCCACGCGATCGACAAGAAACTGGTCGGTCCCGCGTACACTGAAGTGTCCAAGAAGTACAAGGGCAACAAGGATGCGGAAGCAATGCTGATCAAGAAGGTGATCAACGGCGGCGGCGGCGTGTGGGGTACGATTCCGATGCCGCCCAATCCGGTCAAGGAAGACGAGGCCAAACTTCTTGTCCAGTGGGTGCTGTCCCTCTAATACGTTACTGCTGATTCAGCAAGCTAGGCCGGCGCAAGCCGGCCTTTTTGTTTTTCCTTTTTGTTTTTTTGTTGGTTGCCAGGGCATTCATACAACATGATGAATTAACGGCTCAAATTGACAATGCTTAAAATGCTGGCGGATAATCCGGGCGAACCGGCGTGATACATGCAAACAACAAGGGGACTTGAGACATGAAAGCTCTCGACGTGACGAAAGAATTCAAGTGGGTTGCAACAGGCATTGTCGCGGTGGCGGCACTCGGTCTGCCCGGTTGTGGCAAGAAGGACGAACCATCGGGCGGTACCGCAAAGGCGCCTTCGATCCAGCGCGTGGTCAAGATCGGACACGCAGCACCGCTGACCGGCGGCATCGCTCACCTGGGCAAGGACAACGAGAACGGCGTGCGCCTGGCGATCGAAGAGGCCAATGCGAAAGGCCTGACCATAGGCGGTGAAAAGCTCGCCTTCGAGATGATCAGCGAAGACGACGAAGGCAAGGAGAACAAAGGTCCGATCATCGCGCAGAAATTCGCCGATGCAAAAGTGGCCGGCGTAGTCGGCCACCTGAATTCGGGCGTCACCATTCCGGCTTCGGCGGTGTACAACCAGGCCGGCATTCCAATGATCAGCGGCTCGGCAACCAATCCAAAACTGACCGAGCAGGGCTTCAAGGTCGCGTTCCGCACCGTGGGCCGCGACGATCAGCAGGGGCCTGCGATCGCCAGTTACCTCGTATCCGAGCACAAGCCCAAATCCGTCGCGGTGATCGATGATGCCACGGCCTACGGCGAGGGTCTCGCCAATGAGGTCGAGAAGACATTGAAGGCCTCCGGCGTCAACGTACTGCCGCGCGAAAAAGGCACGCAGGACACGCGCGACTGGAAGGCCATTTTGACTAAGCTCAAAGGCAAGGGCCCGGATGCGATTTTCTACGGCGGCATGGATTCGGGTGCCGGTCCATTGCTCAAGCAGGGTCGTGAACTGGGCCTGAAGGCGGTGTTCTCGTTTGGAGACGGTGCGTGTACGGAAAAGATGAAGGAGCTGGCCGGTGCCGCATCCGAAGGCATGATCTGCTCGCAAGCCGGCATTCCAGTTCAGGCGGCGAGCAAGGCATTCCTGGATGCATTCAAGAAGAAATTCAATTCCGACCCGCTGATCTATGCGCCGTTTACT
Organism: Burkholderiales bacterium; assembly: GCA_035260785.1. Taxonomy (GTDB): domain Bacteria; phylum Pseudomonadota; class Gammaproteobacteria; order Burkholderiales; family JACQAP01; genus JACQAP01. The sequence continues at coordinate 17,600 of DATFUO010000150.1, forward strand.
TACGATGCGACCAACCTGCTCATCGCGGCGATGCAGGACGCCAATTCGGTCGATCCGGCGAAATATCTGCCGGAGCTCGCCAGGATCAAGTTCGATGGGGCAAGTGGCCACATCGAATTCGATGCAAAGGGTGATCGCAAGGACGCCGAGATGACCATATTCACCATGAAAAGTGGTGCGATCACGCCAGTCGCAGTCATCAAGGCCGGAAAGTCGGTCAAATTCGAGGATTTCGTCAAAGGTGCAACCGCGAAGTAGGCGGTGCAACAGCCTCAACTTGAAAACGGCACCTGCGGGTGCTGTTTTCTTTGGTGGACATCGGGCGATACCGGCGCACCGGTCCATCCGCACGTATCTTGCTAGCATCCGCATCACCGGCTGACTCACCTTGGACATCTTCCTCCAGCAACTCATCAACGGCCTGACCCTGGGCAGCGTGTATGCCATCGTCGCGCTGGGATACACGATGGTTTACGGCATCGTGCAGCTGATCAATTTCGCCCACGGCGAAGTCGTTATGGTGGGCGCCATGGTTGCGCTATCAGTGATCTCCGCACTTGCAAGCTCGTTGCTGCCACCGCTGCTGATCGTTCTCGCCGGCGTGCTCTGCGCCGTACCGGTTTGCATGGCGGTCGGTTTTGCCATGGAGCGCGTCGCTTATCGGCCGCTGCGCGGCGCCCCTCGGCTCGCGCCGTTGATTACGGCGATCGGGATTTCAATCATCCTGCAGCAGGTTGCGATGATCATCTGGAGCCGCAATCCGCTGGGCTTTCCGCAGATCATCGACAATCCGGTATTCGAGCTGGCCGGTGCGCATATCAGCGCGGTCCAGATCGCGATCATCCTCGGCTCGTTCCTGATGATGGCCGGCCTCACGCTACTGGTATTCCGCACGCGTCTCGGTGTGGCGATGCGCGCAACCTCCGAGAATCCGCAGGTCGCCGGATTGATGGGCATCAATGTCAATCGCGTGGTCTCGGCGACCTTCGTGATTGGTGCCGGACTTGGCGCAGTGGCCGGTGTCATGGTCGGAACTTACTACGGCATAGCCCACTACACCATGGGCTCACTACTGGGCATGAAGGCGTTCTCCGCCGCCGTACTCGGCGGCATCGGCAATCTCGCCGGCGCAATGCTCGGCGGCGTACTCCTTGGCCTGGTCGAGGCGCTCGGCGCAGGTTACATCGGCGAGATCATGGACTTATGCAACCTATCGGGAATCTCCGATGCCCTCACCGCGCGGTGCGCGCAGGACAATCACTTCGTGCTGTTCGGCAGCAACTATCAGGACGTCTTCGCGTTCATGGTCCTGATTGCCGTGCTGGTATTCCGGCCCTCGGGCCTGCTGGGCGAGCGGGTCTCGGACCGGGCCTGAGAAATGAAAACTTGGATCGAACTTTCCGAACGAGTGCGTGCCCACCGCGCCGCGCCGTGGCTGGGCATCGCCCTCATCGTGGTGACCCTGTTCATGCTGCCGTTCGCGCTCGCGTCGGTCGGCACGGCGTGGGTGCGCATTACGAATCTCGCCATCCTGTTTGCGCTGCTTTCACTCGGGTTGAACATTGTAGTCGGCTTCGCCGGCCTGCTCGATCTGGGCTACATCGCGTTCTATGCCGTCGGCGCGTACTGTTACGCATTGCTCGCCTCCCCCCATTTTGGATTGCATCTGCCTTTCTGGGTCATCCTGCCGATCGGGGCCGCCGTGGCTTGTATCTTCGGTGTGCTGCTCGGCGCACCGACACTTAAATTGCGCGGCGATTACCTGGCGATCGTCACGCTCGGCTTCGGGGAAATCGTGCGCATCTTCCTGAACAATCTTTCGCAACCGATCAATATCACGAATGGTCCGCAGGGTATCACGTTGATCGATCCGTTCAGGATCGGGAGAGTGGATTTCAGTCGCACCGACGGCATTCTCGGTCTCGCTTTCAGCGGGCCGGTCAAGTATTACTACTTGCTTTTGATCGTGCTCGTCTTGGCCATCGTCATCAATCTGCGCCTGCAGCATTCCCGCATCGGGCGCGCCTGGGTTGCGATCCGTGAAGACGAGGTGGCCGCGCAGGCAATGGGTATCAACACGCGCAACGTCAAGTTGCTCGCATTCGCAATGGGCGCCGGCTTCGGTGGGGTCGCCGGCGGAATTTTCGCGGCAACTCAGGGATTCATCAGCCCCGAGAGCTTCGTGTTCGTCGAATCGATCATGGTGCTCTCCATGGTCGTGCTCGGCGGAATGGGCAATGTGTGGGGGGTGGTGCTCGGCGCGATCCTGCTGTCCTTCGTGCCGGAGATCCTGCGCTATACGGTAGAGCCGGCACAAAAAGCGATGTTCGGGCGTTTGCTGATCGAGCCTGAAGTCATTCGCATGCTCCTGTTCGGGCTGGCGCTGGTGCTCATGATGCTCTACCGTCCGGCGGGCCTGTGGCCTTCCAAGCGGCGCGCGCGCGAATTCGCGGAGACGGATCCGGGCTGATGCAAGCAGCGGCACTTCTCGAGATCCGTAACATTGAAAAGCGCTTCGGGGGGCTGACCGCGCTCGCCGGCGTTTCGCTCGTCATCAATCGCAAGGAAATCTATGGCCTGATCGGGCCGAATGGCGCGGGCAAGACGACTCTATTCAACGTACTCACCGGGCTCTATGTGCCGGACCGCGGTCAGTTCGAATTCGACGGCGCGAGTCTGGTCGGTCTCAAGCCTTATCGCGTTGCCGAATACGGCATCGCGCGGACTTTCCAGAATATCCGCCTGTTCGGCAACATGACGGCGATCGAAAACGTGATGGTCGGACGGCATGTGCGCACGCATGCAGGTGCGATCAGCGCGATCCTGCGCACGCGGCGCGCGCGCGAAGAAGAAGCTGCCATCCGCCGCCGTTCGAGGGAACTGCTCGGTTATGTCGGCATTAGTGAACACGCAGGCGCGCTTTCCCGGAACCTCTCCTACGGCGATCAGCGCCGGCTGGAAATCGCCCGGGCGCTCGCCACGGAACCGAAGCTGCTGGCGCTCGACGAGCCGGCGGCGGGAATGAACGCGACGGAAACAGTGGAATTGCGCCGCCTTCTGGAAAAAATTCGCGCTGATGGCGTGACCATTTTGCTGATCGAGCATGACGTGAAGCTGGTAATGGGCCTCTGCGACCGTGTTGCAGTTCTCGATTACGGCAGGAAGATCGCCGAAGGCGAGCCCGCGATGGTGCAGAAAGATGCGGAAGTCATCCGCGCCTATCTGGGTGGATCGTTGCCGTGACCGTGCTGCTCGACGTGAAGGCACTGAAGGTTGCGTACGGAGGGATCAATGCGGTCAAGGGTCTCGACCTTAGCGTCGCCGAGGGCGAAATGGTCGCCCTGATCGGTGCCAACGGCGCGGGCAAGACCACCACGCTCAAGGCGATTTGCGGATTGTTGCATTACCACGGCACGGTGCAACTGCGTGGAGAGGACGTCGGCAACTTATCGGCCTATCAGCTTGTCGAACGCGGGCTGGCGCTCGTGCCCGAAGGCCGCGGTATTTTCGGACGGCTGACGGTGCGCGAAAATCTGCAGATGGGTGCGTATATCCGCAACGACAGGGCCGAAATACGTGCGGATCTGGAACGCATTTACGCGCTCTTTCCGCGGCTCGGGGAACGACGCAATCAGACCGGCGGCACCCTGTCGGGGGGCGAGCAGCAAATGCTGGCAATCGGCAGGGCGCTGATGAGCCGGCCGAGGCTGCTGCTGCTCGATGAACCGAGCATGGGCCTGGCGCCGCTGATGGTCGAGAAAATTTTCGATACAGTGCGTATGGTGTCGAAGGAAGGCGTAACGGTATTGCTGGTCGAGCAGAATGCCAAGCTGGCGCTGGAGGCCAGCCATCGCTGCTATGTCATGGAAAGCGGTCTTATTACGCTGGCCGGTGGCGCGCCGGAGTTGCTCGATAATCCGCTCGTGAGAAAAGCCTACCTGGGCGAGTGATCGCGCGGACGGGATCTGCTTTTAGTTTTTTGACAGCGAGGTCGGACATGCTCACCGGATGGGTTCGAAACAGGATGTCGGCGCTCGGGGACAATGTCGAAACCTGTTTCCGTCTCACCTTCGCCGACGGTTCGCACTACCAGAACCGGGGGGGTGCGCCGGCATTCGACATCGTGATCCGGCGCGCACGTGCGCAGTGGCGCATTCTGCTATTCGGGCACATCGGGCTCATGGAGTCTTATTTCGATGGTGATGTCGATGTGAACGGTGAATTCGCCACGGCGTTCCAGGTCGCGTTCGAGAGCGGATTCGAGCGCAACCCGAATGTACTGATCGGTCTGCGCAATCGCTGGCACGAGCTGCGCCGTTCCAACCGCAGCATTGCCCAGGCCAGGGCGAATGCTCGGTTTCACTACGCCATCGGTACCGAGTTCTATCGCTACTGGCTCGACACGCCGCTCATGATGTACACCTGCGGTTACTGGAAGGAAGGGACGACCAGCGTCGATGAAGCCCAGATCAACAAGGTCGATCACGTCTGCCGGAAAATCAAGCTCTCCCGAGGCGAAACCGTGATCGATATCGGCTGCGGTTTCGGCGGGTTCATGTTTCATGCACATGATCGCTATGATGCGGCCGTGCATGGCCTGAATACGACGCCGGAACAGGTCACGGCGGTGCAGGAAGAAATCCGCAAGCGCGGCCTTGAAGGCAAGATGGAAGTCAGGTTGGCCGATTTCCGCGAGGTCGACAGGCAGTACGATAAGGTGGTGTCGATCGGCGTGCTCGAACACGCCGGA
>DATFUO010000151.1:0-13660 GCA_035260785.1 Burkholderiales bacterium
CTAAGGTAGTAGGTGCGAATCCGTGCGGCCACCTCCTCCATCATGGTCTTCGCGGCAGCGATAGCTGCGTCTCCGATGGTCGCCCTTAGACCTGGGTTCTGCTTGAGAAGCAATACCGTGCGAATGGCGTCTTGGTCCGACTGGAAGAGAAAACCAGTTCTGCCATGCTCCACGTACTCCGAATAGTCACCTGATTGATGCACAACAACCGGTAGGCCGCAGGCCATAGCTTCCATAACGACGCGTCCGAAAGTTTCGAGCCAGTCGTCGCTGGTACGGTACAGGAAGCAGTCCAGGCTGTGCAGAAAAACTTCCGGCGATTCCGCACCTGCAGGCAAGAGTTCGATTCGAGGGTGACCTCCCAGAACGCTCCGCAAACATGTTCCTCCCATGATCCGTATGCGGCAGCCCGCTTCTGCCAAAGCGCGATAAATGCCGGGATCGGCAGGGTGGTGCTTGGACTCTATGTCGCGGCTTAATCTGCCGACTGTAAACGGCGTGGAATTGCGACTCGCCGCATTCGCTCGTTGTGGTGCGAAACGGCCCAGGTCAATCGGGGAGGTTTGCACGATCCCATCGAGGCAACATGCACTTCTCAATGCGCGCGAAGCAAAAACAAGTTCAATGCGCTCTATGCCCAACTCCCTGTAATGGCAGATGGCAGCGTAAAGTTGCTCGTGCGCGTAGGTATTGTAAATCTGGACGACGCGTCTGGCGTTGGCATGGGCGATCCACGGCCCGGCACGAAAATATGCTCCAACGAGCACTAGGGTTCCATTCAATGGATACTGCTTCGCAAAGGGTCCGATGAGACGAATGGGAAAATGGGAAAATAAATGATGGGGCGTGCTCTCGCTCCATAGTGTCACCCTCGCTTCGGAAGAAAGCAGATTGAACAACGCCAGCGTACGTTGCTCGCTTCCACCGTATGGATCGATGAACGGATTTACCAGATGAATGGGCTTGGTGATAGACACAGTGTGCAATTCAGCTCAGCGCGGCTCCACGTCGAGATAGTGTACAACTACAAGCTTGCGCTCCAATATCCGAGCTCCACATGAACGAACTCGAATCCCGCATCGGAGCCCTACTGAATCTGATCAGTACAGGAAACTTCACGGACGCAGCTGATCTGGCGGCGGCGACTTGCAGCATCTTTCCAGATTCGGATCAAGCCTGGTTTCTTGCCGGCGCAACTTATCATCAACTCGGCAGACTGGTGGAAGCATTGAATGCGTTTTCCCGCGCGATCGAGCTATCCCCCTTTTATGTTCAGGCTTGGAACGCTAAGGCTACGGTCCTCTCCCAGTTAGGCAGACATAGAGAGTCATTGGCAATTGTCGAGAAACTGTTAAAAGAGGCGCCGAATGACCCCCAGCTTCTTACCAACGCGGGAATAATTCACGAGCTTCTCGGCGACCTTCAACTCGCGCTCGACTCCTACGACCGGGCCATGAAGGTTGATCCTGGCTGGTTTCCGGCCTTGATGAACAGGGGAGGCGTTCTGCTGCGACTGCGCAGACTCGATGAGGCGCTCGAGCACGTTCTTCATGTGCTGAAACTTCATCCGAATCTGGCCGACGCCCATTTCAATTGTGCGGAAGTACTGTTGGCGCTGTTTCGGCCTGACGAAGCGTTGGCGTCGTGCGAGAAGGCATTGAACCTGGATCCAAACCACGTCAAGGCAATGATAGATCGCGGCCTTGCTCTGGCAGAGATCGGGCGGCTCGACGATGCACAAGCGGCATTCGACAGCGTGACGAGGCTTGAGCCGTCGGCACTGGACAAATTTGTTAATCTGTATCAGACATCGCCTGAGCATTCAGGCAACCGATTCGATCCCGCGTTGATTTATGTCGCGCGCGGGTGGGAGCATCTTAATAATTGCGACTGGACGCGAAGGCAGACGTTTCTTGCGGGATATGAGCGTCTGGTCAGGCAGATCATCGCAAGGGACGGGTTGAACGATAGTGCGCTGGCGTATAACGCTTTATCTTTGCCGGTAGCGGCGGAAGTTCAGCGGGAAATCGCGCGCAGTATCGCAAGGAAAGCCTCCGCGGAAGTCGCGCGACTTGCACAAGAGCCGTTTCGCTATCGCAAGCATTCTGGCCGGATTCGAGTGGGATACGTATCTCCCGATTTCCGGGACCATCTTAATGCCTATCTCACGCTGCCTATTTTTCGCCTTCACGACAGGCAGAAATTTGAGGTCTTCTGCTATTCGATTCATGCGCGGGACAGCAGCCGTATTCGCCAAAAAATTGAAGCCAATGCGGAACACTTTCGGGATGCTGCGCACTTATCCGATAGAGAGCTTGCCGGATTAATAAATGTGGACGGGGTAACCATACTCGTGGATTTGGGGGGCTACACCGCGTTCTCACGACCCGGCATCTTTGCCCACCGCCCGGCGCCCATCCAGGTCAGTTACCTCGGATTTCCCGGGACCATGGGGGCGGACTATGTCCGATATCGGATAACGGATCAAATCGCGACACCGGAGGAGAGCGCAGGGTTCTGGGATGAACAGATGGTTTTCCTGCCGGACTCGTTTTATATCTATGACAATGCCGAGGGGCTGCCTGATGCGTCGGTCGATCGGGCGGACTATGGAATTCCCGATCAGGCGGTCGTGTTCTGTTGCTTCCATAACTACTACAAGATCGATCCCGACATTTTCGACGTCTGGATGCGACTGCTTAAACGCGTACCGCGGAGCGTACTCTGGCTGCAGGGATGGAATTCGCTCGCCATGGCAAATCTGCGGCGCGAAGCGGAGAGTCGAGGTGTGAGTTCCGATCGATTGAAGTTTGCACGCTTTGAATCCCGCGAACGATATCGTGCCCGCCTCCGGCTTGCCGATTTGTTCCTGGACACTTTGGTTTTTAATGCAATGACAACTGCGTGTGATGCGCTGTGGGCCGGATTACCCGTTATCACCTGTCCTGGCAAGAATCTCGCTTCACGGGTTGCTGCGAGTCTGCTGACGGCCATCGGACTCCAGGAAGGGATCGCGTTCGACTTGGGTGACTATGAAAATAAGGCGTTTGATTTGGCGACTAACCGGGAAAGGTTAGAGGTACTCAAAGCGAAGCTTCGGGAAAATCGCGACGTAATGCCACTGTTCAACACCGAAGGGAAGGTGCGCAATTTGGAGGCTGCTTACGAAATGATGCTCGATACGTATGTTGCTCGTAAGCCGCCGGCGAGTTTCAAAGTGGCTCCGATCCCGCTGTGTAAAAACTGAATTTTATGAGATGCAATCGTGCGCATTATTTAATGCGATCGTAGGTAATAAACGAGTATGACAGTCCCGTAGCAGAATCTTTGTTCGTCTCGAGACCAAGAGCCCTCCATTCTTCGCTTAGCAATGGCGGAAAGTAACTCTCGCCATCAAATTCCTTGTCGATAGCCGTGAGGTAGATGCGATCGGCAAAGGAAAGCGACTCGAGATAGATCTGCGCTCCACCAACAATGAAGACCTCGTTATCGCCGACACTCGCAGACAATGCCGCAGGAAGACTGTGTACGACTTTTGCGCCGAGTGCCCGATACTCAACGTTACGAGAAACTACTACGGTCGTCCTTCCCGGCAGGATTCTGCCGATCGACTCGAAGGTCTTGCGCCCCATGATGATGTGGTGCCCCATGGTCAGCGTCTTGAAGCGCTTGAGATCGGCGGAAAGATGCCAGGGCAAAGAGTTGTTCACGCCGATGACGCGGTTCTTCGCCATCGCGACGATGATGGAAATTCGGGGCTTGAGCCCTTGCGAATTGCTAGTCACCGAGTACCAGGCACCGGTCCCCGCTACACTGCGACCGGCGCCTTGATCGCAGGATGCGGATCGTAGGCTTCGAGTGCAAAGTCTTCGTACTTGAAATCGAAGATGTTCGTGATTGCGGGATTGAGCTTCATGGCCGGCAGCTTGCGTGGTGACCGGGTAAGCTGCTCGCGGGCCTGCTCGAGGTGATTCGAATAAAGATGCGTATCGCCGAGCGCGTGCACAAACTCGCCGGACTGCAAACCGCAGACCTGTGCCACCATCAGGGTGAGCAAGGCGTACGAAGCAATATTGAACGGCACGCCGAGGAACAGATCGGCGCTGCGTTGGTAGAGTTGGCACGAGAGTTTTCCATCGGCCACGTAGAACTGAAAGAACGCGTGGCAGGGCAGCAGCGCCATCTTGTCGAGATCCGCCACATTCCAGGCGGAGACGATCAGCCGCCGCGAGTTCGGATTGCTCTTGATGTCGCCGATGACCTTGGAGATCTGATCGATATGCCGCCCATCCGGCGCCGGCCAGGACCGCCATTGGTACCCGTACACCGGACCGAGTTCGCCGTTCTTATCGGCCCATTCGTCCCAGATGCTCACGCCGTTTTGCTTGAGGTAACGGGTATTGGTTTCGCCCTTCAGGAACCACAGCAGTTCGTGGATGATCGACTTCAGGTGAACTTTCTTCGTGGTCAGCAGCGGGAAGCCGGCCTGCAGGTCGAAGCGCAACTGCGGCCCAAAAACGCTGAGCGTGCCGGTGCCGGTGCGGTCCTGCTTGCGGTTTCCGTGCTCCAGAATATGCCGCATCAGTTCGAGGTATTGACGCATCGGGGGGCAGGCCTGTCGTGATCCAGGGCGAATTCTAAATCACTGCGGTCGATGTCGCATCGATGTAATGAATTTCTTTCCGACCCGAGCGTTGGCCGCAGCCGAGGCCGGTCCGGGTCGCGCGCCACACGGGGAAGGCAAGGACCGCGTGCTAGACTTGATCCTTCATTCACTGGGTCGTCGGTATGTCCGGAAACACCCTCGGCAAACTCTTCTGCGTAACCTCTTTCGGGGAGAGTCACGGTCCCGCAATCGGCTGCGTCGTGGATGGATGTCCGCCCGGGTTGGCCCTCTCCGAGGCCGATATTCAGAAGGACCTCGATCGCCGCAAGCCCGGAACGTCGCGCCATGTCACCCAACGGCGCGAACCGGACACCGTCGAAATTCTCTCCGGAGTTTTCGAGGGGCAGACGACCGGTACCCCGATCGCATTGCTGATCCGCAATGAGGATCAGCGCAGCAAGGACTATGGCAAGATCGCCGAGACGTTCCGTCCTGGCCACGCCGACTACACTTACTGGCAGAAGTACGGCATTCGCGACTACCGGGGCGGCGGCCGCCAGTCGGCCCGGGAAACGGCGGTGCGGGTAGCGGCCGCGGCCATCGCCCGCAAATGGCTGCGCGAGCATCACGGCGTGGAAATCCGCGGCCACATGTCGCAACTCGGTCCGATCCGGATCGTGTTCAAAACCTGGGATTCGGTCGACCAGAACCCGTTTTTTTCCCCCGACCCCGGCATCGTCCCGCAGCTCGAGGAATTCATGGACAAGCTGCGCAAGTCCGGCGACTCCTGCGGCGCGCGGATCACCGCGATCGCCCGCGGTGTGCCGGTAGGCTGGGGCGAGCCGGTTTACGACAAGCTCGATTCCGATATCGCCTACGCAATGATGGGCATCAATGCGGTCAAGGGCGTGGAAATCGGCGCCGGGTTTGCGTCCGTCGAACAGAAGGGCACCGAGCACGGCGATGAAATGACACCGCAAGGCTTTCTGTCCAATAATGCGGGCGGCATTCTCGGTGGCATTTCCACCGGCCAGGACATCGTCGTGAATATCGCGGTCAAGCCCACGTCCAGCATCCGGCTGCCGCGACATTCCATCGACAAGAGCGGCGCGCCGACGATCGTCGAGACCACCGGCCGCCACGATCCCTGCGTGGGCATTCGCGCCACTCCGATCGCCGAAGCGATGCTGGCGCTGGTGTTGATGGACCACGCGCTGCGCCATCGCGCGCAGAACGCCGACGTACGCACCACGACGCCCAGGATTGCCGCCCAGGCGCCTGCGGGGGTCGCGGGCAAAGATGCGCGGGCGGCCAACGATCCCGATCCCGACGAAGCCTGATCGCCCTCATTCGTGTCCTGGCTGGAGCGCCTAGTCGAAGTCAACGAGCAGCAGTGGCGCCCGGTCGGCACGGTTGCCTTCATTGCCAGTTCGCTGCTGGTGGCGGGCGTCGCCTATCTGGCCAACACGGGAGAGCGCTGGGTGTTCGTCCTGGACAGCGCCAATCTTGCTTTTCACGAAGCCGGCCATCCGTTTTTCGGATTGCTGTTCGGCGAACGCATCACGGTATACGGTGGCACGCTCGGTCAACTGGTATTTCCCGTAGTCGCGACGACAACGTTCTGGTGGAGGCGGGAAGCCTTGTCGTTTGCCCTGTGCGCGGCCTGGTTGTTCGAAAACTTCTGGAACATTGCACGCTACATGGCGGATGCGCGCGAACATGTCTTGCCGCTGGTCGGCGGCGGCGAGCACGACTGGACCGAGATCTTCTCGCGCTGGCACGTGCTGCATCGGGATACCGGCATCGCCGGATTCGTTGTCATTCTCGCGTGGATCGGGATAGCCTTGGCGTGGGGCTGGCTGGCGTGGCGCTGGTGGCAGGGCCGCGAGTCCGAGTAAAACCCTGACCGGTGTTTGCCCATGGTTCGCGGCTCCTTCTATCAACGGCTGTCCGGCTTCTACTTCTGCTATTTCGCCTTCATCGGCGCGTTCGCGCCTTACTTCGCGCTTTATCTCAAATCCCTGGGCTATTCGGCTGCGCAGATCGGCTTGCTGCTCGCAGTCAATCCGGTCGCGCGGATTTTCGGGCCGAACCTCTGGGGCTGGCTGTCCGATCACTACCGTGCGCGCGGACAACTGATCCGGATTACCGCCGTGGGCACGGCGATCGTGTTTGTTGCCGTGTTCTTCAATCGCGGGTTTGGGTGGATGTTCACGGCGCTGCTGTTTCTGAACGTTTTCTGGTGCGGGGTGCTGCCGCTCGCCGAATCTGCGACATTGAGCTTGGTGGGAGCCCGCGTCGGCGCCTACGGACGCGTCAGGCTGTGGGGTTCGGTCGGCTTCGTTGCAGTGGTTATCGTCGGCGGTTACGTGCTCGATTTCTCCGGCGTCGGCGCGCTTGCCCCGATGGTGCTCATACTGCTGGTGCTGATGGCCGCTAGCACTTTTTTCCTCCCGCGCGATCGCGAGCCGCCTCACCATGCGGAACACGCGTCCATCCTGAGCATCGTCAGACGGCCCGAGGTGATCGCGCTGCTGGCCGGGTTCTTTCTCATGCAAATAGCGCACGGACCCTACAACGCGTTCTATTCGATTCACCTGGTCGAGGCCGGTTATTCGAAGAAAGCGGTGGGCTGGCTATGGTCGCTCGGGGTGATCGCGGAAATCGGGCTCTTCATGCTGCTGCCGCGGCTGATGCGCGCCTACAGCCTGAACCAGATCCTGTTGTTCAGTTTCGGGTGCGCTTTCGTGCGCCTGCTGCTCATAGCCTGGGGCGTCGGCTCGCTGACGATTCTGCTGGCGGCGCAGTTGCTGCACGCCGTCACCTTCGGCGCGTTTCATTCCGCGGGCGTGGCGATGATGCATCAGATTTTCCGCGGCCGAAACCAGGCGCGGGGCCAGGCGATTTACACCAGCCTCGGATACGGACTCGGCGGCACGCTGGGCACGCTGATGGCCGGCTATGCCTGGGAAACCCTGGGCGCCGGATGGACTTTCACGTTCGCCGCCACGGCAGCACTGCTCGCGCTGGTCGTGGTGGCCTGGAGGCCGATTTCCCTGCCGGTCCGCCCCGGTTCCTAGCGCACGGGCACTGCCGTCCGGCCAGCGGCTTGTGTCATAATTTCCGTCCGCTTCGAGCCGCTCAATGAATCCGCAAACTCTTTACGACAAGCTGTGGTCAAGCCATCTGGTGCGCCAGGAACCCGATGGCACCGCGCTGATCTACATCGATCGCCACCTGGTGCACGAAGTCACCAGTCCGCAGGCATTTGAAGGCCTGAAACTGGCTGGCCGCAAGCCGTGGCGCATGGATTCGGTCGTTGCTACCGCCGACCACAACACGCCGACCCAGCACTGGGAACAGGGCATCAGGGATCCGATCTCGCGCCTGCAGGTGGAAACCCTGGACGCGAACATCAAGGAGTTCGGGGCCAAGGTTTATTTCCCCTTCCTCGACAAGCGTCAGGGCATCGTGCACGTGATCGGACCGGAGCAGGGCGCGACACTGCCGGGCATGACAGTCGTGTGCGGCGATTCGCATACCAGCACCCACGGCGCGTTCGGTTGCCTTGCCCATGGCATCGGCACTTCCGAGGTCGAGCATGTGCTCGCCACGCAATGCCTGGTGCAGAAGAAAATGAAAGGCATGCTGATCGAGGTCGACGGACCGTTGGGTCGCGGCGTCACCGCGAAAGACATTGCGCTGGCGGTGATCGGCAAGATCGGTACGGCCGGCGGCACCGGTTATGCAGTCGAATTCGGCGGCAGCGCCATCCGGGCGTTGTCGATGGAAGGACGCATGACCCTGTGCAACATGGCCATCGAGGCCGGTGCACGGGCCGGCATGGTTGCCGTCGACGACACGACGATCGAATATCTGCGGGGACGCACCTTCGCGCCCAAAGGCGACCTTTGGGACAGGGCGGTCGCATTCTGGCGTACGCTGAAAAGCGACCCGCATGCCCGTTTCGATTTCGTGGTGCGGATGGACGCGCGCGAAATAATGCCGCAGGTGACGTGGGGCACCTCACCGGAAATGGTGGTGCCGGTCGACGGCCGCGTGCCCGATCCGGACAAGGAAAAGGACGAGTCCAAGCGCGAAGGCATGCATCGCGCGCTGACCTACATGGGGCTCGAGCCGAATACGCAGATCACGGATATACGCATCGACAAGGTGTTCATCGGTTCGTGTACCAACTCCCGCATCGAAGACCTGCGGGCTGCGGCCCATGTCGTGCGCGGCCGCCGGGTTGCCTCGAATGTAAGGCTGGCGATGGTCGTGCCGGGCTCCGGCCTGGTCAAGGAACAGGCCGAGAAGGAGGGGCTGGACAAGGTTTTCGTCGCGGCCGGCTTCGAATGGCGCCAGCCCGGTTGCTCGATGTGCCTGGCGATGAATGACGATCGTCTCGAACCGGGCGAACGCTGCGCGTCGACCTCGAACCGCAATTTCGAGGGGCGGCAGGGCGCGGGCGGACGCACACACCTTGTCAGCCCGGCGATGGCGGCGGGGGCGGCCATCGCGGGCCGTTTCGTCGACGTCCGATTGGATCAATAGGCCGCCATGCAGAAATTCACCCGCCTCGAAGGCCTTGTCGCTCCGCTGGATCGGGCCAATGTCGACACCGACGCGATCATTCCGAAGCAATTCCTGAAATCGATCAAGCGCTCCGGTTTCGGCGTCAATCTGTTCGACGCCTGGCGCTATCTCGATCATGGCGAGCCGGGCATGGACACGGCCAGGCGCAAGCCCAATCCCGATTTCGTGTTGAACCAGCCGCGCTACAAAGGCGCGAATATCCTGGTGGTCCGCAAGAATTTCGGTTGCGGCTCCTCGCGCGAGCATGCGCCCTGGGCGCTGGAGGACTATGGATTCCGCGCGCTGATCGCGCCCAGTTACGCCGACATCTTCTACAACAACTGCTTCAAGAACGGCTTGTTGCCGATCGTGCTGCCCGAATTCCAGGTGGACCGCATATTCCATGATGTCGCCGCGTTTCCGGGCTTCCGCCTGGTCGTCGACCTTGGCGACCAGACCGTCGCCTATCCCGATGGCAGCCAGGTTTTCGGCTTCGAGGTGGACGCCTTTCGCAAGCACAGCCTCCTGAACGGTCTGGACGAGATCGGAATCACGCTGCAGCATGCCGTCGAGATCAAGACGTTCGAAACCAAACGCCGCATCGAACAACCCTGGCTGTTCAGTTGACGCATTACAATTGAAAATACCGGCCGGGGCAGAAACAAATGCCCCGGTTGTTTTTTGAGAGAACGAAACATGAAAATCGCGGTATTACCTGGCGACGGAATCGGTCCGGAAATCATCAGGCAGGCGGTGAAGGTGCTGAAGAGCCTGTCGCGCGACGGATTGAAAATTGAAATGGAAGAGGCGCCGATCGGCGGGGCCGGCTATGACGCCGCCCAGGATCCGTTGCCGCAGAAGACGCTGGCGCTGGCGAAGGCGTCGGACGCAGTACTGCTGGGCGCGGTCGGCGGTCCGAAATACGACACGCTGCCACGGCCGATGCGCCCGGAGCAGGGATTGCTGCGCATCCGCAAGGAACTCGGGCTGTTCGCCAATTTGCGCCCGGCGCTGCTCTACGAAGAACTCGCGGGCGCCTCGTCGCTGAAAACCGAAATCGTCGCCGGGTTGGACATCATGATCCTTCGCGAACTGACTGGCGACATCTATTTCGGCCAACCGCGCGGCGCCCGCAGGACCGACAACGGCGAGCGCGAGGGCTTCGACACGATGAAGTACAGCGAATCGGAAATCCGCCGCATCGCCCACGTGGGGTTCGATATTGCGCGCAAGCGCAGCCGCAAACTCTGTTCGGTGGACAAGGCCAACGTGCTCGATACCAGCATTCTGTGGCGCGAAGTGGTCATCGAGGTCGCGAAGGAATACCCCGATGTCGAACTGTCGCACATGTATGTGGACAATGCGGCCATGCAACTGGTGCGCGCACCCAGGCAGTTCGACGTGATCCTGACCGGTAACATGTTCGGCGACATTCTTTCCGACGAAGCGTCGATGCTGACCGGATCGATCGGCATGCTACCCTCGGCGTCATTGAATGCCGACAACAAGGGTCTTTACGAGCCGATTCACGGCTCCGCGCCCGACATCGCCGGGCGCAACGTCGCCAATCCGCTGGCCACCATTTTGTCGACGGCGATGATGATGCGTTATACCTTCGGCGAGGAAGCGGCTGCCACGCGTATCGAGGCGGCGGTCAAGCGCGTCCTCGGGCAGGGCCTGCGCACGGCCGACATCCACGGGGCCGGGGCGAAAAAAGTCGGCACGGAGGAAATGGGTGAAGCGGTGGTGGCGGCACTACATGCTTGATGCGTTAACAGCGAACGGTGAACAGTGAATGGTTTGAAGTCTGGACGGAGTTTTCTGATTGCTGTTCGCTGACATTTTGGGGATTAAGATGAGACGAGTTGGATTGGTAGGTTGGCGCGGCATGGTCGGATCGGTGCTGATGCAGCGCATGCAGCAGGAGCGGGATTTCGACCATATCGATCCGGTGTTCTTCAGCACGTCGCAGGTCGGCGGAACGGGCCCATCCATCGGCAAGGATGTTCCCGCGCTCCAGGATGCACACGGCCTCAAGGAACTGAAGGAGATGCAGATCATCATCTCCTGCCAGGGGGGCGATTACACCAGCAATGTTCATCCGAAGCTGCGCGCCGGAGGGTGGGATGGCTATTGGATAGACGCGGCGTCCGCTCTGCGCATGCAGAAGGATGTCGTGATCATCCTCGATCCGGTGAATCGCGACGTCATTGACGCAGCGCTGGCGCAGGGAGGCAGGAATTTCATAGGGGGCAATTGCACAGTCAGTCTCATGCTGATGGGCATGCATGGCCTGTTCAAGGCCGGACTCGTGGAATGGGTTACCGCGATGACCTATCAGGCCGCGTCCGGCGCCGGTGCTCAGAACATGCGCGAGCTCGTGTCCCAGATGGGGCAGTTGCATGGCGCGGTGAAATCATTGCTGGACGATCCGGGTTCGTCGATTCTGGAGATCGACCGGAAAATGTCCGAGGTCCAGCGCGGCGGCACGTTTCCGACCGAGCATTTCGGCGTGGCGTTGGCAGGGAGCCTGATTCCGTGGATCGACAAGGATCTCGGCAACGGACAGAGCAAAGAGGAATGGAAGGCCCAGGCCGAGGGCAACAAGATACTGGGACGCGAGGCGAATCCCATTCCGATCGACGGCGTTTGCGTTCGCGTTGGCGCGATGCGCTGTCACAGCCAGGCGCTGACCATCAAGCTCAAGCAGAATCTGCCGATCGAACAGATCGAAGGCTTGCTCGCCACTGCCAATCAATGGGTAAAAGTAATTCCCAACCGCCAAGAAGCTTCCATCGGGGAGTTGACGCCGGCCGTTGTCACCGGCACGCTCGCCGTACCGGTAGGCCGACTGCGCAAATTGCCGATGGGAGGCGAGTACCTGACAGCCTTCACGGTGGGGGATCAGTTGCTCTGGGGGGCGGCCGAGCCACTGCGGCGGATGTTGCGTATTCTCCTGCAGCGCCAGAGGTGAGAATTGGAATTTCGAGCGGCAAAGCGTTAAGAAGTCTGCATTTGCGGGAAAATGTAAGGCGAAAGATGAGCTTGCATCTCTAAATCCATGATGTTATTTTAATTACCTCAATCTAAAAACGATCAGGGTGGGCGCTTTGGGCATCACGTCTCTTCGCGCGTGGATAGTCGCCGCGTCGTTGCTGTCGATCTGCGCGGTTTCGCACGCCGCAGGTCTTGGCAAGCTTAACGTCATGTCGGCGCTCGGCGATCCGTTCAAGGCGGAGGTTGATCTCGTCGCGGAAAAGAATGAGATCGGTTCGCTTGCGGTGCGTCTGGCCAGCCGCGACGCTTTCGAACGTGCCGGCCTGGCGTATTCGAGTTTGCTCGCGAGCGTCAAGGTCAGCGTAGAAAAGCGCGCCGGTGGCGAACCCTATGTGTTGATTACGTCGACCCAGCCGATCGGTGAACCTTTCGTCGACCTGCTGATCGAGTTGACCTGGTCCTCCGGCCGGATCAGCCGCGAATTTACGGCGCTTCTCGATCCGCCATCGGTCATTGCGGAACGCGAAAAACAAAAGGCCGCCGAGGCCGAGGTGCGTGCCGCGCCCACTGCGCCGCAGCCCAAGCCGGAACCGGTTCCGCCACCGCCACCGACCGCGGAACCGAGTGCGCAAGCTTCGACGCCCGAGACAGCCAAACCCGAGCAGCCTGCTTCTCCGCCTGCGGCACCAGTGCCCGCGGATGCGAAGCCGTCGCCATCGACCCCGGTAGAAACGATTGGCGGCACCCAGCCGACCTTGCTTGGCGAAGGAAGTGCGTTACCCAGTGGAACCCAGTCCGGTGGCGGCGCGGATGCCTACGGACCGGTCAAGAGCGGCGATACGTTAGGCAAGATCGCAAGTGCGACGAAACCGTCCGACGTCAGTCTCGAGCAAATGCTGGTGCTGCTGTTGCGTAACAATCCGGAGGCCTTCTCCGGCAAGAATATGAACCGGTTGAAGACCGGCAAAATTCTCCAGTTGCCCACCGCCGATCAATTTGCAGGTATTACCGAAGCGGACGCACGCAAGGAAGTGAAAATCCAGGCGCGCGATTGGCGCGCCTACAGGGACCAGTTGGCGGCATCGGCGGGTCAGACGGTTGCGGCCGAAGAGCCGGCGCAACAGGCCGCCTCCGGAAAAGTAGGCGTAACCGCCGAAGACAAGGCGGCATCCTCCAAAGAGCAGCCGAAGGAAGTCCTGAAGTTGTCGAAGAACGAGCCGTCCGCGGCAACCGCGGGCGGCGACGCCAAATCTGCAGCGCGCGTTCGCGCATTGGAAGAAGAAGTCGTGGCGCGCGACAAGGCCGTCAAGGAATCCGGTGATCGCGTCGCCAAGCTGGAAAAGCAGATCAAGGATCTTCAGGCATTGCTGGAAATGAAGAGCAAGGGCATGGCAGACCTGCAAAAACCTGTCGTTGCGCCGCCTGCAACACCCGCTGCACCCCAGCCGCCCGCTCCGAAACCTGCGCCGCCACAAGTTGTGG
>DATFUO010000152.1:0-10453 GCA_035260785.1 Burkholderiales bacterium
CTTGCTGCCCGCAGCGAGGGAAGTCGGTTTTCAGCCGGACCAGCGGGAGGGCGACAATGCGACGCGGCAGAAATTCCGCAAGCGGCTGCGCGAAGGCGAACTCGACGACAGGGAAATAGAAATCGAGGTCGTCGCGGCCCATGCGCAAATGGAAATCCTGGCGCCACCCGGCATGGAAGACCTCACTTCGCAGATCCAGGGCATGTTCCAGAACCTCGGCGGCGCGCGGCGCAAGACGCGCAAGCTCAAAATCCGCGAGGCGATGAAGCTGCTGACCGAAGAAGAGGCGGCGAAACTCGTGAACGACGAAGACCTGAAGCTCAAAGCGCTCACCAACGTGGAGCAGAACGGCATCGTGTTCATCGACGAAATCGACAAGATCACCAGCCGCCAGGAAACCGGCGGGGCCGAAGTCTCACGTCATGGCGTGCAGCGCGATCTTCTGCCGCTGGTCGAAGGAACCACCGTCAGTACCAAGTACGGTATGATCAAAACCGACCACATCCTGTTCATCGGCAGCGGCGCCTTTCATCTTTCCAGGCCCTCCGACCTGATCCCGGAATTGCAGGGACGGTTTCCGATCCGCGTCGAGCTCGAAAGCCTGACGGTAGAGGATTTCGAACGCATCCTGACCTCCACCGACGCTTGTCTCACGCGGCAATATCAGGCGCTGCTGGAAACGGAAGAAGTCAAACTGGAATTCCGCCCGGACGGCATCCGCCGCATGGCCGAGATCGCCTGGCAGGTCAACGAAAAAACCGAGAACATCGGCGCGCGCCGGCTCTATACCGTCATTGAGAAGTTGCTGGACGAGGTTTCATTCGAGGCGAATCGCCAGCAGGGCCAGGTCATCGTCATCGATGCGGCTTATGTGGACGCGCGTTTGAAGGATCTTGCGCAGAGCGAAGATCTCGCTCGCTACGTCCTTTGAACCGCGGCGCGCGGTTCATCATCGGGTCACGATTCCAATCCCCCAAAGCCGGCATTACCTGATAATTTGCCTTACCAGGATCGCCCATGAGCAGCGGCACCGCCTTCACGCTAGAAGTCAATCCGAAGCTTCCGCCCCGTCTCGCGCGGCTGGACGAACTCGCTAATAATCTGCGCTACAGCTGGGACCGGCAGACGCGGCTGCTGTTTTCGCGTCTCGACCTGCGTCTTTGGGACGAAGTCGGCCATAACCCGAAAGCTTTCCTCAAGCGCATCGACGAGCAAAAGCTCGTCAATGCGGCCGACGACCCGGTATTTCTGGGCAATCTGAACCAGGTGCTTTCGGCGTTCGACGTTTACCTGAAGGAACCCCTGCCGCGCAACGGTTCGGAGTGGCTGCGCAAGAACGATCTCATCGCTTATTTCTGCGCCGAGTTCGGTTTTCACGAAAGTCTGCCGATCTACTCCGGGGGCCTGGGAATTCTCGCCGGCGATCATTGCAAGTCGGCGAGCGACATGCGTTTGCCCTTCGTCGGCGTTGGGCTGCTGTACCGCCAGGGTTACTTCCACCAGACCATCGATGCCGAAGGCAACCAGCAGGCACTTTATGCGGATTCGGATTTCGAAGATCTGCCCGTTACGCCGTGCCTGCGCGCCGACGGATCGGAAGTGCGTGTCGAAATCGAATTCCCGGGCAGGAAAGTGCAGATCAAGGTGTGGCAGGCGCGCATCGGGCATGTGACGCTTTATCTGCTCGACACGGATCTGCCGGAGAACTCGGCGGACGATCGCAATATCACTCACCGCCTCTATGGAGGCGACCGCACCACTCGTATCCAGCAGGAAATCGTATTGGGCATCGGCGGCGTGCGCGCGCTGGCCGATCTGGCCATCAAACCCACCGCGTGGCACATCAACGAGGGGCATCCCGCTTTTCTGGTGCTCGAGCGGGCAAGCGTACTGGTCGCGCAGGGAATGACCTTCAACGCCGCGCTGGAGGGGCTCGCCGCCAATACGGTATTCACCACGCACACACCCGTTCCGGCGGGACACGATCATTTCAGCGCCGAGACGATCGCCGCTTATTTTCCGTGGTTGCGCAAACAACTCGGCCTGAACGAGGAAGAATTCCTGGCGCTGGGGCTCGCCAATGGAGGGAGGGAATTCAACATGACCGCATTGGCGATCCGCGGTTCACGCTTCCAGAATGGCGTGAGCCGCATCCATGGCGGCGTGTCCTCGCGCATATGCGCGCCGCTGTGGCCCGAACTCGAACCCCGGGAAAATCCGCTGTCCTATGTGACCAACGGCGTACACGTGCCGACTTTCCTCGCGCCCGAATGGTCCGACCAGTTCGACAAGTTCCTTGGTTTCGACTGGTCGCACCACGCCGGTAGCCAGGGCTTCCAGGAGCGTCTGGAAACGATGCCGGACCATCTTTTCTGGAGCGTGCGGCAATCGTTGAAAGCGCAGATGCTGCATCTGGTGCGCCATCGCGTCGCGCGCCAGCATTTGCGCAACAACGGTTCGGAAGCGCATCTCGACAGACTGCTGCGCTACGCCGATCCGATCAATCCGAACGTGCTGACGGTGGGATTTGCGCGCCGATTCGCGACCTACAAGCGCGCTACGCTGTTATTCCAGGATCTCGACTGGCTGCGTGCGATTCTAGGCGACGAAGCGAGACCGATTCTGTTCATATTCGCCGGCAAGGCCCACCCCGCCGACGTGCCTGGGCAGGACGTCATCCGCGAGTTGAACCGGATCGCGCGCATGACGGAGTTTGAAGGCCGGATCCTGCTGCTGGAAGACTACGACCTGCGCCTCGCGCGCAGGCTCGTTTCCGGCGTGGACGTCTGGCTCAACAATCCGATGTATCCGCTCGAAGCAAGCGGTACATCCGGCATGAAGGCCGGCATGAACGGTGTGCTGAACCTCTCCGTACTCGACGGCTGGTGGGGGGAAGGCTACGACGGGCACAATGGCTGGGCGATCAAGCCGGTGGCGGAAAACCTCGATGAGGCACGCCGCAATTTCGAGGAAAGCCGCACGCTGTATGAGTTGTTGCAGGATCACGTCATTCCGATGTACTACCGGCGCGGCGAAATGGGTTATTCGGCCGAATGGATTCGCATGGCCAAGCGTTCGATCGCTTCGATCCTCCCGCGCTTTTCGTCGATCCGAATGGTCAATGAGTACCTGGCGAAGTTCTATCTGCCGGCGACGCGCCAGGGCCGTCGCTACGCGGAATCCGAATTCGAGCCCGCACGCCGGCTGGCGCTGTGGAAACAGCACGTGCGCGAAGTCTGGGCAAAGGTGGCGATCCGGCGACTGGATACGGCGCAAAATCGCATTGCCTTCGGCGAAGGGCTGCGCCTCGAAGTCGGCGTTTTTCTCGATGGACTCCGGCCGGAGGATGTCGTGCTCGAGTTGCTCATTGTGAAACGCAGCGCCCATGCGGAAGACAAACGGCCGAAATCCTACCGGTTCGAATCCGAAGGCACGCAGACCGAACAGGGCGAACACCGTTTCGTCCTGGAACTCAGTCCCGAAATCTGCGGCAAGCTGGAATATCGCATACGCCTGTATCCGCAGCACGAATTGCTGACCCATCGGTTCGAGATGGGCATGATGCGCTGGCTGTAGCTTCCCACTTCATCCGTCGTGGTGAAAGGTTTTTGCATCTTGGCGGTATCCACCTGGCCCTTGGATCGTTGACAGTCGGGAAAGCGGGACATAGCATTAGGCTCCCCGGCCATGTCAACGCTCGCAGTCCCCCGTCACGTTTCACTTGAACGCCCGGGAGTAGTGCCAGGGCAAACGTGATCTGGCAGCGCAGGTGCTGCGACGCGGTACCTGAAAATATAAAATTCATCGGGAGAAAATCATGCGTGTATCGCTCTTGTGCGCTTTGTCGGCTGGCGCCATGGCTTCGCTTTTTGTCTTTTCGGCGGCGGCGGATTCGGTTCGCATCGGCCTTATCAGCGAAATCACCGGACCGAATGCCGAAGCCGGCAGCTATACCGTCAACGGTGCCAGGCTCGCCGTCGACGCCGTTAACAAGAAAGGCGGCATTCTCGGCAAGCAGATCGAACTCGTGATCGAGGACAACCAGTCCACCAACCCCGGCACCGTGCTTGCATTTTCCAAGTTGGGGGGCAACACGGACATCCCCGCAATCATCGGCCCGATCCGCAGCACGCAAGTGCAGGCCGCTTCACCCACTATCCAGAAGGCCGGCATTCCGGTCATGATCGGCGGTACCGACCCGAGCCTGACGCATGTAAACAATCCGTGGGTGTTTCGCTGCCGCCCGAACGATACGTTCTCCTCGCGCGTGATAGCGGACTTCGGCGTAACCAAGCTCAAACTGAAGAAGTGGGCGATCGTGCACTCGACCGACGCGTTCGGTTCCGGTGGCCAGAAAGCTCTTGTCGATGCATTGAAGACGCTCGGCGTCGAGCCGGTGCTGATCCAGGGCTATACCAACAACTCGCAGGACTTCACGCCGGTGGTTCTGGCAATCAAGAAATCCGGGGCCGACGTGATCGGCACGTATATGACCAACTCGCAGGACCTGGGCATTTTTGCCAAACAGCTGCGCCAGCTCGGTGTTGCCGCGACCTGGGTCGGATCGCCCTCGATTGTGACCGACACGGCAATGAAGCTGGCGGGCGAATCCCTGCACGGCACCTATGGCATCGCCGATTTCAATCCGGATGCGAATGCCGAAGCCAAAATCTTCGCGACCGCCTACCGCGCCAAGTACAATCTCGAACCGGACGTCTATTCAAGCTGGGCTTACGACGCGCTCAATGTCATTGCCGCGGCCATGAATGCGGCGAAGAGCACGAAACCGGACGACGTTCGCAAGGCCATCCTCGGCCTCAAAAACTGGAAGGGCGTCGAGGGTAACTACACGTTCGACGAGAACGGCGACGGGCTGCGCGGCTACAACATCGTCAAGAACGAAGGCGGCAAGGTCAAGTTCGTAGAACATATCAACGTCGACAAGTAGGCGCACCGGTCGCAAGCACGCCGGCATGATCGAAAGCCGCGCGCAGATGAACAGGGGGGACGACGCGCCGTGGATGCGCTAGCCAATAATTTCCAGGTGCTGTTCCAGGGCCTCGCGCTCGGCAGCATCTATGCGCTGGTCGCGCTGGGTTTCGTGCTCATCATCCGCGCCACCAACGTCGTGAACTTTGCCCAAGGCGATTTCGCCATGCTTGGCGCCTACCTGATGGTCGCCTTCATGGTCAGCGCCGGCCTGCCCTATTGGTTGTCATTCCTGCTCGCGCTGGTGGGGATGGGACTGTTCGGCCTCGTCTTCAACTACGGGGTGTACTACCCGTTGCGACATCGCGGGTTTCTGCCGGTCATTATTTCCACCCTTGGCGCGTCGATCTTCCTGCAAAACACCGTACTGGCGATATTCGGTGCGCAGCCCAAACGGCTCGACAACGTGGTCGCCGGCGGGATTCAGATTGGTTCGGTGTTTCTCGACAGCCAGTATCTGGTCATCCTGGCGGTGACCATGGTGATGGTGGCGTTCCAGTACTTCTTTTTCGAGCACACCATGCTGGGCAAGAAACTGCAGGCCACGTCGCAGGACAAGGACATGGCGCGGCTGCTCGGCATTCCGGTCGCGCTGATGATCGCCATCACCTTTGTTTACAGTTCCGCCCTTGGCGGACTGGCGGGTGTGCTGGTGGGTCCGGTGCTGTTCGTCTCGATTGGCATGGGGTCGATCATCGCGCTGAAGGCATTCGCCGCGACCATCATCGGTGGGTTCGGCGACGTCAAGGGCGCGATCGTCGGCGGTTTGTTCATTGGCGTGATCGAAAGCTTCGCCGCCTTCTACATTTCCGTCCCCTACAAGGACGCTTACGCCTTCCTGATGCTATTCCTGGTGCTGGTATTCCGGCCGCAGGGATTCTTCGGCGAAAGGGTTTCCGAGAAAGCATGAGCACGCAATCACTGGAAACGCCGCGCGCGCGCCGCCTCTCGCCGTGGCCGTTCATTCTTCTTGCGATCGCCGTCGCAGTGCCGCTGCTGCCTTACTTCACCAATGTCAGCCATTTCGTGCTGTCGATCTTCATGCAGGCGTCGACGTATGCGATCGCCGTGCTGGGCATGGTGGTGGTGCTTGGCTACACCGGACAGATCAATCTCGCGCAAGCCGCGTTCTTCGGGTTCGGCGCTTATGGCGTCGCGCTCGGCACCGTATCCTACGGATTGTCGTTCTGGCTTTCGCTGGCGATGGGCATCGGGATCGCCGGCCTCGCCGGCGGCATCCTCGGACTGACCACGCTGCGCCTCGGTGGCCACTACCTGGCGATGATCACCATCAGCTTCCAGCAGATATTCGACCTGGTGGCGGTCAACTGGATCCAGGTCACGCACGGGCCCGACGGCATCGCCGGCATTGCGCGGCCTTCGCTGTTCGGACACGACCTGTCGGACGATCGCGCCTATCTGTTGCTGTGCTCGCTGGTACTTTACGCGATGATGGCCGCGGTCTGGTACCTGCCGCAGACGCGTCTGGGTCGCGCGATGCGCGGGGTGCGCGAAAACGAACTTGCGGCCGAAGTCGTCGGCGTGCATACGCTGAGAACGAAGGTCATCGCGTTTACGTTGTGCGCGGCGCTCGGTGGGGTGGGCGGTGGACTTTACGCGGGCGGTTTCGCCTATATCAGCCCGGACAATTTCAACTTCCAGCGTGCGGTGGAATTCCTGTCCATGGTGCTGCTGGGCGGCGTGCAATCGCCGTTCGGCGGCGCCCTCGGGACCACGCTGCTGATCCTGCTGCCGGAATGGCTGAAGGAAATGCCCCCCAGCCTGCAATTCATCAAGGATGTGTACCTGGCGATCTACGGCCTGGCAGTGATCCTGATCATGGTGTTCATGCCTGAGGGCATCTGGGGCCTGCTGCGCAGCAAGTGGATGAAATTCGGAAGGACGGCGCCGGTGGATACTTCCGGCATCAAACTGCTGAATCTCGATATCGCGGTGACCGAGGCCACGCCGTTGCTCAAGCTTGAAGGCCTGAGGAAGTATTTCGGCGGCCTGCGTGCGGTCGACGGCATCGATCTGGAAATCTCCCGCGGTACGGTGCACGCGCTGATCGGCCCCAACGGGTCGGGCAAGACCACCACGCTGAACGTCGTCAACGGCATCTACAGGCCGACCGGCGGCCGCATCATCATCGACGGCAGCGATGTCACCCTGAAATCGCCGCACGAGCGTGCCGCGCACGGGCTCGGCCGCACTTTCCAGAACATCCGGCTGTTCCCGAGCATGTCGGCGCTCGAAAACGTGATAGTCGGCGCGCAGCGCGACAACAATCCCATCGAGCCGGGCGGGAAGGCTCTGGTGGCGCGCGCGATGTCGGCCCTGCAGTTTGTCGGCCTCGCGGACAGGGCCGACGCCATCGTGCGCAGCCTGCCCTACGGCCATCAGCGGCTGGTCGAGATTGCCCGCGCGCTGGCCGGACATCCAAAGCTGCTGCTGCTCGACGAGCCGGCGGCCGGATTGAATCAGACCGAGAAAATGGAGCTGGTGGAGTTGCTCAAGAAATTGCGCAGCGGCCACGGATTGACCGTTTTCCTGATCGACCATGATATGGGACTGGTGGAGAAAGTGTCCGATCGCATCACCGTGCTGAATTTCGGCAAGAAGATCGCGGAGGGTACCCCGCAGGAAGTGCTGCGGCATCCGGACGTGATTGCCGCGTATCTGGGGGACAGCAATGCCGCTGCTTGAGCTGAAAAACGTCGCCAGCTACTACGGCAGCGTGCAGGCGCTCAGGAGCGTAAGCCTGCGCGTCGAAAAAGGCGAAGTGGTGACGTTGCTTGGTGCCAATGGCGCCGGAAAAAGCACGACGCTGCGCACCATATCCGGGCTGCTGCGGCCGGCCAGCGGCGAGGTCTGGTTCGAAGGCCAGCCCATCCACGACATGGCGCCGGAGAAAATCGTGCGGCTGGGCATTTCGCACGTGCCGGAAGGACGGCGGATTTTTCCCGGGCTTACCGTGCGCGAAAACATCATGCTCGGCACGTCCAACCGCGGCCGTCTGCCGAAGAAGCAGATGGCGGACGAGGTCGCGGAAATGTTCGAGATCTTCCCGGTCATCAAGCCTTTCGAGAATGCCTTGGGCTGGACGCTCTCCGGGGGCCAACAGCAGATGCTGGCGGTGGCGCGCGGACTCATGGCGAAACCGAAATTGCTGCTGCTTGACGAGCCGTCGCTCGGCCTCGCGCCGGTCATCGTGCAGCAATTGTTCGCCACCATCCGCGTCATCCATGCCCGCGGCACCACCATTCTGCTGGTGGAGCAGAATGCAAACATGGCTCTATCCGTCGCCAATCGCGGTTACGTGCTGGAAACCGGCGAGATGAAAGTCGAAGGTTCGCCCAAGGAATTACTCGGCAACGAGGAAGTTCGCGCCGCCTATCTGGGTGGCCACGGCTAGCCCGGAGGCGCGGCGATTTCTTCGCGGGTTTACACTGGCGGTGTTACCGGCTGAGCGGGAGACGCGCCGTGACTTCCATACGATGGTTTGTTGTTCTCCTGGCCGCGCACTGCGCCGCGGCGGGCGCCCAGACGACAGTCGAGGAAGTCCGCAGACAATGGCCGGATTTTCGCTATCTCGATCCCGGCCAGGTGCGCGACCTTCCGGAGGTCGTCCGCATCGACCTGGAAAAGCTCGGGTGCCGCATTCCGAAGTTCATGAAATGGGACGCCCGACACAACGTCATTCAGGGACAGTTTTTCAAGCACGGGCAGACGGACTGGGCTGTGCTCTGCCAGGTCGGTGAGAAGACCGGCATTTTGCTCTATCCAGGTGGCAACGCCTCCGACTTGCCCATGCTGCGCAGCGAACGCAGCGACCCCACGCGCACAATCCACACGGTCAGTGCCTTCGTTCTGCAGAAACGCGCGGTACGCGACCATCCGGATGAACCGCCGCCGCAATTGGATCACGATGGCATCGAAGACGGGCCGATCGAGAAGGCGGGTCGCGTAATCTATCATCGGGACGACGAATGGGCGGAGTTTTGAAGGCGCAATGAAGCGCGTGTGCGTGTTTTGCGGCTCCAACGCCGGCATTCGGCCGGAATATGGCTTCGCGGCCCGAGGGTTGGCCGCCGGGCTGGCTCGCCGCGGTCTGGGACTGGTTTATGGGGGCGGCAACGTCGGCCTCATGGGCATGATGGCCGATTCGATGCTGCAGGCGGGTGGCGAGGTCATTGGCGTGATTCCGCGGTCCCTGGTTGCAAAGGAAGTCGCGCATCACGGCGTTACCGAATTGCGCATCGTCGACACCATGCACCAGCGCAAGGCGTTGATGAACGAATTGTGCGATGCATTCATTGCGCTTCCGGGCGGCTTCGGCACGCTGGATGAATTCTTCGAAATCCTGACCTGGTCGCAACTGGGCATTCACAGCAAGCCGAGCGGACTGCTGAATGTTTCAGGCTATTACGACAGCCTGCTGGCCATGCTCGACCAGGCCGTGACCGAACGATTCCTGCGGCCAGCGCATCGCGAACTCGTGATCGCCGACACGGACGCGGATTCGCTGCTGCAACGCCTCGCTGCGTATGTCCCGGTCCAGACCGCGAAATAGACGAATCCGGCGGGGAACTTTCCGTAATCTGCGAATCAAACCCGCTGCGGCAGAATTCTGGTACGCGAAGTCGCCGCGCCTCTGCTTTACAAATTCCCTTTGGAGAGAAATACCCATGAACAAAACTCTGCTTTCAGTCGGCATCGCATCGCTGTTTACGGCGCTGGCCGGCTCCGCCATGGCGTTGGAACAACGCCCCATCCTGACGCTCGAAGTCGCCAAGAAAATGGCGGTCGCGTGCGAGGCAAAAGCTAAACAGGAGGGCTGGAAGATGAACATCGCCATTGTCGACAATGGCGGAAATCTGAAATACTTCCTGCGTCAGGACGACGCCTTCCTGAAGAGCATCGAGATCGCCCAGCTCAAGGCCGGCACCTCGGCCGGCTTCCCTTTCTCGACCAAGCAGATCGGCGAGATCACCGCCAAGGTGCCGGGCATCGCGTTCGTGCCGGGCATCGTGACCTTCGAAGGCGGCTTGCCGATCCTGACGGCCGATGGCAAGCAGGTTGGTGCGATCGGCGTATCCGGTGGCACCGCCGAGCAGGATGGCATGTGCGCCCAGGCTTCGGTCGATGCGGTGAAGAACGATCTGAAGTAACCGCAACGACGAGGAAAAAGCCCGGCTATGCGGCCGGGCTTTTTTTCTTCCGCCCGATCAGCGCGCGCGCAGGATGCGCAATGCGGCGCAGGCGGCGCCGAATCCATTGTCGATGTTGGTGACGACGAGCCCGGAAGAGCAACTCGCGAGCATGGCGCGCAGCGCGGTCTCGCCGCCGGTGGCAACACCATAGCCCACGGAAGTTGGCACGCCGATCACTGTGCTGGAAACCAATCCGCCGATCACCGTGGGCAGCGCCGCGTCCATCCCGGCGACCGCGATCACCACCCGGG
>DATFUO010000153.1:0-19830 GCA_035260785.1 Burkholderiales bacterium
AACAAATCCATAAATTCAGGTGTTTATGATTTCCTTCCAGACGATTTGCCCGCTCGCATCGACTTTCCGGCCTTGCCCTCCAGAAAATCGCGGCACTGCTGCTCGAACGCAGCAATTTCGCCCAGCACCACTTCGATGTCCTCGCGTTGCTGCTCCAGAATGCTGCGGCGTTTTTGCAGCACCTGCTGCAGGCGTTCGACCTGCGCGCGTTCATCCTTGGCGGCGTCGTACATGTCGATCAGTTCGCGGATCTCGGAGAGCGACAATCCGAGCCGTTTTCCGCGCAGCGTAAGTTTCAGCCTCACCTTGTCGCGATTGCCGTAAACCCGATTGCGGCCGGCACGCGTCGGAGCGATCAGCCCGTGGTCTTCATAGAAACGGATCGCGCGGGTGGTCAGGCCGAATTCACGCGCGAGTTCCGTTATCGTGTATGTGGCGTCGGCCATGCGTGCGGCAGTTTACGTAAGCGTCAAGTAGAATCCAACTATAGCGCGGCGCCTCCTGTCACTGGTATCAGTTCATGCAGACTTCCGTTTCCCCGGCGGCTATCGACATTGCCAATCCGATGACCTTCCCTTTCGCGGAACCTCCCGCTGCCGGCCGCGTTTGCGAGGTCGCGCCAGGACTCTACTGGTTGCGCATGCCGCTGCCGTTCGCGCTGAATCACATCAATCTCTGGCTGTTACGCGACGCAGACGGATGGACTGCGGTGGATTGCGGAATCGGCCTGGACGACACGCGCGTCCACTGGGAGACGATTTTCACCGAGGTTGTCGGCCGAACGGGACTCACGCGCGTACTGGTCACCCATTTCCATCCCGACCATTTCGGCAACGCCGGCTGGCTGACCCAGCGCTTCGGGGCACCGCTGTGGATGACCGAGACGGAATACCTGACCGCCCACGCGCAATACCAGTCGTTGGCCGGGTTCGGCGCGGATGCGACCGCAGCCCTGTTTTCGGAGCACGGCCTCGACGCGGAACGGGTGTCGGGCATCGCCGGACGCGGCAATTCGTATCGCAAGATCGTGGGAGAACCGCCTGGCCGTTTCGTGCGCATGCTCGACGGCGACGAAATCGGGATAGGTGGCAACACGTGGCGCGTAATCGTCGGGTACGGCCATGCGCCCGAACACGCCGCACTCTATTGCGAGTCGCTCGGCGTACTGATATCGGGCGACATGCTGCTGCCGAAAATCAGCACCAACATCAGTGTCTGGCCCACCAAGCCGGAAAGCGATCCGCTCAAGCTGTTCCTGCGCTCGATCGATCGCTTCAGCGAACTGCCTGCCGATACGCTGGTGCTGCCGTCACACGGCCTTCCCTTCCGCGGTGCACATCACCGCGTGCAAATGCTGCACGATCATCATCGCGACCGCCTGGCCGAAGTGCTCGATGCCTGTTCACAACTCCGATCCGCCGCGGACCTTCTTCCGGTGCTGTTCCGACGCACGCTGGACACGCATCAGACGTTTTTCGCCATGGGCGAATCGATCGCGCACCTGAATTACCTTTGGCTCGAGGGAAACCTTTCGCGATCCCGCGACGCCGATGGGACCTACCGCTTCCTCACGCGCGGCAGATGAAGGTCGCCGGGGTTCCTTACCGAAGCGTCTGGCGCGAATCAGAGCGCGTCGCCATCATTGACCAGACCCGCCTGCCCTTCGAATTCCATACGCTGCGGCTTTCCGGCTGCGACGAAATCGCCCACGCGATCCGTTCCATGCAAGTACGCGGCGCGCCACTGATCGGCGCAACCGCTGGCTTTGGCATTGCGCTTGCGATGTCTGCCGACCCTTCCGATGCCAACTTGCAGCTTTCTGCGGGGTCGCTCGGCAGCACGCGCCCGACTGCGGTAAACCTGCGCTGGGCCATCGAGCGCATGACACGGCGGATGCACACGATCGCGCCGCCCGCTCGCGCCGCTGCGGCGTGGATGGAAGCAGAGAAAATTGCGGACGAAGACATCGCCTTCAATCTAGCGATCGGCCGTCATGGCTTGGCTGTGCTTCGCAGCATTGCGGACAAAAAAGGCAGCGTGAATGTGCTGACGCATTGCAATGCCGGCTGGCTGGCGACGGTTGACGTCGGTACCGCGCTGGCGCCGGTTTATCTCGCGCACGATGCAGGCATCCCCGTGCATGTCTGGGTCGACGAAACCCGGCCGCGCAACCAGGGGTTGCTCACCGCGTGGGAACTCTCCCAGCACGGCGTGCCGAATACGCTGATCGCCGACAACGCCGGCGGGCACCTGATGCAACACGGGCAGGTGGATCTGGTGATCGTCGGTGCCGATCGCGTCACGGCAGCGGGCGACGTCTGCAACAAGATCGGCACCTACCTCAAAGCGCTGGCCGCAAATGATTGTGGTATTCCGTTCTATGCTGCCGTTCCTTCGCCGACGATCGACTGGAACATCCATGACGGATTGCGGGAAATTCCAATTGAGGAACGCAGCGCTGCAGAAATGCTGACGATGCGGGTAATGGACACCGAGAATCTGGTTGCCCACGCGCGAATTGCACCTGACGGAACGCATACCGCCAATCCGGCCTTCGATGTCACCCCCGCGCGGCTGGTTACTGCGATCATCTCCGACCGCGGCATCGCGCCGGCAAGCCGCGAAGGCCTGCAAGATCTGTATCACCGGAAGGTCGCCCGACCATGACCGAGCTGCAACTCAGGAAGCAGATCATCGCGACCGCACTGCGGATGAACGCTGTAGGCATTAATCGCGGCAAGTCGGGAAACGTCAGCGCGCGCTGGGGAAAAGGCTTTCTGGTCACGCCCTCCGGTCTAGCTTACGAAGAAACAAAACCGGGGGACATCGTCTTTATCGACCAGCAGGCCAAGGCAGAAGGAAAGCGCGCACCTTCTTCTGAATGGCGCTTCCACTTCGACATCTATCGCCGCAGGAGCGAAGTCGACGCCGTGGTTCACACGCACTCGAGCTTCGCAACGACGCTGTCATGTCTCGCGATGACCGTGCCGGCTTTCCATTACATGGTGGCCGTGGCCGGCGGCAACAGCATTCGCTGCGCGCCCTACGCAACTTTCGGCACGCAAATGCTTTCCGATAATGCGCTCAAGGCACTCGAAGGTCGCCAAGCTTGCCTGCTGGCGAACCACGGCATGATCGCGGCCGCAGAAAACCTCAAGCGCGCGCTTGCGCTGGCGGTCGAGGTCGAGGCGTTATGCGAGCAGTACTGGCGCACGCTGCAGATCGGCAAGCCCAATTTGCTGTCCGATGACGAGATGAACGTCGTGGTGGAAAAGTTCAGGACTTATAACAGGCAGGCGCCTTGAATCGTCATCGGGCTTGCGCAGATTCCCACTTCGTCCTAGCTTAGTCACATGGCCGAAGAAAAATCCAGCCCGCCCGCATCCGCCGATCCGACCGACTTCGCCCGCGTCTTCGCGGAAATCGCGCTGCGCAGCAAACATCTGGTCGAAACCCGCATGGCCGAACAGGCCCGGCATGCCGGCGAGGAATCGACCGACGAACTCGGCGTCGGCAAAGCGTTCTCCGAACTCGTTGGCAAGCTGATGAGCGATCCGTTCAAGCTGGCAGAGATGTCGCTGCGCATGTGGCAGGACTATTTCACCCTCTGGCAGAACACCGTGCTCAAGGCCACAGGCGCAGAACCGCATGCAGTAGTGGAACCCGGCAAATCCGACAACCGTTTCAAGAGCGAGTTGTGGCAGAACAACCTGGTGTTCGATTACATCAAACAGTCGTATCTGATCGCGGCGCAGAATATCCAGAAATCAGTGTCGGAAGTCGAAGGCCTCGATCCCCAGACCGCGCGCAAGGTGAAATTTTTTACGCGCCAGTACATCGACGCCCTTGCGCCGACGAATTTCGTGCTGACCAATCCGGAAGTTCTGAAGACCACCATCGAGACCGGCGGCAAGAACCTTCTCGACGGCCTCAATCATCTTCTGCAGGACATGGATCGCGGCGACGGCAAACTTTCCATCAGCATGACCGATCCCAAAGCATTCAGGATGGGTGAGAACGTCGCCAGCACGCCCGGCAAGGTGGTATTCCAGAATGACCTGATGCAACTGATCCAGTACCAGCCGACCACGAGCCAGGTCAGCAAGACTCCGCTGTTGATCGTGCCGCCCTGGATCAACAAGTATTACATTCTCGACCTGCGGGCCAAGAATTCCTTCATCCGTTTCGCGCTGGACCAGGGCATCACGGTATTCGTGATTTCCTGGGTGAACCCGGACGAAAAGCATGCGAACAAGACCTTCGATGATTATTTGCTGGAAGGTCCGCGCGCCGCGCTGGACGCGATTGAAAAGGCGACTGACGAACACGAAATCAACGTGATCGGCTACTGCCTGGGCGGCACGCTCACCGCGGCCCTTCTGGCGTGGATGGCTGCAAAAGGCGAGCGCCGGGTCAAGAGCGTGACCTTCTTCACCACCCTCATTGATTTTTCGGAACCCGGTGAGCTGGGTGTATTCGTCGACGAGGAAGCGGTCAACGGCCTGGAAAAGAAAATGGCGGAACACGGCTACCTGGAGGGCTCCGACATGGCGTCGACCTTCAATATGCTGCGCGCCAACGATCTGATCTGGTCCTTCGTGGTAAACAATTATCTGCTGGGCAAGGAACCGTTCCCGTTCGACCTGCTGTACTGGAATTCGGATGCGACCCGCATGCCCGCGAAGATGCATACCTTCTATCTGCGCAACATGTACATCAGGAACAAACTGCGCGAGCCCGGCGGCATCACGCTGGCCGGTGAACCGATCGATCTCTCCAAAATCGACATTCCGGCCTACTTCATCTCCACAATCGAAGACCACATCGCGCCGTGGAAGACGACTTACCTGGGCGCCCAATTGTTGAACGGCCCGGTACGCTTTACCCTCGGCGGCTCGGGCCATATTGCCGGCATCGTCAATCCGCCGTCGGCAAACAAATACTGGTACTGGACCAACGAAAAACTACGCGACACGGCAGACGAGTGGCTCGCTTCCACCGAGAAACATCCAGGCTCCTGGTGGAGCGATTGGAGCAACTGGATCGCCGGCTTCGGCGGCGAGAAAGTGCCGGCGCGCATCCCGGGCGGAAAACTCAAAATCATCGAAGACGCCCCGGGCAGCTATGCCAGCCTGCGCCTCGATGCGCCACCGCCGCCGAAGGAGCTCAAAAGGGCGAAGCCGCGCAGACCCGCCGGCAAGAAGGAATAGTCCGGCGCCGACCTACGACAGTTTTCCCGTCATAAAATCGATGAAGCGCCACCGTGGGCGACAAATCTTCCCGCTATCGTCCGAACATGGAGGTTGCCGGCGCCGGGGCACGCGTAAGCAAGTAGATTCCGTCGTAAATAAAAAGCCGCAGGGACTGCCCCCCTGCGGCTTTTCGAATTGTAAAGTCCCGAAGCTCAGTCGCGCTTGCGCTCGTTGTGTTTTTCGCGATGGATGCGCCTGCTCTGGTGATTTTCCGCAGCCTGGATGTTTTTCTGCTCGCCCGCGCCGACGCGCCCGTTGGCAGCGGCATTCGCCTCCTTTCGATCGAACCGCGCCTGTCCGCGCTCGAGGTTTGCAGCCTCGCGATTGGTCAGCGAACCGTTCTTGACGCCATTCTCGATGCGCTGTTCCTGATTCGCATTGCGCTGCACATCGGCTTGCATGCGTTGCGACGACGCGGAATTCGGATTGCCTGTTTGGGCGTTGCTCTTGTCGCGGGCTATATCGCGGCTCGCCTTGTTTTCCGCGCGTTCGATGCGCGCTTTTTCCGCATCGGTCATCCTGCCGTCCTTCAGCGCGTTCGATTCCATCTTGTCGATATGCGATTCCTCGCGCTCGAGTTTTCCGGCTTCCTTCGTGGTCAGTTCGCCGGATTTCAGGCCTTGCTCGATGCGGTTCTGCTGGTTCACGTCGCGCTGCACAACATCGGCCGCGTTCTGCGCACTGGCGGCGGCCGCGATCGTGCATGCGGCAAGTCCCGCCGCGATTGCAGTCAGTCGGATTCGCATTGATCTCTCCTCGCTCTCGAATAAGTCACGGTAATGGGTCGCAAGCTTTTGCGCCGGCATTGATTGCATGTCGAACAACGGGTCGTGGATCGGGCGGTTGACAGGCGTTGCACGCATCGATGCCTGTTGTTGCGGCGCTACAACAAGCCGTAGTCCGCCGGGCCATCGGACCGGTTGCCGCATTTTGGATTCTGTATACACTAAGGCGACACGGATCGTGCCGAACGGCCCGTTCTCCGGCACGGCGGGGAGGCCAGATAGCACCCTCGCTCAGGACGACGGCGGTCACGCGCGTGAAGCATTTTGATTCGGTACCTGCATAATGGACCCGATCACATATCCAAGACCCAGGGAGGAACAGGGATGAAACTCAACCAGGAGCAGAGAGAGCAGTTCGATCGCGACGGGTATCTGTTTTTCCCGAGTCTGTTCACGCCCGAAGAGGTAAAAGTCCTCCTGAATGAAGTACCCGCGCTCTATGCCCGGCGCCGTGCCGAGAACGTTCGCGAGAAGGGCAGCGACGCGGTGCGTACCAACTTCGCCGCGCACATGTACAACCGCCAGTTCGCGAAACTCGCCCGCCATCCGCGCATGGTCGAGCCGATCCGGGAGCTCTTCGGCGAAGCTGTATACATGCATCAATTCAAGGTCAACGGCAAAATGGCCTTCGATGGCGACGTCTGGCAGTGGCATCAAGACTACGGCACCTGGAAGAACGACGATCAGATGCCGGAGCCGCGGGCCATGAACGTGGCGATCTTCCTCGGCGAAGTGAACGAGTTCAACGGACCGCTGATGTTCATTCCCGGCAGCCACAAGCTGGGCGTGCTGGATGCCCAGCACGATACTTCGACTACCAGCTATCCGTTGTGGACCATCAACCATGATACGATCCGCAAGCTGGTCGAACGCGGTGGCATCGTCGCGCCGAAAGGCCCTTCCGGTTCGATGATCCTGTTTCACTCCTGCCTGGTGCATGCATCGAACTGCAACCTGTCGCCGTGGGATCGCATCAACGTGTACCTCAGCCTGTGCGCAGTTTCCAACCACATCCGCCGCTTCAAGCGCCCCGAGTACATCGCGCATCGAGACTTCACGCCAATCGACTGCCTGCCCGACGACTGTCTGTTGAAGGACTACGACGTACCGCTGCCGTGGAAGGACGGTACGCCCGAAGAAGCACTCAAGCCGCTCGCTGCTGCTTAACCGGGAAACGGAATGAATCTTTACGCCAAACTTCGCAGCCGCGAAGCGCAGGGCAAACCACTGCGCGTCGGCCTGGTCGGCGCCGGAAAGTTCGGTGCGATGTACCTCGCGCAGGTGCCGAAGACGCCGGGCCTGCACTTGGCAGGGATAGCGGACCTGTCGCCGGCAAACGCAAAAGCCAATCTGCAACGGGTCGGCTGGAAACCGGAACGCCATGCGGCCGCTACGCTGGACGCGGCGTTTTCCTCCGGCCTGACGCACGTCGGCGAGGATTGGCAGGCGCTGATTGCGCATCCGCTGGTCGACATCGTGGTCGAGGCAACAGGCAATCCGATCGCCGCCGTCGAACACGCGCTCGCCGCATTCGGGCACGGCAAGCATGTCGTGATGGTCACGGTGGAAGCGGACGCGATGTGCGGACCGCTGCTCGCGCGCCGCGCCAGGGAAGCGGGTGTGGTTTACAGCCTGGCATATGGCGACCAACCGGCGCTGATCTGTGATCTCGTCGACTGGGCACGCGCCTCCGGCTTCAACGTGGTCGCCGCCGGCCGCGGTCACAAATGGCTGCCGCATTTCGCCCAGTCAACCCCGGAAACGGTGTGGGGCTACTACGGGCTGACGCCGGAGCAGGCAAAGACCGGCGGCCTGAATCCGAAGATGTTCAATTCCTTTCTCGATGGTTCGAAGCCGGCCATCGAGAGCACCGCTGTCTGCAACGCGACCGGCCTCACGCCCGCGCCTGGCGGTTTGCTGTTTCCACCCGCCAGCGTCGATGACATTCCCAACGTGATGCGTCCTGTGGCCGAAGGCGGGCATCTGCATCATAAAGGGCAGGTCGAAGTGATCTCTTCGCTCGAGACCGATGGCCGCGTGATTCCCTACGACATCCGCTTCGGCGTGTTCGTGGTTTTCGAAGGCGAGACAGAGTACATCCGCAACTGTTTCAAGGAGTACATGGTGCGCACCGATTCGTCGGGCCGCTACGCCTGCCTGTACAAGCGCTGGCACCTGATCGGTCTCGAAGTGGGCATCTCCGTTGCGTCGGTAGGCTTGCGCAATGAGCCGACCGGTTGTCCTACCGGGTTCCGCGCCGACGTGGTCGCGACCGCGAAGCGCAACCTGAAGGCCGGTGAAATCCTCGACGGCGAAGGCGGTTACACGGTGGTAGGCAAGCTCATGCCGGCAGAGGCCTCGCTGAAAATCGGCGCCTTGTCGCTGGGGCTGGCGCATAACGTGAAATTGCTCCAACCCGTTGCGGCCGGCCAATCGGTGCGCTGGGCCGACGTTGCGGTCGACGAATCGAGCCAGGCGGTCCAGGTACGGCGCGAGATGGAACAGTTGTTCGCCCCGGCGGCGCAAGCGGCACTGACGCCGTAGAGGATTCACCCGTGACACAGAAACCACCCCGGACGAGGCAGATCGTTGCCGCCGTGATCGGCAATGCGCTCGAATGGTACGACTTCGTCGTTTACGGCTTCCTGACCGTCATCATTGCCCGGCTGTTCTTTCCGGGGCAGAGCGAATATGCCTCCTTGCTGCTCACCATGGCGACATTCGGGGTCGGATTTTTCATGCGGCCCGTGGGCGGCATCGTGCTCGGCATCTATGCAGACCGCAAAGGCCGCAAGGCGGCGTTGCAACTGATCATCGGGCTGATGACGCTGTCGATGGCGATGATCGCCTTCGCGCCTCCGTATGCGGCGATCGGCATCGCCGCGCCGCTGCTTATCCTTCTAGCGCGTTTGCTGCAGGGCTTCGCGACCGGCGGCGAATTCGCGAGCGCCACAACATTCCTGGTCGAAAGCGCGCCGGCGCATAGACGCGGATTCTACGGCTCCCTGCAAATGGTCGGGCAGAGCGTCGCGGCGCTCTCCGGTGCCATCGCCGGCGCGCTGATTACGCGCGGGCTTGCCCCCGAGCAGATCGACGCATGGGGATGGCGCCTGCCGTTTCTGTTCGGGCTCATCATCGGACCGGTCGGGCTTTACATCCGGCGCTACCTGGAAGAGACCGAGGCATTCATCGAATCGCGCCGTGCAGGTGCCGGCCACGGATCGTTACGGACGCTCCTCTCGCAGAACTGGCGCGGACTGGCCGTCACTTTCGGCCTGGTCATCTGCGGCACCATTTCGTATTACGTCGTGCTGGTTTACATGCCGACATTCGCGAAGACCCAGCTCGGTATGCCGCTGACGGACGCTTTCGTGGCACAGGTGATCGGCCTGCTTTGCCTGACCGTGGCCATTCCATTGTGTGGCGCGCTGTCCGACCGGATCGGCCGCAAGCCCGTCGTGATGGCCGCCACCATCGCCTATTTCGTGCTGCTCTACCCGATGTTCGCTTGGGTGTACGCCGGTCCAAGCCTCGCCAGACTCGCGATCATGCAGGGCATCCTGTGCAGCCTGGTCGGCGTATTTCTCGGGCCGATCTCCACCGCCATCGCCGAGCAGTTTCCGACCGGCGTACGTTCAACCGGGCTGGCCCTCGCCTACAATTTCGCGGTCATGCTGTTCGGCGGTTTTGCCCAGTTCATCGTCACCTGGCTGATTCGCGAAACGGGTTCACCACTGGCGCCGGCGTACTACGTCATGTTCGGCGCCGTCGTGGGATTCGTCGCGTCGGTCTTTCTCGTGGAACGGCATCGCGACCAGCATCTGCCCAGTATGCGTTGATGGCATTCACGCTCGTGTTCCGCACGTCCGTTTATCTTTAAAGGAGTCTCATGCCTACGATTCGCAAGAAGAACCTGCGGCTATTCGCAATACTCATTCTGGCGGCAATCCCTGGAGGAATCGCGATGCAATCTGACGCCTTTGCCGCCGATCGCGGTGAAAGAACCATGACCATCGTGCGCATTTACACCGGAGCAGACAATCAGTCGCATTTCGAGGACGTGCAGATCCCGCTGAAAAGCACGGGCAAGATCGGGTTCATCTCGGAACTCATGAAGGCCACGGGCATCGTGTTCCGCGAGACCGGCGGGGATTACAACTACGACTTTCACACCGCCCCGCGGCGCCAGTACGTGGTGAATCTGGAAGGGGAAGTGGAAATCGAGGTGGGCGACGGGACGAAACGCATCCTGCGTAGCGGCGACGTCCTGCTCGCCGAAGACACGACCGGGCAGGGACACATCAGCCGGGCCGTGGCGGGAAAGCCGCGGAAATCGCTGTTCATCACGCTGGATTAGCGGGTTGCCGAAAATCGTCTACTGACATCAGCTCCGCACCAGATACAAATCAACTCTCACCCGGTGCGCAGCCGGGACAGATATTTCATGCCCTCAATGGCGCGGCTGCCATACCAGGAGGTCATTTCGCCGTCGATCAACGACACGGTAACCGGCGATTCCGCCGCCTCGCGGGCGGTCGGAACAAAAAAGTGGTCGGCAGCCGCAAGCGTTTGCCGGACTTCGTCCAGGTGGCGTTCACGGAATGCGTAGGGTTCGCTGGAAAGCAGGACGCGATCCACGCGCGACACAAGCTCCGGGGTGAGATCGATCTTTGGATAACGATCCTTGCTTTCGATTTTCACCGTATCCCAGCCTACGACAGCAAGCGTTCGCGAGACGTAGGTGTCGCGCGACACGGTCATCCAGGGCGATTTCCAGATCAGGTATAGGACCGTCTCCCGTGGCAGGCCCTCGCAGGCGACAACCGACTTGCCGTAAGCCAGCCTGAATTCCGAGCAAAGTTCTTCTGCGCGCTTTTCCCGCCCGAAGATTCCGCCCAGCAGCCGATACAACGGCAGATTGTCGAGCGGACCGAGCGGATGGGTAACGATCACGCTCGGCACGAAGCTGGCGAGCCGATCGACCGTCGGTTTTTCGTTTTCGTCGATATTTACGATCACGTGCGTCGGCGCGAGTCCGTGAATCGCGTCGATGTCCACGCTCTTGGTGCCACCGACCTTCGGCACCGTCCTGATTCTGTCCTTCGGATGGATGCAGAAACCGGTCCGGCCTACGAGGCGATCGCCTATGCCAAGCGAAAACAGCAATTCGGTTACGCTCGGAACGAGGCTGACGATGCGGGCATCGGCCCGCGCCACCGCATGCGTGCGCCCAATGGCGTCGATCAAACCGGGGCAATGCATGCTCATTTGCGCTTGGCGGATCTTTTTTTTCCAGCCCTGACGGGTTCATTGGCGGAAACGGCCGCGGGTGCCGCCGACAACGGGATCAGGCTTTCCTTCAGCGTCCGCAGCACGAAGCTCGACTTGCTGTGCCGTATGCCTGGAATCCGGTACAGGCGCTCGCGCAGCAGCCGCTCGTAATCGCGGGTGTCCTTCACGGCAATGCGAATGTAGTAATCATAGTCGCCGGATACCAGATAGGCTTCCATCACCTCCGGAATCTGCTCGAGCATCTTGCCGAAGTCGTACAGCGTTTCATCCGTATGGCTCTCCAGCGTGACCTGCACGATCACCGTTTCGGAAAGTCCAATGGAGGCCGGGTCGACCCGCACGGTGTACCCCTGGATCACGCCCTCGCCCTCCATGCGCTTGATCCGCGCCCAGCATGGCGTCGAAGACAGCCCCACGCGCTCGCTGATCACCTGCAGGCTGGCGCGGGCATCCTCCTGCAGGACTTTCAGGATCGCCAGATCGAACTTATCGACAGACATTCTTTATATAGTCACTTCTCTAGGAAATTATTCTAATAATAGTACATTTCTGCAGAAAATAAGATGCCTTTTCTGGAATCCGCCGCGTACGATGCATTCATGAGCAATCTCGCCGTTCCGCCCAGCCTGCCAACATCCGCGCCAGCCGGCACGGGCGGTGTTGGCGTATCGGGTGCGCAGTCGTTGCTTGATACCCTGGTCGAACTGGGCGTCGACACCATTTTCGGTTATCCCGGCGGCGCCGTGCTGCCGGTTTACGATGCGCTGCACGCGGAGCATCGTATCCGCCATATCCTGGTCCGGCACGAGCAGGCCGCCGTCCATGCGGCGGAAGGTTATGCGCGCTCGACCGGTAAGCCCGGCGTCGTGCTGGTCACTTCGGGTCCCGGTGTAAGCAACACGATCACCGGGTTGCTGGATGCGATCTGCGATTCGGTTCCGGTACTTTGCATCAGCGGCCAGGTCGCGACGCATTCGATCGGCACCGATGCGTTTCAGGAATGCGACGCGCTCGGGCTATCGCGGCCGGTCACGAAATGGAATGCGCAGATTCGCAGCGCGAATCAAGTAGCGGCACTGGTGCGCAAGGCGCTCAGCATCGCAACGCAGGGAAGGCCGGGGCCGGTGCTGCTCGATTTCCCCAAGGATATTCAGCTCGCGACGTTTGATGCGCCGGCCGAGTCGCCGGAAGAGCAACCACAATCCAGGCGCAAACCGATGCGGCGCGGTCGGCTGCGCGATGCGGCGGAACTGCTGAAGAATGCGCGCCGCCCGGTGTTCTACGGCGGCGGCGGGCTGATCAATTCGGGGCCTGAGGCCTGCGCTTCTTTCACTCGCCTCGTGCGACATACCGGTGCCCCCTGTACCTTGACGCTGATGGGACTGGGCGCGTTTCCGGCGTCAGACGGACAATTTCTCGGCATGCTCGGCATGCACGGCACGCTGGAAGCCAATCTCGCCATGCACGAAGCTGACCTTGTCGTCTGCGTCGGTGCGCGCTTCGACGACAGGGTGACCGGCAAGCTCAGCGAATTCTGTCCGGGTGCCAGGAAAATCCATCTCGACATCGACGCTTCTTCGATCAACAAGGTGATCAAGGTCGACGTGCCGATGGTCGGCGACTGCCTGGAGCTGCTGGAGGCCTTGCGCGTCGAGCTGGGTGGGCACGTTTTTCAGCCCGAACGGCTGCGCGAATGGTGGAACACGATCGGACAATGGCGCGCCGAGGATTCGCTGGGGTTCGAAACACGCGACGATTGCATCGTGCCGCAGCAACTGATGCAATCGCTGCAGCATGCGGTCGCGGGACGCGACGCGATCGTGTCGACCGACGTCGGCCAGCATCAGATGTGGGCCGCGCAGCATATGCGCTTCGAGCAGCCCAACCGCTGGCTCACTTCGGGCGGCGCCGGAACTATGGGTTATGGGCTGCCCGCGGCGATCGGCGCCCAGGTTGGTAATCCGGACAAGCTCGTCGTTTGCGTAAGCGGCGATGCGTCTGTGCTGATGAATCTGCAGGAACTATCCACCGCCGTTCAGCATCGGACCGCCGTGAAAGTGATGTTGTGCAACAACGGCTATATGGGCATGGTGCGCCAGTGGCAGGAACTCAATCACGGCAGCCGCTACAGCCACAGCTATACCGCGGCGTTGCCGGATTTCGTGGCGGTCGCGAAAGGGTTTGGTTGGGGCGCGAGGCGCGTGACCGACCCGGCGGAACTCGATGCCGCGATCGCCGAATGCCTGGCTTACGACGGGCCGTTCTTTCTCGACGTAGCCGTCGCACCGCAGGCCAACTGCTTTCCGATGATCGCGGCCGGCAGCGGGCACCACGAAGTGATGTTGAACGAGACGACGATCTACAGGAGCCGGACATGCGTCAAGTCACCCTCGAAGACAAGTACACCTCCGACCAGGACCGCGTTTACCTGACGGGTATTCAGGCGCTGGTGCGCCTCGCCCTGGTCCAGCGCCGACGCGATCTGGCCGCGGGACTCAACACGGCCGGCTTCATCTCCGGCTATCGCGGCTCGCCGCTGGGGGGTCTCGACGAAGCATTGTGGAAAGCCAAAAAGCATCTCCAAGCCCATCACATCAAATTCCAGCCCGGCGTCAACGAAGAGCTTGCCGCCACGGCGGTGTGGGGATCGCAACAGGTCGAGCTGATCGGCGAGTCGAATTACGACGGCGTCTTTGCGCTTTGGTACGGCAAGGGGCCGGGTGTGGATCGCTGCGGCGACGTATTCAAACACATGAATTTTGCCGGTACCTCGAAACACGGCGGCGTGTTGCTGGTCGCCGGCGACGACCACGGCGCCTATTCGTCGACATTGCCGCACCAGAGCGACCATCTGTTTTCCGCATCGATGATTCCGGTCCTGTATCCGTGCAACGTGCAGGAATACGTCGAACTCGGTCTGCACGGCTGGGCCATGTCGCGGTTCTCCGGTTGCGCGGTCGGCTTCAAGGCACTGGCCGATACGGTCGAGTCGTCTGCTTCGATCGAGGCCGACCCGTTTCGCGTCCAAACCCGGCTGCCGGATGATTTCGTAATGCCGGAAGGCGGACTGAATGGCCGGCTGTCCAGCGATTTGCTCGGCCTGCAGGCGCGCAAGCAGGAAGCATTAATGCAGGATTACAAGATCTATGCGGCAATGGCCTATGCGAGGTTGAACCACATCAACCGCACGACCATCGATTCACCCAATGCCAGGCTCGGCATCATCGCATCCGGCAAATCTTACATGGACGTGCTGGAAGCGCTGGAAGAACTGGGCATCACCGAA
Source organism: Burkholderiales bacterium (assembly GCA_035260785.1). Classification (GTDB taxonomy): domain Bacteria; phylum Pseudomonadota; class Gammaproteobacteria; order Burkholderiales; family JACQAP01; genus JACQAP01. The sequence goes on from DATFUO010000153.1 coordinate 14,616, forward strand.
GAGAACGCGGCGCAGATCGGCATCCGCTTGTTCAAGGTGTCGATGCCCTGGCCCCTGGAACCGGACGGGGTGCGCGAATTCTCAAAGGGGCTGGAAGAAATCCTGGTGGTGGAAGAAAAACGCCAGATGGTGGAGTACCAACTCAAGGAGCAGCTCTACAACTGGCATCCTGATGTGCGCCCGCGCGTGATCGGCAAATTCGACGACCAGGGCGAGTGGGTGCATCCGCGCGGCGAATGGCTGTTGCCGGCCAAGGCCGATTTCTCGATCGCGCAGATCGCGCGCGTGATCGCTGGACGCATCGCACGCTTTCACCAGAGCGACCTGATCAAGGCGCGTTTGGCTTTCCTCGATGCGAAAGAAGCCGTACTGAAGAAGACCGTGGACACTCCGGTGCGACCACCGTACTACTGCTCGGGATGCCCGCACAATGCCTCGACCAAAGTGCCCGACGGCAGCCTGGCGCTGGCCGGCATCGGCTGCCACGTCATGGCCACCGTAATCTACCCGGAGCACAACAAAAGTCCGACACACATGGGGGGTGAAGGCGCACCGTGGATCGGCCAGGCGCCGTTCTCGAAGCGCTCTCACATCTTCGCCAACCTCGGAGACGGCACTTATTTTCATTCCGGGTCGCTCGCGATTCGCGCAGCGCTCGCGGCAAACGTCAACATCACTTACAAGATCCTCTACAACGATGCGGTCGCGATGACCGGCGGCCAGCCGGTGGACGGACAAATTTCGGTGCCGATGATCGCGCAGCAGATGGCGGCCGAAGGCGTCAAGCGTATCGCAGTAGTCACCGAGGACGTGTCGCGCTACCAGGACCGATCGCAGTTGCCGGCGATCGTCACGATCAACGATCGCAAGGACATGGAAACGGTGCAGCGCGAACTGCGCGAGATCCAAGGCGTGTCGGTGCTGATCTACGACCAGACCTGCGCGGCGGAAAAACGCCGGCGCCGCAAGAAAGGCGAGTATCCGAAAGCCACGCAACGCGTGTTCATCAACGAGGCGGTCTGCGAAGGCTGCGGCGACTGCGGCGTGCAATCCAATTGCACCTCGATCCTGCCGGTCGAAACCGAATTCGGCCGCAAGCGCGCGATCGACCAATCGTCCTGCAATCAGGATTACTCGTGCGTGAAGGGCTTCTGTCCGAGCTTTGTCACGATCGAGGGCGGCGCGCCGAAGAAGTCGCGCGCGGCACAGCAGCTTCTTCCCACCCAACTCGAGTCCCTGCCTGAGGTGGCTGTGGCGGAACTCAGGGAAGCGCCGTACAACATCCTGATCACCGGCATCGGCGGCACCGGCGTCATCACCATCGGCGCCTTGCTGGGAATGGCCGCCCATCTGGAAGGCAAAGGCACGTCGGCGCTGGACATGACCGGCATGTCGCAGAAGAACGGCGCGGTCACGTCCCACGTACGCATTGCGCGCGCGCCGGAAGATATTCGCGCACAGCGCATCGCCACCGGCGAGGCGGACCTGATCCTGGGCTGTGACATGCTGACCGCCGGGGCCCACGATGCCATTTCCAAGACACGCCCCGGTCGCACGGTCGCGGTCATCAATACGCATCAACAGCCTCCGGGACAATTTGCACAAAATCCCGACTGGCAGTTCCCGGCGGAACAGATCCGCGCCCTGATCGAAGAATCAGTCGGCGGCCGCGCCCACTTCATCGATGCCACCCGGATCGCCACCGCACTGCTCGGCGATTCGATCGCGACCAACCTGTTCATGCTCGGCTATGCTTTCCAGAAAGGGCTCATCCCGCTGCAGGAAGCCTCCATCCTGCAGGCAATTGAATTGAACGGCGTCGCCGTCGACTCCAACAAACAGGCCTTCGGCTGGGGACGGCGCGCAGCCGTCAGCCTGGAGCAGGTGGAGAAGGTCGCGCTGCCCGTCAAGCCGATCGTCGTGCAGATGCCACAGAACCTGGAAACCCTGATCCGCCGCCGCGTCGCTTTTCTCACCGAATACCAGAATGCCGCCTACGCCAAGCGTTACGAGGGCCTGGTCACGACGGTGCGCGATGCCGAAGCAGGCATCGCGGCGGGAGATGCGCTGAGCAAGGCGGTGGCGAAATACCTGTTCAAGCTGATGGCGTACAAGGATGAGTACGAAGTCGCCCGGCTTTACGCCGGCGGCGATTTCGAAAAGCGGCTTAACGACAGCTTCGAGGGCGACTTCAAGGTCAAGTACAACCTGGCGCCTCCGCTGCTGGCGAAGCGCGATGTGCAGGGGCATCTCGTGAAGGCACAATACGGCGCATGGATGAAACACGCGTTCAAGTGGCTGGCGAAGTTCAAAGGTCTGCGCGGCACGGCGCTCGACCCGTTTGGCTACACCGGGGAAAGAAAGATGGAGCGGGGCCTGATCCGGGACTACGAATCCCTCGTAACGGAAATACTGGCAAACCTTTCGCAGAAAAATCATCGCACGGCCGTCGAACTGGCCTCGCTGCCGGAGCGCATTCGCGGCTTCGGCCATGTCAAGGAGCACAATGTTGCCGCGGTTGCAGCGGAGCGCAGCCGCTTGTTGCAGCAATTTCGCAACGACGCCGGCATTGTGCTGGCGGCCTGACGGCAAGCGGGTGACGGGAATTTGGGCTAACGTTCGTAGATAATGACCGGCTCATAGCCCCGGCCCGTCCGGGGTGTCATAAGCCGCAGGGAGCGAGAATCATGACCGACTTGAGCCAGCAGCCCGCCGACCAGAAAGGCCGGGCCGCCCATAAGATCCGCTTCGTCACCGCGGCGAGCCTGTTCGACGGCCACGATGCCTCGATCAACATCATGCGCCGCATCCTGCAGGCCAGCGGCGTCGAAGTCATCCACCTCGGCCACAATCGCTCGGTCGATGAAATCGTCAACGCCGCCATCCAGGAAGACGTGCAGGGCATCGCGATCTCCTCGTATCAGGGCGGCCACGTCGAGTATTTCAAATACACGATCGACCTGCTGCGCGAACGTGGCGGCGAGAACATCAAGGTCTTCGGCGGCGGTGGTGGCGTGATCGTTCCGCACGAAATCGAAGAACTGCATCGCTATGGCGTCGCCCGCATCTACTCGCCGGAAGATGGCGCCAAGATGGGCCTGCAGGGCATGATCAGCGACATGATCCGTACCGCCGACCGCAACCTCGCCGCGGAGCTGCCGGCCAATCTCGACGAGCTGTTTCGGGGAAAGCCCCGCGCGCTGGCACGCGTCATCACCGGACTCGAGAATGCGACGCTGCCCGAAACGCTGCTGAAGAAACTGGCCGCCCGCGCCGCGCAGAATGACGGAATACCCGTTCTGGGCATTACCGGCACCGGCGGGTCCGGCAAATCGTCGCTCACCGACGAACTGATCCGCCGCTTCCGCATCGACCAGGGCGATACCCTCAAGATCGCGGTCATCGCGGTGGACCCGTCGCGGCGCAAGACCGGCGGCGCTTTGCTCGGCGACCGCATTCGCATGAACTCGATCAACCATCCGAACATCACCATGCGCTCGCTGGCCACGCGCGATGCGGGCAGCGAAATTGCGGCCTGCCTGCCGGATGTGATCGCCGCCTGCAAATGCGCGGGCTTCGATCTGGTGCTGGTGGAAACTTCGGGCATCGGCCAGGGCGATGCCGCCATCGTGCCGCACGTCGATTTTTCCCTCTATGTGATGACGCCGGAGTTCGGTGCCGCCAGCCAGCTCGAAAAAATCGACATGCTCGACTTTGCCGATTTTGTCTCCATCAACAAGTTCGACCGGCGCGGGGCGCAGGACGCGCTGCGCGACGTACGCAAGCAGATGCAGCGCAATCGTAGCGCCTTCACCGTGGCCGCCGACAGCATGCCTGTGTTCGGCACCATCGCGTCGCGATTCAACGACGATGGCGTGACCGCGCTCTACCAGGCCATCGCCGCGGAACTGAAAACACGCGGACTCAAGGCCGCCGACGGCAAGCTCAAGACCACGAACGTGAGATCGTCTTCCGGGCAGAACGTCATCGTTCCGCCGGCCAGAGTGCGTTACCTTGCGGAGATTGCGGAGACGGTCCGCGGATATCACGCGGATGTCGCAGGGCAGACGAAGGTGGCGCGCGAACGCCAGCAACTGCGCGAGGTGAGGCGCATGCTGGATGCGGCCAAGAAGTCGTCCTCCGATCTCGATCCGCTGATCGCGGAGCGCGACAAGGCGCTCAGTGCCGAAGCCAAGGCTCTGCTGGAGCAATGGCCGAGTATCGAACAGGCCTACTCCGGCGACGAACAGATCACAAAGGTCCGCGACCGCGAGATCCGCACGACGCTGACGACGACTTCGTTGTCCGGCACCAGGATCCCGAAAGTGGCCCTGCCGAAGTTCGAGGATGACGGCGAATTGCTCAGATGGCTGATGCGGGAAAACCTGCCCGGTTATTTTCCGTATACCGCCGGCGTTTTTCCGTTCAAGCGCGAGAACGAAGATCCGACGCGCATGTTCGCCGGCGAAGGCGATCCGTTCCGCACCAACGCACGCTTCAAATTCCTGTCGCGCGACATGCCGGCCAAACGCCTGTCGACCGCGTTCGACTCGGTGACGCTCTACGGTTTCGATCCGCACGAACGGCCGGATATCTATGGCAAGGTCGGCAACTCCGGCGTGTCGATTGCCACGCTGGACGACATGAAGGTGCTGTATTCCGGCTTCGACCTGTGCGATCCCGCGACCTCGGTATCGATGACCATCAACGGCCCGGCGCCGACCATCCTGGCCATGTTCATCAACACGGCCATCGACCAGCAGATCGACAAGTTCGTCACCCAGCATGGCCGGCAGCCGAACGAGCAGGAAAGCGCGAAGATCCGCGCCTGGGCGCAGGAGAACGTGCGCGGCACCGTGCAGGCCGACATCCTCAAGGAGGACCAGGGGCAGAACACCTGCATCTTTTCCACGGAGTTCTCTCTGAAGGTCATGGGCGACATCCAGGAATACTTCGTGAAGAACCGGGTGCGCAATTTCTATTCGGTGTCGATCTCCGGCTATCACATCGCCGAGGCCGGTGCGAATCCCATCTCGCAGCTCGCTTTCACGCTGTCGAATGGTTTCACCTTCGTCGAGGCCTATCTTGCCCGCGGCATGAATATCGACGATTTCGCCCCGAACCTGTCATTCTTTTTTTCCAACGGCATGGACCCGGAATACACGGTACTCGGGCGCGTGGCGCGGCGCATCTGGGCCACGGCGATGAAGAACAA
>DATFUO010000154.1:0-11458 GCA_035260785.1 Burkholderiales bacterium
CGCCCGGGAGATTCCAGTTCGCGCCATAACTCCTCGGCACGATGCGCTCGATGCGGATTTTCAGCGTGTCGCCCGGCCCGGCTTCCTCGATGTAGATCGGACCGGTGATGGTGTGGGGGCCGCGACCGGGATAGGCGAGCCGCATTTTGGTGATGTCCTCAATCGATACGCCGGGCAATACCTGGTTTGCCGAGGCCATCATCGTTTCCATGGCAACGCGCTCGCCGGAGCGCAGCTTCAGGACCGGCGGCTGGGCGTTGTCGAACCAGCCCCATTGCGTGGTCTCGGGCGTCGCCGGCAGAACGTATACATCGCCGAGCTTTGCGCCGACCGGCATATGAGGTCTCGCCTCTTCCTCTGCGCGCACGATTTCCGGCAGCCATGGCGCACCCGCCACTGCGCCGGACTGGAGGAGGAATCGCCTGCGGGAATCGTTTTTCATAAGAGCCTCTTCGTCGAGTAGTCCTGGCTGTTGTCGGCCGGCAATGGCAAGCCGCGTGCCATGCGATCCCCTCGCCCGCGCACCGCTTTCGGGGTCAAAGTGCGGTTTCTTTGTGCGGCCGGAAGGCGTCGGGCACAATACCGGTGCAATGGAAGGTCTTCATGATCGTCTACATCCACGGCTTCAACAGCTCCCCGTCGTCCCACAAATCGAACCAGTTGCGCGACCGGCTCGTGTCGCTCGGCCGGGAGAACGAATTCGCGTGCCCGGCTTTGCCGCACCGGCCACGGGACGCAATGGCGCTGATCGAACGCGAAGTGTCCGGCATTCCGGTGGACAAGGTTACGCTGGTCGGCAGTTCGCTGGGCGGATTCTATGCAACTTATCTCACCGAGAAACTGGGTTTGCGCTCGGTGCTCGTCAATCCCGCGATCACCCCGCACGAAGGGCTGCGCACCTATCTCGGCCCGCAGAAGAACCTCTATACCGGCGACGAATACATGCTGACAGAAGAGCACCTTGCGCAGCTCGAATCGCTGCGCGTGCACAATCCGCTAAAGATGGATCGGTATCTGCTGATGCATACGACCGGCGACGAATTGCTCGACTGGCGTGTCGCGGTGGACCATTACCAGGGCTGCCGGCAGGTCATCGTGCAGGGAAGCGATCATGGTTTCAGGGAGTTCGGTGATTACCTCGACATCGTGCTCGAATTTGCAGCCTAGGGCTCGCGTATAATCGCGCGCTCGCTTTTCCCTCCTCACGCCCACCGGCGCAGCGCATGAATGTATTTTTCGAAGAAGACGGTGCCTTCAAGGCCGGCACCGTGCTGGCGGATAACAATACCTCGCTGCAGGTCGAGAACCAGCACGGCAAGCGCACGAAGGTGAAGGAAGCCGCCGTGCTGATCCGTTTCGAGCACATACCGCTGTCGCAGTTCCTGGCGGACGCACAGCAGGTTTCGGCTGATATCGATCCGGCCTTTCTGTGGGAGTGCTCCGGCGAAACGGAATTCGGGTTCGACCAGCTCGGCAGGGAATACTTCGGCCGCGAACCGAAGCCGGCCGAAAGTGCCGGCCTGCTGATGCGGCTGCACGCGACGCCCACGCATTTCTACAAGAAGGGCAAGGGCCGCTACAGGGCGGCTCCTGCCGACGCGCTCAAAGCCGCGCTGGCGAGCATCGAGCGCAAGAAGATACAAGCCGAGTTGCAGGCGCGTTATGCGGGACAGCTTGCGCGTTTCGAGTTTCCGGAGGAACTCCGGCCATTGCTGCCGCAATTGCTCTACCAGCCCGACAAGGGCTCAGTCGAGTTCAAGGCGCTCGAGCAGGCCTCGGCGCAAACGCACCTGAGCGTCCCCAGGCTCCTTGAAAAGAGCGGCGCGCTGGCGTCCAGCCGCGACTATCACGTCGGACGTTTTCTGTTCGAGTACTTTCCGCGCGGCACGGATTTCGATCCCGCGCTCACGGCCGGCGGGCCGGGCGCTCTGGAGATGTCAGCGGTCGAGGCCTTCAGCATCGACGATGCCGCCACGACGGAAATCGACGACGCGTTTTCGGTCACGAAACTGGCGAATGGCAACTGGCAGGTGGGAGTGCATATCGCCGCGCCGGCCCTGGGCATTGCGCCGGATTCGCCATTGGATCAAGAGGCCGCGAAGCGCTTGTCCACGGTCTATTTTCCGGGCGACAAGATCACGATGCTGCCGGAAACGGCGATTGCGCACTACACGCTGTCCGAAGGTCGCGACTGCCCGGCACTGTCGATGTACATCGAGGTAACGCCGGAACTGGACATTGCCGCATACCGCAGCGTCGTCGAAGTCGTGCGCATCGCGGCCAATCTGCGCCACGACAGCCTGGAGGCACAATTCAACGAGCAACAGCTGGCCGCCGGGCAGGTGGACCACCGTTTCGGCAAGCAACTGGTGCTGCTGTGGCGCGTGGCCGCCAAACTGGAACGCCAGCGTGGCAAGGATGAACCCGCCTTCGCGCGGGCCGAATACAACTTCTACGTCGACGAGGATCGCGTAAGCATAGTCGAGCGCCGGCGCGGCTCGCCGATCGACAAGGTAGTCTCGGAAATGATGATCCTGGTCAATACCGAATGGGGCCGTCAGTTGGCGGAAAATGAAATCCCGGCGCTGTATCGGGCGCAGACCGGCGGCAAGGTCAGGATGTCCACCGTGCCGGCGCCGCACCAGGGCCTCGGTGTGCCCCAGTACATCTGGGCAAGTTCGCCGCTGCGTCGTTATGCCGATCTGGTCAACCAGCGCCAGTTGCTGTCGCTGGTTCGCGACGAGGCGCCCGCCTATCCGCCCCGCGACGAACGTTTGCTGGTCATTCTGCGCGATTTCGAGCTGGCTTATGACGCCTATGCGGAATTCCAGCGCGGCATGGAGCGCTACTGGTGCCTGCGCTGGTTGATCCAGGAGGGGGTTACGCTGACCGGCGCCGAAGTGCTGCGCGAGGAACTGGTCCGGATAGACCGCATCCCGCTGGTCGTGCGTGTGCCCTCGATGCCCGCAGCCGCACCCGCAAGCCGGGTTGAACTCGCCGTGTCCAACATCGATTTGCTGGAACTGACCCTGCACTGCGAGTTCAAACGACCGCTCGAAGCGCAATCGCGCTGACAGGTGCGCCGTAGTTATTTAGAATTGGCGCAGGCCCCTTTTACTTCGCAAGGCGAATTTGCCGGACACTTCGATCAGCGCATTTCCCGCACGAGGCGGCCTAACCGCCGGCCTCACCGTCCCCTCGCCGCCCGCCTCGGGCGACATCCTGCCGATCACGCTGGCGGTTTCCGTCGTTGCGCACGCCGTCGTTCTGCTGATCACGTTTGCGCCGCCGGGTTCCGACGGATCGAAATTCGTCCCGCATCTCGACGTGGTGCTGGTCAATTCCAAGAGCGCATCGAAACCGGCCAAGGCCGATGCGCTGGCCCAGGCCGACCTGGACGGGGGCGGGAATACCGAAGCCGATCGTCGCGCGAAGACCAACCTGCCGAAGCTCAACAATGTGGAGCCCGCACCAAACGTGCAACTCGCCTCGAAGCAGGTGCGACAACTGGAGCAGGAGGCCCAGCGCCTGCTGCAGTTGTCGCAGGGCGCCCATGCGACGGCCGACGCGACCCGGCCCGCGCCGGAGCTGCCGCGCGAGGCGACGCGGGAAGATCCGGCGGCCGAGCAGCGGCGCCTGCGCATTGCGCAACTGGAAGCCCAGATTGCAAAGGAGTGGGACGAATACCAGAAACTGCCGCGGCGTAAATTCATCGGCGCGCGTACCGAAGGGGTGGTCTACGCGGAATACGTGGACCAGTGGCGCCAGCGCATAGAGAAAATCGGCACCCAGTATTTCCCGGAAGAAGCCAGGCGGCGCAAGCTGTATGGGTCGCTGGTGATGACCGTGCATATCAAGGCCGACGGCAGTGTGGAGAAAGTCGAAATCGACCGCTCGTCCGGATACCGCCTGCTCGATACCGCCGCCCGGCGAGCGGTGGATCTGGCCGGGCCGTTCCCGCCGTTTCCCGCGGCAGTGCGCAAGGATTGGGACGTCCTGAGTATCTCGCGCACCTTCAGCTATACGCGCAGTGATCTCGAAGTGCTGGCCAACCCATGACCGATCGTTACGCGGTCGTCGGCAATCCGATCGCGCACAGCAAATCGCCCGAGATCCACGCGGCCTTTGCCCGACAGACCGGCCAGGACATCGACTATTCGAGGCTGCTTGCACCGCTCGACGGCTTCCGCCCGGCCATAGACTCGTTTCGCGCGGCGGGCGGAAAAGGCGTCAATGTCACCGTGCCGTTCAAGTTCGAGGCGTTCGATCTTGCCGACGACGTCTCCCAGCGCGCAAAGGATGCGGGAGCGGCCAACTACCTGGCCTTCGACAACGGCCGTGTGCGCGCCGATAACACCGACGGCGTTGGTTTGATCCGCGACATCGTGCACAACCTGGGCTTCGGGCTTGCCGGCAAACGCGTTCTGCTGATAGGGGCCGGCGGTGCGGCGCAAGGCGTGCTGATGCCGTTGCTCGAGCACGAACCCAGCATACTGACCTTCGTCAACCGCACGGTCGAAAAAGCCCTGCGATTGGCCGAAATGTATCGCCACAAGCCGATTGCCGCATCGAGCGTGTTGTGCGGTCTGTGTTTCAGCGAGCTTGCCGGACATCATTTCGACCTGGTGATCAACGCCACTTCCAGCAGCCTGCAGGGGGAACTGCCAGTGCTGCCCGGCGATGCATTTGCTGCCGGTGCGCTTGCCTACGACATGATGTACGGGAGGACGCCGACACCCTTTCTAGCGTTTGCCGCCGCGCAAGGGGCGAAAACTTCCGACGGGCTGGGCATGCTGGTCGAGCAGGCGGCCGAATCCTTCCTGCTCTGGCGCGGTGTGCGTCCCGCGACCGCCCCGGTCATCACGATGTTGCGCAATCCATGATCCGATGAAGCGAGCGTGGCGTTGGGCGGCGCGAGTGGTGCTGCTTATGATGGCGGCCGTGGTCGTCTATCAGTTCTGGATCTTCGGCAACGTCGTGTGGTGGATCTGGTTCAATCCATCGACCAGCGCTTTCATGGAAACTCGCCTGGAAATGCTGCAGCAGAAAAACCCGGAAGCGGCGCTGCGCCACCAATGGGTGCCCTACGAGCGCATTTCAGTCCATCTGAAGCGCGCGCTGATCGCCGCCGAGGACGCCAAGTTTCTGGATCACGACGGCTTCGACTGGGAGGCGATCCAGAAGGCCTACGAGAAGAATCTGAAGAAAGGCAAGGTGGTCGCCGGCGGATCCACCATCAGCCAGCAGCTTGCCAAGAACCTGTTCCTGTCCGGCAGGCGCACGCCCTGGCGCAAGGTTGAGGAAGCGATGATCACGCTGATGATCGAGAATGTGATGTCGAAGAGACGTATCTTCGAAATCTATCTGAACGTCATCGAATGGGGCAACGGCGTATTCGGCGCGGAGGCCGCGGCGCGTTACTACTACGGCATCGGCGCGGCCTACCTCGACCCCGAGCAGTCCGCGCGACTGGCCGCCATGGTGCCGAAGCCGCGTTTCTACGACAAGGTTCGCGATACGCCGCTGCTGGAGCGGCGCATCGGCATCATTCTCGACCGGATGTACGAGGTGCAGGTGCCTTGATCCGCACGCACGTATAATCCGGCGCGAGCATGCTCATCCATCCGCAATTCGATCCGGTCGTCGTGCACCTTGGCCCCCTGGCTGTACGCTGGTACGGCCTGATGTATCTGCTGGCATTCGTGCTGGTCCTGGTACTGGGACGCCATCGCATCAAAACACAACCCTGGCGGGGCTGGAACGTGCGCGATCTGGACGACATGTTGTTTCTGGGCGTCATCGGTGTCGTACTCGGCGGCCGGCTTGGTTACATCCTGTTCTACAAGTTCGCCGATTATCTGCGGGAGCCGCTGCATATTCTTTATGTGTGGGAAGGCGGCATGTCGTTTCATGGCGGCTTCCTCGGCGTGATCCTGGCGATGCTGTGGTTCGCACGCTCCCGCGGCAAAAGCTGGATGACGGTGACCGACTTCATCGCGCCGCTGGTTCCGCTCGGGCTTGGCGCAGGTCGCATCGGCAACTTCATCAATGCCGAACTATGGGGACGGCCAACCGATGTGCCGTGGGCGATGATATTTCCGAACATCGACAACCTGCCGCGGCACCCTTCGCAACTCTACGAGTTCGCTCTCGAGGGGTTGGTCCTGTTCGCGCTGCTGTGGTGGTTTTCCGGGAAGCCGCGGCCGGCGGGCGCGGTATCCGGACTGTTCCTGCTCGGTTACGGGATGCTGCGCTTCGGAGTCGAATATTCCCGCGAGCCGGACAGTTTCCTCGGCCTGCTCGCCCTCGGGTTCTCGATGGGACAGTGGCTCAGCCTGCCGATGGCCTTGAGCGGTGCCGGACTTCTGGCCTGGGCTTATCGCAAAAAAGCTAGTTGAGCTCGCCCTGCTTGTTGGGGGGCTTGATCGCGAAAAAACTGCGCCGGTTCAGCAGACGGCGGAAGTTCTCCAGGGAAAGCAGATGAGAATAAACCTTTTCCATTGCCCCGGCCGACATCAACCGGCGCAGCTGGTCCGCAGGCAGTGCTTCGAGCGCCGCCCGCTTCACCCGATGCATGCCTTCAAGCTGCATCGTGAAGCCGTCGACTTCCGCCTTCATGGTGAACGGTTCGAGCAATCCCAGCTCTGTGACCAGTTGGCACAGTGACTCGCAGCGCACGAGGTCCTTCTCGTAGTCGAAGATCAGTTTCTCCAGTATGGTCCACGGCGCAAGCGCCTCACCGTTCGTGCCATAGAGCGGATCACCGGAATCGTGCAAGGCGCTTTCCTCGACGCAGACGATGCGTTCCTTCTGCGGCTCGCCGTCGACCGTGACCCGGCTCATGCAGAACGGGTAACGGCGCACATAGGCCGGCAGATAGCTGCGCCGGTCCCACATGCCGTCGGTCAGGATGAACAGGTTCTGCTTGGCCTGCATCCCCAGCACAAGCACCGCGTTGAAGGTTTTGCCCCCGTCGCCGCTGATGAAGACGATCGGATAGTCCCGGCATGCCGCCTCGAACTCCGACAGGCTCAGCGGCATCGCGTGCAGCCGATGGAAAATCGCCGGCGTCTCCTCGGCGCGCGGCAGAAGAACCTTGTGGCTCTTGAGCAGCGGGGTGATCTGCTCGTAACCCAGCGGCGGGGCGATCTTCATCGGATGCAACTCATTTTTTGGTGATTTGGTTTTCAGTATAATATCGCCGCGTCGCATTGACACGAAATGCTGCCGTTTGCGTGGATCGCAGAGGCAATGCGAGCACCCACAACCTCCTCGTCTCCTCAATAAAAAGGCGAGACAATATTATTGGTTCGGCAGTCATATCTGAAATTGAAACGAAAACTGGGGACGTAGCTCAGCTGGGAGAGCGTCGCGTTCGCAATGCGAAGGTCGGGAGTTCGATCCTCCTCGTCTCCACCAGATTGAAAAGGCCACATAGTGTGGCCTTTCCTTTTTTCGGCCGCCCGTTCCTCGAAATTCCGCATCAATAGTTGTAAAGCAGCGTCACCCAGATCTTGCGCGTATCCGGATTTCCCGCACTGGCACTAACCGCGTTGTAGTCGGCGAACTCCAGTCGCGCAACGAGCGATTTCAACACCTGATAAGACAGCCGCACATCGAGCTCATTTCCGAAATCGATGTCGCTAACATCCGAGCGGAACTGGTGGCGTTCGGCGTACACCGCCACGGACCGGACTGTGAAACCCAGGGTGGCGAACGTGTCGATCAGCCCCTGCTTGGGCGTGGTCGTGAAAAGATCGGCCCAGCCCTGAAAGGAGTGAGTGCTGCCGATCGGAGTCTGGAAAGCGTACGCGCTGCGATTGCTGCCGAGTCGCTCTTGATCCGCGCGGACGAACAATCCTCGCCATTCGATCCCGCCCCCGATTCGGGCATAGTCGGCATCGATGCGGCTATCGCCATCTGCGTATGAACGCTGACGCGCGTATTCAGCGGTATAGAGCGCATTCAGATTTTCGCGGATGGCTTGGGCGCCATCGAGGCGCAGTCCGGCGATCCGGTTCGAGTTGTCCCTGAAACCGGTCGTCTGGCCGGTATCCGGCTGATCCTGGAAATAGGCATAGGCCGCAAGCGAACCGCGGTCGGCGAACGAGATCCGGGCGTTCAGCAAAGACGTATTCGAGCGCAAATCGGTCGTGGAAGTGGTTCGTTCGCGCCAGAAGTGCCCGAAGAAAAGATCTGTTGCGGACAGAAATTGATTCTTGACCGTGACAGCGTCGAATACCTGCGGCGTCTGGCTGAAATTCTTGACCCCGACCATGCGCTCATTGTCGAGGATGAGATCCTGTCGTCCGATCCGAAGCACGGTTTTCGCGATGCCGCCATAGTCGACATAAAGATGATTGACGTCCGTGTTGTCGGCATCCCGGACCAGAGGGTAAGGTGACGGCCCCGTGCTGCCCGACGCGTAGTACTTCGGACCGAAATGGCCGACGTTGAGCATTTGTACCGTTGCCGCCAGATCTTCCCAGTAGCGTGTCCGCCAGCCCAGCAGTGTGCGCATCGTATACGCGTCGGCAGCTTTCATTTTGTCGGCCTGGTCAACATGGGCGTATCGCGGCCGGAGCTCAAGCAACATTCCGCCGTCCGAAATTGCGTCCACGGGCGATGCCGCGGTCTGCGTCAATGCCGCATCGGATTGATCCTCCGCGGCCTGGGCGGGCGCGACGGCGAATGCCCCCGCGAGCAGCGGTACTGCCAGGGTCAATCGGATCAATGCGACTCCCCGGTGATCGGTGCACTGTTCTGTCCGGCCGTGCAGATTGGTGGCGAGAACCTCATGGCGCGGCCGGGATCGGCGGCACCGTCGCAATCCATCCTTCCAGCGGATCGACATGCAGCGGCATTCCATAGTTGTTCCCGCGCCGTCGCCATGCCCACGCCGCTTGCATGGCACAAAGTACCGCATCGAGCCGGTCGCCGGTTGCATCACTGACGAGCGAATTCATAAGTCGCGTCGATGCGGCCAGGGCAAATCCAAATGGATTCTCGACTGTTGTCAGCGCTCTTACCATGCTCTTTCGCGCTTGCCTGCGCGCGGGCGTCTGTTTGCGCGGAGCGTCGTTCTTGTACGAACCTTTCACCATCTGGCGCGCGGAAAAACCGGGATAGGCTTCCAGCGCGACGCGCTGCGGATCGCCCGGATGCAATCCAGGGATGTTCACGCCGGCATCCAGCAACCGCGGCGCGCCTTCCAGGAACATGAACCCCACCGGCGGGTTCACCAGCTTGAGCGGGCTGTGCGAGCCGGCAGGACGATCGGCGGTGCGGTGCGCATAGCGTTTACCGGTTGGCCGGCTTTCCCGATAGCGATCGAGCGCCGCGCGAAATCCGTCACGGCCCTGGCGGCGACAGTATGCGACAAGTTGCGGCCACCGCTTTGGCCAGCGCAGATCGTCAACGGCTTCACGCGGCAGGCCGAAGGGAAAATCGAATCCCGCTATCCACGGACCCGGGCGCCGCAGCCAGCATTCGAAATGCGCCCAGTCGGCAAAGTCCTCGACATTGTCGAGATGAAATACCGAACCGCGGCTGCGACCGCTGGCAACCGTAATTGCTTTTTGAACGCGCGGGCGGCTGGTGAAGTCCACGCCGTGAACCGACCAGCCGGCCGCCTTAGGCATGGTTGCACTTCAGGAGGAAAGTTTCTTTTCCAGGCGGCGCGCGAAAACCGTCATTTCCCTGACTGCCTGCTGATCACCGCGCTGCCGTGCGACTTCGATGCCGCGCCGGTAGGTGTCGAGGGCTTCGTTCAGGATGCCGCCGTCGGCGAGCGCCATGGCGAGCAGCTTCCACGCCGCCGAGTAGTTGGGGTCCAGTTCGAGCGCGCGTTTCAAATGAAAGATCGCGACCCAGGTTTCGCGCAATTTGAGGTACTCGCTGCCCAGGCTGAAACGCAGCAATGCGGACTCTTTGCCTTGCGACAACAGTTTTTCGAGATTGGAAACGACCGATCGCGATTCCATGTCGGATGCGGGCAGCGCCTTATAACTCGATCCGGGTACCCAGCTCGACGACCCTGTTCGCCGGGATCTTGAAAAAAGTCGTCGCACTGGATGCGTTGCGCGACATCAATGCAAACAGTTTCTCGCGCCACAGTGCCATGCCCGGGCCGACCTTGGGAATCAGCGTTTGCCGGCTGAGGAAGAACGAGGTCTCCATCATTTCGAATTTGAATCCGTTGGCTGAAGCGAGCGCGAGCGCGCCCGGCACGTCCGGTTCGTCCTTGAAGCCGTAGCGGACCACCGCGCGATAGAAGTCCGAGCCCAGAGACTGAATTTCGATGCGTTCTTCGTCGGGTACATGCGGGATGTCGATCGTACTCACCGTGAGCAGCACGATGCGTTCGTGCAGCACCTTGTTGTGATTCAGATTGTGCAGCAACGCATGCGGCACGCCTTCGGAAGCCGCCGTCAGGAATACAGCGGTGCCCGGCACGCGGGTAGGCGGGTGCGCGGTGACGCTCTGGATGAACGGTTCGATCGGGATCGCGCCCGGCGACAACCGCTCCAGAAGCAGCAGCCGTCCGCGCTTCCAGGTCACCAGCAGCGTGAACAGTGCGATTGCCACCACGATCGGGAACCAGCCTCCGTGGAACAGCTTGATCGCGTTGGCGCTGAAGAACGACAGATCGATCGTCAGGAAAATCAACAGCAGCGGCAAGGCGATCCACAGCGGCCAGTGCCAAAGCCTGCGCATCAGCACGAAGGCGAGCACGGTGTCGATGGCCATGGTGCCGGTCACCGCGATGCCATAGGCACCTGCGAGGTTGCTGGAAGATTCGAATCCCAGCACCAGCCCGATAACCGCCGCCAGCAGCACCCAGTTGATCCAGGGCATATAGACCTGGCCGATCTCGCTTTCGGAGGTGTGCGTGACCTCGAGCCGGGGACAGTAACCGAGCTGAATCGCCTGCCGGGTCAGGGAGTAGGTTCCGGATATCACCGCCTGGGATGCGATCACGGTGGCAATGGTGGCGAGCAGCACCAGCGGGTATAAAGCCCATTCCGGTGCCATATGATAGAAGGGATTCTGTACCGCTTCCCTGGTGTACAGGATCAATGCACCCTGGCCGAAATAATTCAGCAGCAGGGCCGGGAGTACGTAGCAGGACCAGGCCAGCCGGATCGGCTTTTTGCCGAAATGCCCCATGTCCGCGTACAGCGCCTCGGTTCCGGTAATGGCCAACACGACGGCCCCGAGCACCAGGAATCCGCCGCCGGCATTTTCTGCAAAAAAGTTGATGGCATAAACGGGCGAGAATGCCGCCAAGACGTGTGGATAGTTGACGATGTTGACGATACCGAGCAACGCCAGCACCGCAAACCAGACGAGAGTGATCGGGCCGAACAGCGCGCCGACCATTTCGGTGCCCTTCTGTTGAAACAGAAAAAGACCGATCAGGACCAGAATCGTGACGGGTATGACGAATGGCTTGAGG
>DATFUO010000155.1:0-9671 GCA_035260785.1 Burkholderiales bacterium
GCCCCAGGAATCGAGCAATACGATGATCACGGGCTTGTCCGCGATCATTGCCTGCATCACCAGACAACGTCCTGCCTCGCTGATGTAGCCAGTCTTGGACAAACCGATTTCCCACTGGCGGCTCTTGATGAGCCGGTTGGAATTGACGTACGACAGCAGGCGGTGACGGCGCCTGTCCTCGGATTCGATTTTGAAGGAATCCGAAGTCGTGTATTCGCGAATGAGCGGATAGCTGTGCGCTGCCGCGACCATTTTGGCGAGATCTTCTGCGGTCGATACGTTGTCCGGAGTCAGCCCTGTCGGATCCTCGAAATGGGTGTTGACCATTCCGAGTTCGGCGGCTTTTTGATTCATTGCGGCGACGAAAGCTTCGGTACCGCCCGGGAAATTTCGCGCGAGCGCCGCCGCCGCACGATTCTCCGAAGCCATCAGCGCCAATTTCAGCATTTCGGCGCGCATTAATGTCGTACCGATTTGCAGCTTCGAACGCGACCCTTTCTTGCGATCGACGTCGCTCTTGTCTATGTCGATGGATTCCAGCAACGGAAGACCGGAATCGAGCACCACCATCGCCGTCATCAGTTTGGTGATGGATGCGATCGGCATGATCTGATCGATATTCTTGGCAAACAGCGGTTCCCCGGAATCCTGGGCAAGCACCAAAACCGCGCCGGATCGGAGCCGCAGGGCCACGGGTTTGACCAAGAAATGAGATTGCTTGACCGCCCTCGGGGCGATGCCGTCTTCCGCCAGGGCCGGGAGGCCGCAGGCAGCTAGGTAAAGACTCAGGAAGCCCAGCATCATTTTCATTCGAAAACCGCCCCCATAACCTGCAAACGATTGTTTAATCAGGCGATAAAACCGGACCTGCAATACCAGTCAAGGGAATCCGCTGCGACAACCGCCAGACTCAATCTGCCCACAGTCAGGATAGTAAGCAACATATCAAAAATAAATTCCAAAATCAATGACTAAGAGTGGTTATTCAATAAGTCCTTTAACTTCAACGGCTGGCGCATTCATTCGCTGCATATTTCTTACTATAAGATCACGCAAAGAATAACTATACCCATGTCCTATGTCCCGAAAACTTCGGAATTCAGGCCAACCCCGCATCCAGTTCGGCCAATTCTCCCTCCCTCTCCTCTTCCTGCTGCAGGGCCCACATGTGGGCATACGTGCCGGCCTGCCCCAGGAGGTCGCGATGATTTCCGCGCTCAATGATGCGCCCCGCCTCCATGACGAGAATCTGGTCGGCATCGATAACGGTCGACAAACGGTGGGCGATGGTCAGCGTCGTGCGGCTGGCGGAAATCCGCCTGAGTTCCGCCTGGATCGCCTTCTCCGACTTTGAATCGAGGGCCGAGGTCGCCTCATCGAAAATCAGAATCTTCGGATTCTTGAGCAGGGCGCGGGCAATGGCAACGCGCTGCTTTTCCCCGCCGGAGAGCTTTAAACCGCGCTCGCCCACCATGGACTCGTAACCGTCGGGCAGGGATTCGATCAAATCGTGAATATGCGCGGAGCGCGCCGCATCCATGACCTGCTCGCGCGTTGCCAACGGGTCACCGTAGGCGATGTTGTAGTAGATTGTATCGTTGAACAGCACAGTATCCTGCGGAACGATCCCGATCGCCGCGCGCAAGCTCCTCTGCGTTACGTCCCGGATATCGATGCCGTTGATCGCAATCCTCCCGTCACTCACATCGTAGAAACGGAACAACAGCCGTGCGAGGGTGGACTTGCCCGAGCCACTCGCGCCCACCACGGCAACCATATGCCCGGCGGGAATTTCGAAACTGACATCATGCAGAATCGCCCTGCGGGGTTCGTAACTGAAATCCACCTTCTCGAATCTGATGGTCGGCAGGTCTGGCGCCAGATCGGCGGAATGCGGGGAATCCTGCACCTCACGGTTCTCGGTCAGCAGCCGGAACATTTTGTCCATGTCGACAAGCGATTGCTTGATTTCCCGATACACCATGCCCAGGAAATTGAGGGGTATGTAGAGCTGGATCAGCAGGCCGTTGACCAGCACCAGATCGCCCAGCGTGAGCTTCTGGCCCACCACGCCCTGTGCCGCCAGAACCATGAGCACCGTCACGGCGACGGCAATGACCATACTCTGGCCGATATTGAGCGCGCCGAGCGAGGCCTCGTTCTTCACGTCCGCGGATTCGTATTTCTTCAGGCTCTCGTCGTAGCGGCGCGCCTCGAATTCCTCGTTGTTGAAATACTTCACCGTTTCGTAGTTCAGCAGGCTGTCGATGGCGCGGCTGTTGGCCTTGGCATCGAGTTCGTTGGCGCGCCTGCGGATATCCATGCGCCACTCGGTTACGGAGATGGTGAAGCCCAGGTAAACGACGACCGCAGCCATGGTGATTGCCATGAAGCGCCAGTCGAATTTGGCCAGCAGAACGAATGCGACGAGACTGAATTCGATGAAGACGGGAATGATCGAAAACAGCATGTAACTGAGCAGCGTCGAGATTCCGCGCGTGCCGCGCTCGATGTCGCGAGACACGCCGCCGGTCTGGCGCTCGAGGTGGAAGCGCAGGCTCAGGCTGTGCAGATGGCGGAACACCTGCAGCGCGACGCGGCGGATGGCGCGCTTGGCCACACGCACGAATACGATATCACGCAGCTCGGCGAACAGCGTAGTGGAGAGCCGTAACAAGCCGTAGATCGCCAGCAGCGCGAACGGCAGCGCCAGCACGGCCTGCTTTGCATCCAGCGAATCGATGATCCCCTTCATGACCAGCGGTACACCGACATTGGCGAGCTTCGCAGCCGTAAGGCAAAGCAACGCCACTGCCACGCGCCCTTTGAACTCCATGAGATAGGGCAGCAGCGTGCGGATGGTTTGCCAGTCGTTGCGACGCCAGGCGACAGCTTGAAGGGACCGCGGAGCGGGGGCAGGATTGTTCAAGGCAACTTGCGGGAAACGCCGAACACGAATCGGCTTCGATACGCCAAGTGTAATACGGCCGGGGTTCATGGGCCAAAAAGAGCCGACCCCTGTCGGCGCCGAGGGATGCGACCCACTTACAATGACAGGAGCCGGTGCGGACAGTTCAAACCCTGGCCACTGATACTGTATATTGGTCCGCCCGTTCGGGCGCGGTGCGAACCCTGGATTTCCGCTTCATGTCCGCCGCCCATTCTCATGCTGGGAGTCAATACTCGATCATGGGTTCCGTTGCTCGCTGGTTGTCCGGTTTGCTGGTCGCCTTCGTCTTGTTGGTCGCCGGCTACACCTGGGT
This sequence comes from Burkholderiales bacterium, assembly GCA_035260785.1. Taxonomy (GTDB): domain Bacteria; phylum Pseudomonadota; class Gammaproteobacteria; order Burkholderiales; family JACQAP01; genus JACQAP01. The sequence continues at coordinate 3,264 of DATFUO010000155.1, forward strand.
GGTGCTGAACTGGAGCTATTCGGTCGGCGAGCGAGCAGGTTATGTGCAGAAATTGTCCAAGAAAGGCTGGATCTGCAAGACCTGGGAAGGCGAACTTGCTCTGGTCACCATGCCCGGGACCGTGGCGGAGAAGTTTTTCTTCAGTGTGCACGACGACGCCACTGCGGAACGAATCAACCGTTCCATGGGGCGCCGGGCGTCTCTGAACTACGAGGAGCACATCGGCGTGCCATCGAGCTGTTTTGGCGAAACCCGCCACTACATCACCGGTGTAAAGGTCATCGAGGATCCGGTCCCGTTGTCTCCTGCGCCGGCGCAACCACTCCCGGCGCAACCACTCCCGGCGCAAACTTTGCTTAAGCCCGCGCAACAGTAAGTTCCGCCTCCACTGCTTGCTTGCGCAATGTTGCCGTCTTCCATCCGGGTCATCGTCCGCGACTGGCTCAATGCCAATCACATAGTCCTGATCGGCTGCGAGCGCACCGCGCTGGCGGACCTGATTGTGGGCGACCTGGAGCGCAGCGGTGCAGTGCGCAGGCTTGACGGCTTTTTGACGGCAGCTTGATGCCGCAAAAGAAAACGGGCGCATGGGATGCGCCCGTACGCAAAATGCGTAAGAACATGGCTAGGAACTGCAGGGGATCGAACCCTTGAAGGCCCGATCCTTGGTCTGCGTCGGAATTATTGCCCGCCCGCGGTTGCGAGATTGTTAAAAATTGTGGTCCTTCGGACAATTGTGTGGGTCGGTAGTAGGCTTTCTGGCACGTTTTGTAATGGGAGCGTGCGATGGAAAGCGTGGAGTTGTACCGACAGTTGTTGGGTTTGAGCGCGCCGTGGACGGTTGAGCGTGTTGATCTTGATGTCGCGAAAGGGCGCGTTGAGGTCTATGTTGGGCACACATCTGGGCAGCGGTTTGCCTGTCCGGATTGTGGACAGGAGCTGGCGGTGTATGACCATTTGAGCGAGCGGACATGGCGCCACCTGGACAGCATGCAGTTTCTGACCTATTTGCACGCACGGCCCCCGCGGGTGTCGTGCGTGCAGCACGGGGTTAAGCAGGTGTGCCTGCCGTGGGCGCAAGCTGGGAGCCGGTTTACGCATTTGTTCGAAGCGCTGGGGATTACTGTTCTGCGAGCCACGAACGTAAAGCGGGCCGGCGAGATCCTGCGCATCACGTGGGACGAGGCCTGGCACATCATGGAGCGCGCGGTGATGCGTGGTCGGGCGGCCAAGGGGCAGGTGATGCCCAGTCTGCTGGGGGTGGACGAGAAGGCCATTGCCAAGGGCCACAGCTACATGACCCTGGTGTGCGATCTGCAAGCAGCCACGGTGGAGTACATCGCAGAGGAGCGACGCGAATCGAGTCTTGCGGCCTACTTCCAGGCCTTCCCAGAGGTCAGCCGCCAACAGATCGATGCGATCAGCCTGGACATGTGGCCGGCCTACATCAACGCTTGCCAGGCCAGCGTGCCGCAAGCCGATCAGAAGATGGTGTTTGATCGCTTCCACATCATGCGCCACGTGCTCGAGGCCGTGGACAAGGTCAGGAAGCGCGAGCACAAGGCGCTGATGAGTCAAGGCGACACGACGTTGGCCAAGAGCAAGTACTTGTGGCTCTACAGTGAGGAGAATGTGCCGCAGCGATCCAAAGAGCATTTCCGGGCGATCAAGTCGATGGAACTGAAGACTGCGCGGGCTTGGGCACTGAAGGAATCCCTGCGCCAGTTGTGGAACTACCACACTGTCGGTTGGGCCAAGCGCTTCTGGCGCAGCTGGTACTACTGGGCCACGCACAGTCGGCTTCCCCCCATGATTGAGGCCGCCAAGCTGATCGCGCGTCACTTGCAAAATGTGCTGACCTACTTCAATCACCGTATCACCAATGCTGTGGCCGAGGGCTTGAACTCGAAGATCGCCACCGTACAAAAGCGGGCTTGCGGCTACCGCAACCCTGATCACTTCAAGATCGCCGTGTATTTCCATTGCGGTGGCCTTAACCTATACCACGCCCCCGTGACCCACACAAAAGTCGGATGAACCATTTTTTTTAAATGACGGGAAAAAACATGATCCACGTAATAGCCACGGTCGAACTCAGGCCCGGGACCCGCGACAAATTCCTTGCCGAATTCCGCAAACTCATCCCGGACGTGAAAGCCGAAGCCGGCTGCATCGAATACGGGCCCACCGTCGACGCCGATACCGACATCCCGATCCAGTTCAAAGTCGGCGCGGACCGTGTCGTCGTCATCGAGAAATGGCAGACCGTCGCGGCGCTCAAGGCGCACGGCGTCGCGCCGCACGTGCAGGCCTATCGCGCCCGGGTAAAGGACTACGTGCGCGGCATGGAGCTGCGCGTGCTGACGCCGGCATGACAAAACCGCCCTCCCCGACCAACTGCAATTACTCGCCGGACAGCCGGTAACCGACCCCCGTTTCCGTCAGCAGATGGCGGGGTCGTGCTGGATCGTCTTCGAGCTTGTGGCGCAACTGCGCCATGTAGATGCGCAGGTAATGCGAATGCTCCACATGTGAGGGCCCCCACACCTCGCGCAGCAACTGGCGATGCGTGATGACCTTGCCCGCGTTGCCCGCAAGCACCGAGAGCAGCCGGAATTCGATCTGGGTAAGATGGATCTGCGCGCCGGCCCGGACCACGCTGCGGTTGGCGAGATCCACGCGAACCGCACCGAATGTAACCACGGATTTACCGTTCGCGCCGGTCGCGCGCCGGCGCAACGCGGCGCGCACCCGCGCCAGCAGTTCACCGACGCCGAAGGGCTTGGTGAGGTAGTCGTCGGCCCCGGCATCGAGCGCCTCGATCTTGTCGACTTCGTCAGTGCGCGCCGACAGCACGATGACCGGCAGCGCGGACCAGGTGCGCAGTTCGCGGATGAAATCCACGCCGTCCAAATCCGGCAGGCCGAGGTCGAGTATCACCAGATCCGGCTTGCGGGTGGCGGCTTCGGTCAGACCCTGGCGTCCGGTTTGCGCGTCGAACATGCGCATGCCTTCCGATTCCAGCGCGGTGCGCACGAAACGCCGGATCTGCTTTTCGTCCTCGACCATGACGACCACCGGTGCGCGCTCGGTCATGTCGTCTCCGCAGGCGACGGCGAGGCCGGCTGCTCTTCCGGCGGATGCGGCATGTCCGGCGGCGAGCCGAGCGGCAACGCGACTACGAAACGCGCGCCGCCGGTGGGAACATTCTCCGCCCAGATCCGGCCGCGATGGGCCGCGACGATCGCGCGGCTGATGGTCAGGCCCAGGCCGACGCCCGGGGTCGCGGATTCGCGCTCGCCGCGCGCGAATTTCTCGAATATCGTTTCCTCGCTGCCGGGCGCCAGGCCCGGACCGTTGTCCGCCACGCTGATGCGCAATTCGGCGCCCTGCCTTGCCGCCTCGATGCGGATTTCGCTCCGCTCCGGCGTGTACTTGGCCGCGTTTTCGAGCAAGTTGCACAGCACGCGCTCGATCAGCACCGCGTCGAATTCCACCAGCGGCAGATCCTGCGGCAGATCGATGCGTATCGTACGCGAGGCCAGCAGATGTTCACGCGCCTTCACCGCGCTGCCCACCACCTCCTCCAGCGGCTGCCACTGGCGATTGAGCCGCACTTCGCCGGCCTGCAGCCGCGCCATGTCGAGCAGGTTGTTCACCAGGGCGTTCATTCTCATGGCCTCATCGCGGATCGCGCCGGCGATTTCGTGCTGGTTACCCGAGAGCCCGGGGCGCGTCAGCGTCAGCGATTCGGCCAGGCCGAGCAGCGCGGTCAGAGGCGTGCGCAGGTCGTGTGACAGCGCGCTCAGGATCGAATTTCGCAGTCGCTCCGATTCGATTTTGACCAGAGCGTCCTGCGCAACCATTACGTAGTGCACGCGCTCCAGCGCAATTGCGATCAGCGCGGCGAATGTCTCCAGCAGGCGTCGCTGCTCCGGGATGAGCAGCAACCTGGCCATCGCCGGCTCCAACGCGAGAACGCCGCGCGTGCGCATCGGCGCCGGCAACGGCGCATAGTGGATGCGGCTGCCCGGCAGGGTATCGGTAGCGAAACCCGCCGGCTTGCCGTTGTCGTAGACCCACTGGGCAATCGCCAGATCTATGACCGGGGACTGCGCAGCTTCGCCGGATGCCGGGCCGAGCAAATGGTCGTGCTCGTCCGGCAACAGAATTACCGCCTTGGCATGGAAGATGGCCTCGATGTGCCGGTCGCTGATCTGCAGGACTTGTTCCTGCATCAGAACGCCGGACAATTCCCGCGAGAGTTCGTAGAGCGCGCGGGCGCGCATTTCGCGGTGGCCGGCCACGCGCGCCTGATAGCGCAGGCCCGAAGTGAGATGTCCGATGATCAGCGCGACCGCCAGCATCACGCCGAATACGATCAGGTATTGCGCATCCGATATGGCCAGGGTGAATCGCGGCGGCACGAAGAAAAAATCGAACGAACCGACGCTGAGAAATGCCGCCAGGACGGCCGGGCCGCGACCGAACCGCACGGCCACCAACACCACGGCCAGCAGGAACAGCATCACGATGTTGGCAAGATCCAGATACGGGAGCAAGGGCAGTGCAACCAGCGTAGCGAGCATGCAGGTTGCTGCGGACCAGAGATAGCTCCAGTACAGTCCGGAGCGTGCCACCGCGTCATCCTCGTCGGCAATGGAGACGGCGAGACGCGGCGCGGTTTCCTCGCCCAGACCGATCTGAACCACTTCGAGGTCGGCACCCAGGGTGGCGATCCGATCGGAGAAGGCCTTCGCGAAGGGAAGCGGGCGCCGGCGGCTCCGGCCGATCACCACGCGTGCGAGATTGTGACTGCGGGCGTACGCGACAATTTCCGCAGCCGCGGACTGGCCAGGAATCGTCGCCGTTTGAGCGCCCAGATCCTGCGCAAGCTTGAGCACGCGCAGGATGCGTTCGCGCTGCGCCTCGGGCAATTGCTGCAAACGCGGCGTCTCCACGTAAACGGCATGCCATTCGACATCGAGCTGCTTCGCGAGGCGCGCGGTGCTGCGCACCAGTTTCTCGGCTCCAGGGTCGGGGCCAACGCAGGCCAGCAGGGATTCGCGCGTGTGCCAGACCGTGCGGATCGCCTCGTCATGACGATAGGCAAGCATCTGATCGTCGACGCGATCGGCTGTGCGCCGCAGCGCGAGTTCGCGCAACGCGATCAGATTTCCCTTGCGAAAGAAATTGCGGATCGCGCGTTCGGCCTGGGCGGGCATGTAGACCTTGCCCTGCTGAAGCCGCTGCAGCAACTCATCGGGTGGCAGGTCCACCAGCTTGATTTCGTCGGCATTGTCGAACACGCGATCGGGCACCGTTTCCCATACCTTGATGCCGGTGATGCCGCCGATCACGTCGTTCAGGCTCTCCAGGTGCTGGACATTGACTGTGGTATAGACGTCGATGCCGGCCGAGAGGAGTTCCTCCACATCCTGGCAGCGTTTCGGGTGCCGCGAACCGGCGGCATTGTTATGGGCCAGTTCATCCACCAGGATGACGGCAGGACGCCGCGCGAGCGCGCCGTCGAGATCGAATTCCGCCAGCCTGGTGCCGCGATATTCGACGGAACGCGGCGGCAATATTTCAAGCCCGTCGAGAAGCGCGGCGGTATCCTTGCGGCCGTGAGTTTCGACGATGCCGACGACCACGTCCACGGCGCGTGCGCGCAACTCCCCGGCCGCGGACAACATCGCGTAGGTCTTTCCCACGCCCGCCGACGCCCCGAAGAAAATCTTCAGCCGGCCGCGGCTGGCGCGGTCGTCCTCGCGTCGGATCTTCGCGAGCAGTTCGTCGGGATCCTGCCGAGCGTCTGTCATTGCATTGGGTCCTGCTCTCTATTGTAGAGAGCAGCCACAGTATGAGATAGCGGCATCCTCCGACTCACAATCCCGCCCAATTTCAATTCATGACAATCAAACCAGGTCCGGGGCAGCCCGGCGGCTGGTTACCTTTCTTGCGCGGCCAAGAAAGGTAACCCAAAGAAGGCCGCCCCTGGAGTCGCGCCCCGTATTCACGGGGTGTCCCTGCGCTGCCTGTCCCGGTAATGCGGCTGCGGAACTCGACCTGGCGAGGCGCACACAACGCACCTCACTGCGGGACTCGAACAGTCCTCGCCGACATCCCCTTACCGGGCCGAGCTGCTCGGCGCGCCTCAAGGGGGAAGGCAAATGCTTTAGGGCTTACGGCTTTTACTCAGTCCTCAGTCCTGCCCTTACCCCGTCACGCCGTTATGGGCGAAGCCCGGTATCCAGCGAAGCTGGGCACGTTCGTCACGGCTTTTGCCGCAACGCATCGAGCGCGAGATTCAGCTGAAGTACGTTTACACGCGGTTCGCCGAGGAAGCCGAGTTGCCGGCCTTCGGTGAATTCCGCGACCAGCGCCCTGACCTTGTCCGGATCGAGG
>DATFUO010000156.1:0-2482 GCA_035260785.1 Burkholderiales bacterium
CGTGAGGATCTTCGAATTCGATTCTCCTGGGTGCGGGCGAAGGATTGGACAAGGAAGCTGACATCATCTATCCCGCATGGTTCGTCGAAGATCTGATCCGCAATTGTTGTTGCCGCTACTCGAAGCCGTTCGGCATGTTGGCTTTTGCGAGTGCTGCCGCGCGCGCCGCCATCCAACCCGACAGGAACGCGGTGTCATCCGATGGCGGGTTGGATTTGCTGTAGTCGGCCCAGGCCGCGGCCAGAACGCCCTGGCGCTTGATGAGACCGTCATTGTGGGCCTGGTCGGCGTCACTCCAGTTGCCGGCTTCCTTGAGGGCTTTCACGGAGCCCGGGTGAAAGGGCAGCACCCATCGCATGGTCTGACGCTTGACGCTGAGACCGACCGCTCCCGGTGCGCCATCCTTGAAGGAATCGTAGCCTTCGATCATCGCCTTGGTGACGGCGTAAATCTCGTCATTCGATTTCGAAGCGTAAGTAACGAAATTCGGATAGGGATAGTTGCCCATTTCGACCGGCTTTTCGGGCGAGATCGCGGCGCCGCAGGTTGCGACCAGTTTGGTGAAGAACGCGCCCACTTTCTGAACACGAGCCCAGCCGGCCTCATCTTTGTGCGGCAGTGGCGGCCAGATGATGCCGCGCGGCGAATTTTCCAATTCGCGCGCAGGCCCGGTAATCGTCGTGGCGAAGCCGGCGTCGGCATCGTTGTTGACGATGCCCTTCCACATCGCGCCATAGCTTGCGAACTCGACGATCTTGACGTCCTTCTGGGTGAGGCCCGCGAATGCGAGGACGGCGAGAGCATTCTGGTTGAGAGCGGGAGACCCGACCACGAAGCCGACGCGTTTTCCCTGCAGCTGTTTGATTTCCGTGATGCCGGTATCGCGTGCCACGCCCAACGATTGTCCGTTGCAATCGGTGGAGGACAGGATCAATTGCAGCGGCTGCGGTCCCCATTCCCTGGCGCCGAATTCGAACACGCCTTCCTGTGCGAAGAAGGAGCCGGATCCCATCGCCGATACCATGGCCCGGCCCGCGCGCACCGGCGCCAGGCGCGCCACATCGTTGCCGGCCGGCAGGACGCGGACATCGGTGGAGTATTTGTCCTTCATCATCTTGCCGACGGCGACCGAGATGTTGAAACCCGCGGTGCCGGTGTCATAGGCGGTGACTGCCATGGTCGGCGGCAGTTTGAACCCTTCGGCTTGAGCCGCCGGCAATGTCAGCAAGGCGATGCCTGCAACTGCAACAGGCGCAAGCGCCGCCAGTCGACCGATCATGTTTCTCTCCGAATCGTTTCGCCTTAGAAAGTATTATTTTACCGTGCGGATCATGTCATCGCATGACTTTGATGGCAACGCTCGGATGATATGCTGTGGAGTAATCGCTGTGCGGGACGGATTGTCGCGCCGTTGCATCGGCTCGCAGAGGCAGTGTCGGCCCAATGGCCTGTCGTCAGGTTTCGAGGATGGCAAGGACCTGTCCTTCGGCAACCACATCGTCGAGGCTGACGAGAATTGATTTGAGTTTCCCCGCTGCCGGGGCGGCAACCGGGATTTCCATCTTCATCGCTTCGACGAATACGATGTCATCGCCATCGCCGACGCTTCCCCCGATCTCGACAGGAAGCGCGCAGACGCGCCCGGCGACCTCGGTCACAATCTTGATGTCTGGCATTCCGTTCTCCGGGGGCAGCCTCCGCGCGCATGGCGATCGAAATACGCGCAAATACCGACATGCGCGCAAATGGAAGGGCGGGGCGCCCTCGGCTTGTGGCCGCAGATTGCCTGAGGTAGCCTGATCTGCAAGTGGAATTTTATTCCGCATAGCGGAATTAGGGCGGGGCACCACATGGGACGACGCTCGGAGCGGCTCAGCAAAGAGGGAATGCTCGCCAGCGATCTTGCAGGTGAGGGAGACGTCATTCAGGTGGTGTCGCGCGCGTTCGATGTATTGCGCTGCTTCGAAGGCCATGAGGCGCGGCTCGGCAACCTGGAAATTTCCAATCGCTGCGGTCTGCCGCGATCGACGGTGTCGCGCCTGACCCACACGCTGACCCGGATGGGCCAGCTCGTCTATCTGCCGCGCGACCAGAAATACCGCATCGGTCCGAGCGCGGTGGCGATGAGCACCTCGATGATGAAGGGGCTGCAGTTGCGCAACCTGATCCGGCTGCGGCTGCAGGACGTCGCCGAACAACTGCCGGGAACGGTCGGGTTCGTGATTCCGGATCGTTTTCATCTGGTCTACCTCGAGTTTGCCCGTGCAGCCAACGCGCTCGGCCTGCATGAAAGCACCGGCAGTCGCATCGCCATGGCGAGCACGGCCGCGGGCCACGCCTACACGGCGGCGCTCGATGAGGATGTCGGCAACGCATTGCTGGCGGAGATGGAACGTGAAAGTCCGGCAGGCGCCAAACTGCTGCGGCCCCGTATCGAGGCCAACCGCCGCTTTTTGCGCGAACACGGCTACGTCGTTGCCTG
>DATFUO010000157.1:0-2787 GCA_035260785.1 Burkholderiales bacterium
CTGGATGTCGTCGGTGGTCGCAACGTCACCGGCGATGACCGCGGCCGGATCGCCCGGAGTCAGGAACAGCAGCGAGAACACGAACAGCGCGACCACCGCCATGACGATCAGCGTCGCGCCGAGCCGGCGCAGAACATAGACGATCATGGGGTGCTCCGGGCGGCCGGCACCCTCACTTCTTCTCGACGTTCCAGAGGAAACTCACCGGCGCAATGATCATACCGGACAGGTTCGACCGGTAAGCCGCCGGAAGAATGAACTGGGCTGTGGTGATGTACGGCACGAACTTGAAGGCGGCGACTTGTACGGCATCGGAGGATTTTTTGCCTGACGCGGGGTCGGTCGTGTTGAACCAGGCCTGGCGCAGCTCCTCGAGCTTCGGATCGGCGGGCCAGCCGAACCACGCCTTCTCGCCCAGATTGGCCATCGCCATGTTGGCCGGCGAAATCATGTCCGGCCCGACCAGCCACGTATGGAAGATCGACCAACCGCCTTTCTCGACCGGTTCCTTCGACGTGCGGCGCGTGATGAGCGTGCCCCAATCACCGGCTTGCAGCTCGACGTTGAGCCCGAGCTTGCGCAACAGCTCGGTGGTGATCAGCGACTGCGCGTGCACGATCGGCTGGTCTGTGGCCGATATGATCACGATCCTCTCCCCCTTGTAGCCAGACTCCCGGATCAGTTGCCTGGCTTTGTCGAAATCGCGCTTGCCTTTCAGCGGCTCGGCGCCGACCTCCGAGGACAACGGTGTTCCGCAGGTGAAAAACGAATAACACGTGTGACCGTTCTTTTCGTCGCCCGCGATGCCCAGCACATAATCCTGCTGGTTGACTACGTAAAGCAGCGCCTGGCGCAGCTTCTGGTTGTTGAAAGGGGGCTGCAAAAAATTGAAGCGGATGATGCCGATCGAGCCGAGCGGGTCGATGTTCTCGACGCGAATGTCCTTGTTCTTGCGCAGCAATGGGATAAGATCCGGCGGCAACTGCTCCCACCAGTCGGCCTCTCCGGCGTTCAGTGCGGCCGCGGCAGTGGCCGAATCCGGGATGTAGATCCACTCGACACGATCCACCTTGACCACCTTGCCGCCGGTGGCCCAGGACGGCACCTCCTTGCGCGGCACATAGTCGGTGTTTTTCACGTACACAACCTTGTTGCCGGGTACCCACTCTTCCTTCACAAACTTGAACGGGCCGGAGCCGATCACCTCGGTGATGTTTTGAAACGGATCGGTCTTGGCGATGCGTTCCGGCATGATGAAGGGGACGTTCGACGACAGTTTGCCGAGGGCCTGCAGTGTGAGCGCGAACGGCTTCCTGAGCTTGAGTCGAAAAGTCTTGTCGTTCACTGCAGTCCACGACTCGATCGCCTCGGCGAGCTTTTGGCCGAGCGAATCGCGCTTGCCCCAGCGTTCGATCGACGCGATGCAATCGGCCGAGCGCACCGGCTGGCCGTCGTGGAATTTGAGCCCCTCGCGCAACGTGAATGTGTAGGTCAGCTTGTCCTTAGAAATTTCCCACTTGTCGACCATCTGCGGCTGCACCTGGAACTTGGCATCGGTCGCAAACAGCGTGTCATATATCATGTAGCCGTGGTTGCGCGTGATGTAGGCGGTGGTGGTGATCGGATCAAGGATGCGCAGGTCGGCCTGAGGGATAAACTTCAGGACTTTTTCCTGCGCCGCGGCCGAGCTCGCTGCGAACGCGATGGCTAGTGCGAACGCGCGAAGCGAGTCTGAAACGACCGTCATGGCGAGCTCCCGTACGAGGAATTGGGTTGACACGTGGCGCGGTTGCGCGAGTTCTACTTTAGCGCTGCGGCCGCTCGATGTATAGGCGGCGGCCACGCGGTTGGGCAGGCTAAGGAAGTGACGATGGCGCTCGAAGACCAGAGCAGATCCGTTCCGACGCCGAAATCCGGGCCGGCCGGTGAATTCGGCGTATTCGTGCGGCTCAAAGAGCGTCTCGATCGGCTTGCGGGTACCATATCGAACGGGAGCGAGGGGTGCCTTCGTCCAGGTGCAGACCGGTGGCCGCACCCGAAATTGCCGGTCCGCGACGACCTTTGCGGAGCGCGTGGACGCCCTTCGTCAGCGGAAATTTCAGCGTTATACGCCGGATCAATGGAGGAGAAACACAGATATGGCGGCGCAGCCGAACGCGATCGAGCTCACCAAGCAGATCGTGCGCATGAACACCATCAATCCGCCCGGCCAGGAAGAGCAATGCGCCCGCCACCTTGGCGGCCTGCTGGAGAACGCCGGGTTCAGGACCAGCTATCACGAACTATCGCCGCAGCGCGCGAGTCTGGTGGCGACCATAGGGGGATCCGCCGACAAGGCGCCGCTGTGCTTCACCGGGCATATCGATACGGTCCCTCTCGGCGCGGCAGAATGGAAAATGGATCCATTCGGCGCCGATACGCAAAACGGCAAACTTTTCGGCCGCGGAACCAGCGACATGAAATGCGGCGTGGCGGCTTTCGTCGTGGCGTCGCTGAACCTGGCGGACAAACTCGGGAACTCGCCGGGCCTGGAACTGGTCATCACGGCCGGGGAGGAAACCGGCTGCCAAGGCGCGTTTCATCTCACGCATAAGAGCGGCGCGCTGGGTCGTGCCGGCGCAGTCGTTGTCGGCGAACCGTCCTCGAACTATCCTTTCGTCGGTCATCGCGGCGCTTTCTGGCTGAACGCGCGCACTCGCGGCGTAACCGCGCACGGGTCGATGCCGGAAAAAGGCATCAACGCGGTATTCAAAGCGGCTCGCGCTGTTGCGATACTCGAGAAATTCC
>DATFUO010000158.1:0-3528 GCA_035260785.1 Burkholderiales bacterium
TGTTAGCGGCGGTGCAAATCCGGCACTAAACGGCGGCGCAAGGTTGTAAAGGCGTCAACGACCAGGGGGCCGTTATCACCCCCTGTTGTCGAGTGATGATCATCAGAATGGGTCGTCGACATCGTTCAGGTGAGGATTCACGGGAGGAGCACGTTGCTCATTGAGCAGTTCGTGCAATGCGAACTGATAGTGCATGCAGATTCGCTCGCGTAGATCGTCGATGAGTTCGACGACGGCGAGTACCTGATCGGCGGACCAGTTGTCCGGGATCAGGAAGTCGAGCCCGCTGATGGTTCCGGAAGGCAGGTGATGGCGCGTCATGATGTCTTCTTCCCGGCCTTGGCTGCACTACGTTTCTTCGTGCGTTGCTCAGCGCGTTCACGCGCCTCCTTCACACGATAGGATTCTCCCTCGATCACAACGACTTCCGCACGATGCACCAGTCGGTCAACAAGGGAGACGACGCAAGCCGCGTTCGGAAACACCTCATGCCATTCTCCGAATGGTCTGTTTGTCGTAACCACGGTCGACGCGACACCGTACCGCCGGCTGACGAGTTCGAACAGCAGATCGGCGTGGCGGTTCGAGTACGAGAGGTAGCCGACTTCATCGACCACAAGGACGTCGGGAGAGGCATAGCGGTTCAGCCGGCGGCGCAAGGCCGAATCGCTGTCGAGCGCGGCCAGTTCGCCGAGCATCTGGCCGGCGGTAGTGAACAAGGCCGTGTGACCATGTACGATTGCCTGATAGGCGAGATTGAGCGCCAGTGTCGATTTACCGACGCCGTTCGGACCGATCAGCACGACGTTCGCGGTGTCCTTGACGAACTCAAGCGCCATCAACTCTTCGACGACGGCGCGATCGCACCGCCTGGGCCAGGCCCAGTCGAAGTCGCACAGCGGTTTGAAGCTGCCCAGATGGGCATCGCGGATGCGTCGCTCCAGCGAACGGCGTCCGCGCTCGTCCTCTTCCCACTGCAGCAATGGCGCGACCCACGGCTCGGCTACCACATCGGGCCAGTGTGCGAGCAGTCCGTACAGGCGCAAGGCGTGCGCGCGGTTTTGCAGATCATCAGGCGCGCTCATCGGTGTCTCCCGTGATCTGGTCGTAAATGTCGAGCCGATGGGGTGTCACCAGCGCGTCCTTCCTGCGCACGTGTTCGGGCATGGGGACGGCCACCGGCGGAGGCAGCTTGCGCGCCTCGCGCCGGCGCTCCAGCGCCAGACGCACCGGATTGTGATGAGGCGCGGCATCGCTGGCGAGCGTTTCCTCGATCGCTGCCTGCAGTTCGGCGGCGCCATAACGGTCGAGCAGCCGCAGCAGGTGGGCGGTGATATTGCCCAGATTGGCGCCGCGTTCAGCGGCGCGCAGCATGAGTGCGTGACTGGCCGGCGCTGCCCGGGCCAGATGGTCGAGGCCGCGATGGTGACGGGCTTCGCGTTTGCGTGCAACGAGGGCGTCGATGTGTGCGGCAATTTCGATCTGTGCGCCGCGATCGTAACTGCGCACATGGGTGGCGAGCAGATCGGCACCGTCGAGAATGCGCACCTGGTGCGGATCGGCCCGCACCGTGAGCGTACGCCGCACGTGCGTATGCGGGATTGTGTAGTCGTTCAGGTCGAAGCGCACGTACGGCTGCTTGCCAACCTGCACAGCCAGTTGCAGTTCGCACGGGTAGGGATTCTCCGGCAAGGCGAGCAGGCTGGGCTGTTCGCGGGCGAAGGCCTCACGCACGGTGATCGTGGGCTCTTCCCGGCAGGGGCGATCGGCCGCCGGTCCCGCGCACCAGAGTGCGGCCTGGGCATTGAGGTCGTCGAGGTCAGCGAACTTGCGCGCGGCAAAGAAGTTCTCGCGTACAAACCGGATTGCCCTCTCGACGCGCCCCTTCTCGTTGCCCCTTGCCACCGCCACGGGTCGGGGCTCGTAGCGATGATGCGCGGCGAACGCGAGCAGCGTCGGGTTGAAGCGGATCGCGTCGCCCTGACGTTCGAGCACTGCACTTTTAAGATTGTCGTACAGGACAATACGTGGCAACCCGGACCATGCCGCCCAGGCACCGGCGTGACCGGCCAGGAAGCTGTCCATGCGCGCATCGAGGAAGAAGCGCAGGTAGATCTGCCTGGACCACGAGAGCACCATCACGAAGGCCATCAGGGGCCGGCGCGCACGCGCGATCTGCAGATGGCCGAAGCTGGCCCAGTCGCATTGACCTTGTTCTCCTGGCAAGGTGCGAAGCCGAAGGTACGCCTCGGCCACCGGACGTGGACGATGGAGCGAGATCAGGTGTCTGAAGTGATCATGACTGCCCCGGTAGCCGCGCTCATAGACCATCGCATACAGGCGGCTGGCCGTGAGTGACGGAAACTTCTTCAGCGTCTCATGGATGAACGGCCGGTAGGCATCGATCTGCGAGGGCCGCAGCACCGCGCCGATTCTGGGCAGTCCGGCCTGCGCCAGCACGCGCTGGACGGTGCCGCGGTGTACGTGTAACTGGCGCGCGATGGTGCCGCAGCGCCACTTCTCGACGTGGTAGTAGCGCAGGATCTGCGCTTCGAGTTCAACTCCGATGGTCATGGGTCACTTCCTGTGCAGTGAGTAGCAGGACGAACGTCACGGAAGACCCGACGGCGAAGTGGCCCGAGGCGTACGAAGCCCGCACAGACGCAGTGGCAGAAGTGGCAATGCTCAGCCACAGGTGTGGCGGTGGTGGGTACCGGTGCGGTGGCCGCCGACGTCGTCGAAGTCGGCGCCAGTAGAGCATCGGCGGCAGGCACGGCGGAACCGTGATGCGTCACTTTATTCTGGCGGCTGCGATAGCGGCGCATTCGTTCGGCGTGCGCAAACCGGCCGTGGCGACTGCGCTGATAGCGCTGAGCGGCCTCGTGCAAGCTGGCCTGGCGTGAGGCCCGGGAGCAATCGCCGTCGCAGTAAATCTGTCCGCGGTCACAACGGCGGCAAACAATGACCTGCGCCCGGCAGCGGGCGCACACAAAGAGGCGGTCTGACGCCGGCATCGGCAATCCCCGTCAATGCCGATGCGATATCGACAGGGCTGACGGGGCGTGCAATACTTCGCTGGCACCCGTACCCCGTCGTGCGCGTGCTGGGCTCGACACCGGATTGGACCTGGCAGTTTAGGCCGGTGTCGGGCCTGTTTCTTCGGCGGTAGGTAAGCTTCTTCTACCGCATCCAGACCACTGCGTCACCCCCTCCTGAAACAAGCCGCGCCGGGTGCGTCTGCACTCGCCCTTCGGGCTCCTTCCGACGCACCCGATACCGCCCATCGGTACCCGCACCAGCCATCACGAAACCGTTCTGAAGATCAGACTCGTTTCCCGTTTCTGATCGACGCCGCCATCTGGTGTCGGATTCTGACCGCCGTTCACAACACCGCCACCGGGCAGCCGCGCGCGTCGGTGAGCAGGCCGTAGTTGACCTGCAGCAGGCCCTTCTTGCCGTCGCGGCTGTAGCCGAGTCGGGCCAGCGGACAGGTGGTGCCTTCGAAGTAGCTCGACGACAGGTCGTAGA
>DATFUO010000159.1:0-3136 GCA_035260785.1 Burkholderiales bacterium
TATGAAGGCCTGCAGTCGTTGCGTCCGGATCTTTCGAACGTGCACTATGGCGTGATCGGGCTGGGCGACAAGGGCACGCATGGCAATACCTTCTGCTTCGCCGCCAAGAAGTTCGATCGCATCCTGAGCGAACTCGGCGCCCGCCGGATCGGCGAACCGCTGTTCAATGATTCCTGCACCGGCTTGCCCGAAGATGATGCCGCGGAATGGATCGAAGGCTGGATCCCGCTATGCCGCGCGGAACTCGGGGAAAACGTTTCGGGCTGAACGGGGCAGGTGCCAAATATAATTGCGGGCCGGATCGCAAAGGCGCGCAAGACAAGGAGGAAGCAGTGGCAAGTCTCAGCAAGGCTGACCACAGCGTCAGCCCGCCGTTGATCACCATTCCGCGCGACTACAACGCGGCGCACGATCTGGTCGAGCGCAATCTCATCGCCGGACGCGGTGGCAAGACGGCTTACGTCGACGACCAGGAACGTTACACGTACGCGGAACTGGCCGAGCGCGTGAACCGCGCGGCCAACGCGTTGACCGGGCTCGGCCTGGAGATGGAATGCCGGGTCATGCTGGCGCATCTGGACACGATCGATTTTCCGAGCGTGTTTCTCGGTGCGATCAAGGCCGGCGTCGTACCGGTGACAGCCAATACGCTGCTGACCACCGCCGATTACAGATTCATGCTCGAAGACAGCCGCGTTCGCGCGCTGATCGTTTCCGAGACGTTGCTGCCGGTTTTCGAGCCGCTATTGAACGATCTGCCGTTCCTCGAGCACGTCATCGTTTCGGGCAAGGATGCTCACGGCCACCTTCAACTGCAGCAACTCATGTCCCGCGCCGCTACGACATTCAAGCCGGCGCCGACCACGGCCGACGATATCTGTTTCTGGCTGTATTCCTCGGGTTCCACCGGCACACCGAAAGGTGCCGTGCACATCCATTCAAGCCTGATCCAGACCGCGGAACTTTACGCAAAACCGATTCTCGGCATTCGCGAAAGCGACATCGTTTTTTCCGCCGCCAAACTGTTCTTTGCCTACGGACTGGGCAACGCGCTGACGTTTCCGCTTGCGGTGGGCGCCACCGCAATATTGATGGCGGAGCGGCCCACACCGGCGGCCGTGTTCAAACGCCTCAAGGAACACCGTCCGACGATTTTCTACGGCGTGCCGACGCTCTACGGCGCGCTGCTCGCCCATCCCGATCTGCCGGCCAGGCAGGAACTTGCGCTGCGCGTATGCACTTCGGCGGGCGAAGCGCTGCCTGCGGACCTGGGTCGTCGCTGGACCGAACGCTTCGGCGTGGAGATCCTCGACGGCATCGGCTCCACCGAGATGCTGCATATTTTCATATCCAACCGGCCGGGCGAAGTGCGCTATGGCACCACCGGCAAGCCGGTGCCCGGTTACCAGATTCGCCTCGCCGACGAACAGGGAAGGGACGTCGAGGCCGGCGAGATCGGCGAACTTCAGATCAACGGCCCGACCAGCGCGATCCAGTATTGGGGCAATCGTGCAAAGACGCTGGCGACCTTCGTCGGTCCGTGGACGCGCGCCGGGGACAAGTACACCATGGACGCGGAAGGTTATTACACTTACGGCGGGCGCTCCGACGACATGATGAAAGTCAGCGGCATGTACGTGTCGCCGTTCGAAGTGGAGGCGGCGCTGATGACGCATCCCGATGTGCTCGAAGCCGCCGTGATCGGCGTGGCGGACGACCAGCAGCTCATCAAACCGAAGGCGTTCATCGTCACCAGGCCAGGCGTTGCCGCGGCACCCTCGCTGGCCGACGCGCTCAAGAGCCACGTGAAGGACCGGCTTGCGCCTTACAAGTATCCGCGCTGGGTCGAGTTCATTCCGGAGTTGCCGAAAACGGCGACCGGAAAGATCCAGCGCTTCAAGTTGAGGAATCGATAGGGACGCGGGCAAAAACGCAAGACAACCGGAACATCGAGGAACGGAACATGCAGAGTCGGAAAAGACGTGAATTGCTCGTTGGCGCCAGTGCACTCGTGGGTGCGTCGTTGCTGCCATCAATGGTGAGTGCGCAATCGGCGAAGCTTCGCCTCGGGCTCATGCTGCCTTACACCGGCACGTATGCACAGCTCGGCGTCGCCATCGAGAACGGGCTGAGGCTCGCACTCGAACAGTCCGGCGGCAGGTTCGGCGGCCGCGAAGTCGAGTTCTTCAAGGTCGACGACGAGTCGGAACCTTCCAAGGCGACGGACAATGCCAACCGGCTGATCACCCGCGACAAGGTCGATGTCCTCGTCGGATCGGTGCACTCCGGTGTCGCCATGGGCATGCTCAAGGTGGCGAAGGAAAGCGGCACCTTGATGGTCATACCGAATGCGGGCGCCGCTGCTGCGACCGGCGCGCTCTGTACTCCGAACGTGTTCCGCACGTCGTTCACCAACTGGCAGCCGGTGCATCCGTTGGGCAAAGTCATGGTCGACCGGGGCCACAAGAAAGCAGTGTTCATTACCTGGAAATACGCGGCGGGCGAAGAATCGCTGGCTTCGTTCAGCGAGGGCTTTGGCGCGGCCGGCGGAACGGTGGTGAAGGAATTGTTCGTGCCCTTTCCCAACGTCGAATTCCAGGCGCTGCTGACCGAAATCGCTTCGATCAAGCCGGATGCCGTGGCCTGCTTCTTCGCTGGCGGCGGCGCCGTCAAGTTCGTCAAGGATTACGCGGCCGCCGGCCTCAAGGACAAGATCCCGCTATACGGTTCCGGCTTCCTCACCGAGGGCGTGCTCGCAGCGCAGGGCGAAGCCGCTGAAGGCCTGCTCACCACGCTGCATTATGCGGACTCGCTCGACAATCCCCGCAACAAGGTTTTCCGTTCCGCCTACGCGAAGGCCTACAAGACCGACCCGGATGTCTACGCCGTGCAGGGTTACGACACCGGTCTGCTGCTCGCGCAGGCGCTGGAGAAAGTGAAAGGCGACATCGGCAACCAGAAGGCGGTCATTGCCGCAATGGAAGGGGCCACCATCGACAGCCCGCGCGGCCAGTGGAAAATGTCGAAGGCCCACAATCCCATCCAGGACATCTATCTGCGCCGCGTCGAAAACGGCGACAACAAAGTCATCGGCGTCGCCTGGAAAGCCCTCGAAGACCCCGCACGCGGCTGCAAG
>DATFUO010000160.1:0-10364 GCA_035260785.1 Burkholderiales bacterium
ATCTTGGTCATGTGGCGGTCTTCGATCAGCGGTACCCAGTGATCCGCGTAGTACCCGCCAGCGAGCGTGCCGGGCCGCACGGTGATTTGGGAATGCCGGCCGGCGCGTTCGCCAAGATCTCGCAGCAGCTGGAGCGCCCGATCGCTGCCACCGCGCTGGTAAGTCAGGCTGCCGCCGATGCGCGCATTTTCGTCAACGATGCACACCCTCGCACCGGCGTCCGCGCAAGCCAGGGCCGCAGACAAACCGGAGGGCCCGGCTCCTATTACCAGCACGTCGCAGAAGTCGTAGCGCTTGTGTGTACGCAGGCGCGTCACCGAGAAATCCAGTTCACCCAGGCCGGTGATGCGGCGAAATAGCCGCTCCCAGAAAGGAAACAGCGATTTGGGCGAGTGAAAGGCCTTGTAGTAAAAACCCACAGGCAGCACGGCAGACAACCGATCGAGTATGCGCGCGCGATCGAATTTGACCCCGCCAAAAGTGTTTACCGCGGCTACCCGCATGCCCTTGCGCAGCGGCGCAACGTCGCCACGCAAATTCGGCCGGCCGCCGTCCTGCAGCAGCACATTGACGTCATGGTTCGCCATCGACAGGACGCCGCGCAGACGGTGGTATTTGAAACTGCGCCCCAGCGCACTCACGCCCGCAGCGCTCAAAGCGCTGGTGACCGTATCGCCGACAAAACCCTGGAAGCGTTCGGTTTCAAACTCGAAATCAAGCGCAGTCGAACGGTCTATCCACTCGTCGGGCATCTGCGGCAACCGTGCGCTCATGCCGGCTCCTCGCCGTAGAGATAAGTGCGCTGCACTTCGTCGGTCGCGGTATTGCGCTCGGCAATAAACCAGATGCCGCTCGCCAGATGCAGCCACCATTCTTTCTTGATGCCGGGTGCGCCGTTGCGGTTGAACACGTAGTCCGTCCATGCGGAGTCCGAACAGGCGTCCGGGTCCGGCATCGGCCGGATCTCGCCGGCATACTGGAATTCAGACACCGGCCTGAAACCATTGATCGGACAGCGCATCAGTTTCACGACTTTAGCACCTCGAAAAAAATCTTCGCCATGGAGGACACGGATACTCTCGCAAAGCGTGGAGTACCCTTTTAGAGCACGGCGAAAAACTCGCCACAAAAAATTCAAATTTGACCTGACTATTCATTTCAACTTCCACTTGATGGGTTCTCCATGTCCTCCGTGGTCTCCGTGGTCTCCGTGGTTCAAGCACTTTTTAGTGACCGACCGAGGCAGCACCTTTCTCCCCCGTCAGCTCGTATTCCGCGAAGCGGGACAGCCGGAAGCCTTCGATCAATTCGTGATCGCGGTCATTCGCTACGGTGTACGCCATGGTCTTGCCGGACACCGGCGTGGCCTTGAAGCCCCAGGTTCCCCAGCCCGAATCGAGGTAGAAGCCCTCGACGGGCGTTTTGCCCATGATCGGTGCGAAATCCGGCGTCATGTCCGCCATTCCCGCCCACTGGCGGTTGATGTTCGTGTGCGAGAGGAAAGGGAACATGTCCAGCATGTGATCCGCAAGTCCCTCGACGAAATCCAGGGTCGAACGGGTGGAATGCAACTCATACGGATCGAGCGACGCACCCATGACAAGTTCGCCGCGGGCGGATTGGCTGACGTAGACGTGCAGGCTCCCGGAAACCAGGATCGGGTCCAGCCATGGCTTCATAGGCTCGGAGACCATTGCCTGCAATGGATGGATATAGATGGGCGTGCGAATGCCAATCATGTCGGTAATCTTCGGCGTGGAACCCGCGACGGCGCACAACACCTTGGTCGTGGCGATATTTCCCCGGCTGGTTCGCACGCCCGTCACGCGACCACCCTCCACGTCGATGGCCAGCACTTCGGTTTTCTGGTGGATCTCGACGCCGCGCCGGTCGGCGCCGCGCCCATAACCCCATGCCACGGCATCGTGACGCGCAATTGCGCCCGGCGCGTGGTAGAGCGCGCCAAGAATCGGCGCGTGCCCCCCGCAGGAAAGATCCATCTGGGGACAGGCTGCTTCGATTTCTTTGCATCCGACCAGCTCGCTGTCGACCCCGAAATGCTTGTTGACCTCCGCGCGCCAGCGCATGGTGCGCAGGGCCGAATCGGTATGCGCCAGCGTGAAGTGGCCGCGCGTCGAGTAGAAAAGATTAAGGTCGAAATCGGTCGCAAGGTCCCGCCACAGGCGCACCGAGGCGTCATAAAAAGCCACGCCCTCCGGCGTCAAATAATTCGAGCGCACGATCGTGGTATTGCGGCCGGTGTTGCCACCGCCGAGGTAAGCTTTCTCCAATACCGCTATATTTCTTATCCCGTGGTCTTTCGCGAGATAGTAAGCAGCTGCTAGTCCATGCCCTCCGGCGCCGATAATTACGACGTCGTAAGCCGTCCGCAGCCGCTCCGGGGTGCGAAACATGCGCGGTTCCGGGTACCGGGAGTTCAGAGCGAATCGCAGTAACCGGAGGGGCATGAAACAAATCCTGTGGGCTCGGATCGGACCCCGATGTTGACGGCGCCGGAAGACTTAGTCAATACCAACAGGAAGCTTTTTTTCTTGTTAGGAAACTATTGGTACTGGTGCCGAGTAAAGCTCTAGGGGGCGTCTGCTACAATCCGGCGCTCCCAACCTATTGACCCACATGAAAATAGCCTTTGTCGTCGACCCGCTCGACAGCATCAAGACCTACAAGGACTCCTCCTACGCGATGATGCGCGAAGCCGCTTCCCGAGGGCATATGCTGTCGTCGCTGCAACAGGAAGATCTTGTCCTGCGCGACGGTAAGGTGCTCGGCTATGCGCGGGAGCTGGTGCTGACGACCGACGCCAAGCAGTGGTACCGGGTAGGCGAGCGCTCGGCCGTTGGGCTCGAGACCTTCGACGCGGTGATGATGCGCAAGGACCCGCCGTTCGACATGGAGTACATCTACAGCACCTACCTGCTGGAGCTGGCTGAGCGACAGGGAGCCTGGGTGATAAACAATCCGCGTGCGGTGCGCGACCACAATGAAAAACTGGCCATTGCCAGATTCCCGAAATTCACCGTGCCGACCCTGGTCACGCGCGAAGCAGCGCTGATCCGCAATTTCATTGCCGAGTTCGGCGACATCATTGTCAAACCGCTCGACGGGATGGGCGGCACTTCGGTGTTCCGTCTGCATCGTCAGGACTACAACATCGGTGTCGTAATCGAGACCGTGACCCATCATGGACAGCGTACGGTCATGGCGCAGAAGTTCATCCCGGAGATCGCCAAGGGCGACAAACGCGTGCTCATCGTCGACGGCGAGCCGGTCCCGTACGCTTTGGCACGCATTCCAAAACCGGGCGAAACCCGGGGAAATCTTGCAGCCGGCGGGACTGGCGTGGCGCAACCGCTGTCCGCCCGCGACTGGGAAATAGCGCGCGCACTGGGACCCGAACTGAAGGCGGCGGGCCTGCTTCTCGTCGGGCTGGACGTGATCGGTGATTACCTGACCGAAATCAACGTGACCAGTCCGACCTGCATGCGCGAAATCGCCGACCAGACCGGATTCAATGCCGCCGCGATGATGATCGATGCAATCGAAAAAGGCGGCCAATCGTGATCGACGCGGCATCTGATCGGGTAGCCCAGTTCACCCGATCAAGCTTCAGCCTGCAAAGGTAGAATCTGCAAATCAATCCCGGTCGACGCCTCCAGGCACCCATGGTTGGAATCCTGATCATCGCTCACGGTACGCTCGGTGAAAGCCTGATTCACTGCGCGAGCCACGTGATGGGCAAGCGGCCCGCGCAATTGATGCAGATCGGCGTCGGCATGCATGACGATCCGCAGCTGGTGCTGTCACAGGCAATAAAACTGATTCGCGGCCTCGATGAGGGCGGCGGAGTCCTGGTTCTATCCGACGTCTACGGCGCGACTCCGAGCAACATCGCCTGCAAGCTGCTCGTGCCCGGAAAAATCGAAGGCGTGGCGGGCGTGAACCTGCCGATGGTGGTGCGCGCGCTGACTTATCGCAACGAGTCGCTGAAAACCGTCGTGGCCAAGGCCGTTTCCGGTGGTATCGAAGGCGTCATGCAAATGCCCATTGCACAGGTGAGAAATGCAGCAACGGGAAATTGAGATAGCCAACAAACTGGGCCTGCACGCCCGCGCTTCCGCCAAGCTCACGCAGCTGGCGGCCCAGTTCACGGCCGAAGTCTGGATAACCAGGGACGGCCGCAAGGTCAACGCCAAGAGCATCATGGGCGTGATGATGCTTGCTGCGGCAAAGGGCTCGCTGGTGTCAATCGAGACAGACGGCCCCGACGAAGCCCAGGCCATGACAGCGCTGGTCGGACTGATCAACGACAAATTCGGGGAAGGGGAGTGAGCTTTACCATCCACGGCATCGGCGTGTCGGGCGGCATTGCAATCGGTCATGCGCAATTGGTGTCGCATGCGCAGCTTGAGGTCGCGCATTACGATATTTCCAAGTCGCGCGTCGCGGAGGAAAAGGCCCGCTTTGACGCCGCTGTCGTCACGGCACGCGCGGAACTCGCAAGCCTCGGGGAGCACATTCCCTCAGGGGCGCCGGCCGAGTTCGAGGCCTTCCTCAACGTGCATCTGATGATTCTCGACGATCCGACGCTTTCGGAGATGCCGAAACAGCTGGTCGAATCCCTGCAATGCAACGCCGAGTGGGCGCTCAAACTGCAGATGGATGCGCTGATCGACCAGTTCGAACGCATCGAGGACGGCTATCTGAGGGACCGCAAAACCGACGTCGTTCAGGTCGTCGAGCGCATCCTGAAGGTCCTGATGGGACGCCCCGGCCAGGTGCTGGCGCGCAGCACGCCGGAAGAAAACAGCATTCTCGTCGCACACGACCTGTCCCCCGCCGATGTCATCCAGTTCAAGAGCCACCGCTTCGCAAGCTTCGTCACCGACCTTGGCGGCGCCACTTCGCACACTGCGATCATCGCGCGCAGCCTGAACATCCCGTCGGTGGTGGCGCTGCATCACGCGCGCACGCTGATCCGCGAGAACGAAGTCCTGATCATCGACGGCAGCAACGGCGTGGTCATTGTCAATCCGGATAAGACGGTACTTGCCGAATACAAGCTGCGCCAGGAGCAGTGGGAGCTCGAGCGCCTCAAGCTCAGGCGCCTCAAGAAAACCAGGACGACCACGCTCGACGGCACGTCGGTCGAACTTCACGCCAATATCGAGCTGCCCGACGATGTCGTCGACGCGAGGGACGCCGGCGCCGACGGCGTTGGCCTGTTCCGTACGGAATTCCTCTATCTGAACCGGGGCGACCTGCCGGGCGAGGACGAGCAATTCGAAGCCTATCGCCGCGTCGTGCAGGAGATGGATGGCCGCCCGGTCACCATTCGCACTTTCGATCTTGGTGCCGACAAACACGTCGACGCTGCCGAGCGAGTCGCGCCCAATCCGGCGCTGGGACTACGCGCGATCCGGCTGTGCCTCGCCGAGCCGCAGATGTTTCACCGCCAGTTGCGCGCGATCCTGAAGACTTCGCACTACGGTAAGGTGCGCATCCTGATTCCGATGCTGTCCTCGGCAAACGAGCTCAACCAGACGCTGCACCACATTGGCGAAGCCAAGCGCAGTCTCGACGAGGACGGGATTGCATATGACAAGAAGATTCCGGTCGGCGGCATGATCGAAATTCCGGCCGCAGCCCTGTCGCTCTCCACGTTCACCCGTAAACTCGACTTCCTTTCGATCGGCACCAACGACCTGATCCAGTACATGCTCGCGATCGATCGCGCCGACGATACCGTGGCGCACCTGTACGATCCGTTGCATCCGGCGGTGCTCAATCTGGTTGCGCACATCATTCGCAGCGCAAACCGTGCCGACGTGCCGGTCGCCGTGTGCGGCGAAATGGCCGGCGACGTGCGGCTCACGCGCGTACTGCTGGGCTTTGGTCTTCGGCAGTTCTCGATGCATCCGGCGCACCTGCTGTCGGTGAAGCAGCAGGTGCTCAAATCCGATCTGCAGGAAGTCATCGTGTTTACCCAGAAGATGCTGAGGAGCGATGACCCGGAAAAACTCGAGCAGCTGCTGGCGCGCATGAACGGTTGAGCCCCTGTTGATGCGCATCGACTCGGTACAACTCCCCCAACACCTTTCCCGAGGACTGAAAAATCTCTACTTCGTTTACGGGGAAGAACTGCTGCTTGCCCTGGAAGCGGCCGACCGCATCCGGGCAAAGGCGCTGGAGCAGGGCTTCGACGAACGCCGCGTGCTGATCGTCGAGTCCGGCTTCGATTGGGGCGAGCTCGCCATGATGAGCAACAGCATGTCGCTGTTTGCGCCCAAACGCCTGCTCGACCTGCGCATTCCATCAGGCAAACCCGGCAAGGACGGCAGCGAAGCATTGCAGCGACTGGCAGGCTCTCCACCAGTGGAGACTGTGACATTGATCTCGCTTCCCGGCGTGGATCGCCAGTCGCAAGCATCGAAATGGTTCGTCGCGCTCGAAAGCGCCGGGATTGCCGTACACGCCGCGGCGATCAAGCGCGACCGCCTTGGGTCCTGGCTGACCGAACGCCTGGCACAGCAAGGGCAGCATGCCGACTCGCCTACCATCGAGTTCCTGATCGACCGGGTCGAGGGAAATCTGATGGCGGCACATCAGGAAGTGCAGAAGCTGGCCCTGCTGTTTCCCGCCGGATCGCTGCCGTACGACGAAGTAAAAGACGCTGTGGTCGATGTCGCGCGCTTCAATGTATTCGAAATCGGTGCAACGTTGCTTGGTTCCGATCGTGTGCACTTTGTGCGCATGCTAGACGGCCTGCGGACCGAGGGCGTTGCTGCCCCACTGGTGCTGTGGGCGATCGCGGAAGAAGCGCGTGCGATGTCCCGGGTCAAATCGACCCTGGCCGGTGGCCGGCCGCTCGCACAGGCCCTGCGCGATGCCCGCGTGTGGGGGCCTCGGCAGGATTTGATGCCGGCGGCACTGCGCCGCCTCTCGCTGCCCCAATTGGTGGCCGCGCTGCGGCGCGCCGCCGAGATAGACCGCATGATCAAAGGTCTGGCGGTTGGCGACGTGTGGGACGGCCTGCTGCAGCTCGGACTGGACCTGATGTCCACGGCGCAACAAGGCCGGGAAACGGCGAATAGGGGTAAAATCGGCGCCGGTATCCGGGAATAGGAACATGGACATTCAGTCCTACATGCATTCGGTCGGCAGAGCGGCGCGCGCCGCTTCGCGGGCCATGGCGAAAGCCGAGACCGGCGCGAAAAACGATGCCCTCATGGCAATGGCGCAGGCCGTCGAGCGCGACATCGCGCGCCTGCTCGATGCGAACCGCAAGGATCTCGAGGCAGCGCGGGCAAAAGGGCTCGAGGCCGCCATGATGGATCGCCTGACGCTGACACCGAAGAGCGTGTCTTCAATGGCGGAAGGTCTGCGCCAGGTCGCGCAATTGCCCGATCCGGTGGGCGAGATCAGCGGCATGAGTTATCAGCCCAGCGGCATCCAGGTCGGCAGGATGCGTGTGCCGTTGGGCGTGATCGGCATCATCTATGAGGCGCGTCCGAATGTGACGGCTGACGCCGCGGCGCTGTGCCTGAAGTCCGGTAATGCGGCGATCCTGCGCGGCGGCTCCGAAGCGATTCACTCCAACCAGGCCATCGGCGCCTGCGTGCACGAAGGCCTCAAGGCGGCAGGATTGCCCGAAACCGCGGTGCAGGTCATCGAGACCACCGATCGTGCGGCCGTCGGCGAACTGATCACGATGAAGGACTACGTCGACATCATCGTGCCGCGCGGCGGCAAGGGGCTCATCGAACGCATTTCCAGCGAGTCGCGCATCCCGGTGCTCAAGCACCTCGATGGCGTCTGCCACGTCTATATCGACGACAACGCAGACCTGAACAAGGCGATCCGCATTGCTGACAACGCCAAGACGCAGCGCTACGGCACCTGCAATACCATGGAGACGCTGCTGGTGCACAGGGACATCGCTGCGCGCCTGCTGCCGCCGCTGGCGAAAATCTATCTGGACAAGGGCGTCGAACTGCGCGGCGACGATAGGGCGCGGGCGATCGTTGCACAGATGAAGCCCGCGAGCGAAGAGGACTGGTACACCGAGTATCTCGCGCCCATCCTTTCGGTGCGGATCGTAGACGGACTCGACCAGGCCATCGACCACATCACGGTTTACGGATCGCAGCACACCGACGCGATCGTGACCGAGGACATCACGCGCGCACGCCGGTTTTTGCGTGAGGTGGATTCGGCTTCGGTAATGGTCAATGCATCAACGCGCTTCGCCGACGGCTTCGAGTTCGGCCTTGGCGCCGAGATTGGCATATCCACGGACAAGCTGCATGCGCGCGGCCCGGTCGGCCTCGAAGGCCTGACGTCGCTCAAGTTCATCGTCCTCGGCGACGGCCAGGTTCGCGAGTGATCTTTTGCCGCAGTTCGGCCAAGAATCGATAGAGCAGTCAGTCTCACCACGAAGGCACTAAGGGCACGAAGGTTCACCAAGAAGAGCCGAATCGTGACCTTGTATTTCTCGTGTTACTTTGTGTTCTTGAAGGGGACTCCACGCTAACGCGAGGGTAATCGTGTCTTCTTGAGGAGCAGTTTGGTTTCTGTAATTAGCAGTTCATTGAAGAAAAAACTCTGATGAGCCAAATAATCGAAGTCAAAGTCCCGGACATCGGCGACTTCAAGAACATTCCCGTGATCGAAGTGCTGGTCAAACCCGGCGACACGGTCGCGAAGGAAGATTCGCTGATCACGCTGGAATCGGACAAGGCGACAATGGAGGTTCCCTCGCCGGTCGCAGGCATCATCAAGGAACTGAAGACCAAGCCCGGCGATAAATTGTCCGAAGGCAGTCTAATCCTGACGCTCGAAGGTGCATCGCCTGCCGTGCCAGCGCCGAAGGCAGAAGCACCGACACAAAAATCGGAAGTGCCGAAATCCGCGCCGGCGCCCGCAGCAGCGAAAGCGCCCGCGGTCACATCGTCTTCCCCGGTAATCAAGGGCGACATCCATACCGAAGTCGTCGTGCTGGGTTCGGGGCCTGGCGGCTACACGGCGGCGTTTCGAGCCGCCGATCTCGGCAAGCAGACGGTGCTGATCGAGCGCTATCCGGTACTGGGCGGCGTATGCCTGAACGTCGGCTGCATTCCCTCCAAAGCGCTGTTGCATGCGGCCCGGGTCGTTGCAGAGGCCGAGGAGATGGGCCACTTCGGCCTGGTGTTCGGCAATCCGAAGATCGAACTGGACAAACTGCGCGAATGGAAAAACGGCGTGGTCGAAAAATCCATTCGCGGACTCGCGGGACTGGCCAAGCAGCGCAAAGTCACCGTCGTGCACGGCGCGGGCACCTTCACGTCTGCCCATATGATCGAAGTGAAAACCCCCGACGGCGTCAAAAAAGTGTCATTCGATGCCGCCATCATCGCGGCGGGATCGCAATCCGCAAAGATTCCTGGATTGCCCTACGACGATCCGCGCCTGATGGATTCCACTGCAGCGCTCGAAATGAAAGACGTCCCGAAGCGGTTGCTGGTGATCGGTGGCGGCATCATCGGTCTGGAGATGGCCTGTGTATATGATGGTCTCGGTGCGAAAGTCACAGTGGTGGAATTGCTCGATGGGCTGATTCCCGGGGCCGATCGCGACCTGATCCGGCCGTTGCACAAGCGCATCGAGAAGCGTTACGAGGGCATATATCTGAAGACCAAAGTGACACGACTCGAACCGCAGAAAGACGGCCTGAAAGCGACGTTCGAAGGCGAGAATGCACCGCCGCCACAGGTTTACGACCGCGTGCTGCTGGCGGTAGGTCGGCGCCCGAACGGCAAGGCGATTGCCGCGGAAGCCGCAGGTGTCGCGGTCAATGAGCGCGGTTTTATTCCGGTGGACAAGCAGCTGCGCACCAACGTCGCGCACATTTTTGCCATCGGCGACATCGTCGGGGACCCCATGCTCGCGCACAAGGCCAGCTATGAAGGCAAGATCGCAGCGGAAGTCATCGCGGGACACAAAGCCGCATTCGACGCACGTACCATTCCGTCGGTGGCCTATACCGACCCCGAGGTTGCATGGATGGGTCTGACGGAAACGCAGGCCAAGGTACAAGGTGTCGAGATTGAGAAAGCGAGCTTCCCCTGGGCCGCGAGCGGACGCGCGCGCGCAACGGCGCGCGATGAGGGAATGACCAAGCTGATCCTCGACAAGAAAACGCGCCGGCTGCTGGGCGCCGGCATTGTCGGCCCAAACGCCGGCGAACTGATTGCGGAAACGGTCCTCGCCCTGGAAATGGGGGCGGACGCGGCGGACATTGCACTCACCATCCATTCCCATCCGACCTTGTCGGAAACCGTCATGTTCGCTGCCGAAATCGCCGAAGG
>DATFUO010000161.1:0-2193 GCA_035260785.1 Burkholderiales bacterium
CAACTACGGACACGCCGTAGATGTCGACAAGATCCGCGAGACCTTGATCCGGGTGAATCTCGCCGACGCAACCGTGCAAAGCTTTGGCAGTTCGCAAACGGCGCTCATCCGGCTGCCGGCCAAGCAGGGCGTAACCGGCGCTCAGTTATCCGAAACCGTGATCAAGGCGTTACGCCAGGACGATCCGTCCGTCGAACTGCGGCGCGTCGATTTTGTCGGTTCGCAGGTCGGCAAGGAGCTGGTTGAAAATGGGGCTCTGGCGCTGTTGCTTGTGTCCATCGGCATCGTGGTTTATCTGGCGCTTCGGTTCGAGTGGAAATTCGGGGTGTCGGCGATCATCGCCAACCTGCATGACGTGGTGATTATCCTGGGCTTCTTCGCGTTCTTCCAGTGGGAGTTTTCGCTGCCCGTGCTCGCGGCGGTGCTCGCCGTATTGGGTTATTCGGTGAACGAATCGGTGGTCGTATTCGACAGGATTCGCGAGAATTTCCGCAAGATGCGCAAGGCCAGTACGCCGGAAGTCATCAACAACGCCATCACCCGCACTATGTCGCGCACCATCATCACCCACGGCTGCACGCAGCTGATGGTCACGTCTATCCTGATCTTCGGCGGCGAGACGCTGCACTACTTTGCGCTGGCGCTCACCATCGGCATCCTATTCGGCATATATTCGTCTGTGCTCGTTGCGAGCCCGCTGGTGATGTGGCTCGGCGTCACGCGCGAGGATTTCATCAAGCCCGAGAAGAAGCAGGAAGAGGCCGTCGTCTAAAAGGGCGGGATCCTCCATGGATCTGTTTTCCGGCTTTGTCGATCTGGTCCTGCACCTGGACCAGCACCTGCGGGATCTGGCGCAGACGTACGGCGCATGGGTATACGCGGTCCTTTTTCTGATCGTTTTCCTTGAAACGGGCTTGGTCGTCACGCCGTTCCTGCCCGGCGACTCGTTGCTGTTTGTGGCCGGAACCATTGCCGCCGCGGGCGAGCTCAGCGTGCATTCTCTGGTGTTTCTGCTGATTGCTGCGGCAATTGCAGGGGATTCGCTGAATTATTCGATCGGCCGCTATCTCGGGCCGAAAGTTTTCCGGTTCGACGACTCACGATTCTTCAAACGCGCCTACGTGGATCGAACCCACCTGTTTTTCGAGCGCCATGGCGGCAAAGCGATCGTCATCGCGCGCTTCGTCCCGATCATCCGCACCTATGCGCCTTTCGTGGCGGGTATCGGTGCGATGAGCTACCGGCGCTTCCTGGTTTTCAATGTGACGGGGGCCGTCTTGTGGGTGGCGCTGCTGACTTATGCCGGCTTTTTCTTCGGCAACCTGCCGATGGTCCGGAATAATCTTACGGCCGTCATTCTCGGCATCATCGTGCTGTCCGTGATGCCGGCGATCATCGAATGCTGGCGCGCAAGGCGTACGCCTTGACGTTTCAGGTGCGCTTGGCCAGCTGCTCCGCCAGACCGGTGTAAGCGGCCGGGGTCAGGGCCAGCAGGCGTTCCTTTTCCACGGGCGGAATGACGAGGCTGCGGATGAATTGATGCAGCGAATCGCGGTTGATGCCGCCCTTGCCGCGCGTGAGCGCCTTCAACTGCTCGTACGCATCCTCGATGCCATGGCGCTTCATGACCGTCTGGATCGGTTCGGCGAGGACCTCCCAATTGGCGTTCAGATCATCGGAAATGCGCTTTGGATCGGGCTCCAGCTTGTTCAGGCCGCGCAGGCAGGCGTCGTAGGCCAGCAAACTGTAACCCAGGGCCACGCCCATATTGCGCAGTACCGTCGAGTCCGTCAGGTCGCGCTGCCAGCGCGAGATCGGCAATTTGGCCGACAAGTGCGACAGCAATGCATTGGCGAGGCCGAGATTGCCTTCGGAATTCTCGAAATCGATCGGGTTGACCTTGTGTGGCATCGTCGAGGAACCGACTTCGCCTTCTGTTACCTTCTGCTTGAAATAGCCGATCGAGATATAACCCCAGATGTCGCGGTCCAGATCGAGCAACACGGTATTGAGCCCGGCGCAGGCGTCGAACAATTCGGCGATGCTGTCATGCGGTTCGATCTGCGTGGTGTAGGCATTGAATTCGAAGCCGAGCTTTTCGACGAAGTCGCGGCAGAAGGGCTCCCAGTCGAAGCCGGGAAAAGCGGCAAGATGGGCGTTGTAGTTCCCGACTGCGCCGTTTATCTTGCCGGT
>DATFUO010000162.1:0-3492 GCA_035260785.1 Burkholderiales bacterium
CCTACGCGATCGACCGTTACGTCAACGAAACGTCGCGGCTGTATGCGGTGCTGGACAAGCGCCTCGCCGACCGGGATTTCGTGGCCGGCGATTATTCGATCGCCGACATGGCCGCCTATCCCTGGATCGTCCCTCATGAGCGCCAGAAGCAGAATCTCGATGATTTTCCGAACCTGAAACGCTGGTTCGAGGTGATCCGCGCGCGGCCGGCCGTGGAGCGCGCCTACGAGAAGGGCAAGGCCGTCAATACCAAACCCACCATCGACGAGAAATCGCGCAGTATCCTGTTCGGCCAGACCGCCGCGACCGTGCGCCGCTAGGCGGGGATGAAATTCAAAAGGAAACGGGCGACCGAGAGGCCGCCCGTTTCATATGAGGCAAAAAGATTTCAGTTCCAGTTGCGAACCAGGTCGTCGTAAGCTTGCTGGGCAGTGCGGGTTTGCGGGATGTGCTTGTCTTCCGCGGCAATTGTGGCCTTGGACGGACCATTCCAGTCGCGTACGAGGTCGGCCTGCATTTCGGACTTGGTGCGTTCGCGCACCGGAACCGGGGTTCCGCCGCCGGTGAAATTCCAGTCGCGGACCAGATCGGCCTGCGCGGCTTCCGGGCTGCGGGTCGTGATTTTCGCGCCATCGGCAAGCGCACCACCGGCGACAAACATCGAAGTGAGCGCACCTGCCAACATCAGTTTCGAAACTGTTTTCATGATTTCCTCCTGATAGACACGTTTTGCTACGGAAATTGATCCGACCGGGCGAACAATCGATTGCCTGAAACTGCCTGATCCGTGGGACGAATGATCCGGCTACCGGTTAAATGTTTATTGCAATCGGTTGCCGACTTTTAGTCCGATCTTGCTTGCCGGGCGATTCGGTAGAACATCCGTGCGGTTTGTTTGGATGTTCTTGCGCTAACCGGCCATCCATGCAAACGCGCGCACGGTGCCGACCCCGGGACCTGGACAATCTCGCCACCGGTCCGATGTCTTCGTAGAATGGGGAACATGAACAACAAGAGAATTGCCGTTCTTGAGAGCCGTTTCGGCGAACACCTCGTGGACCTGCTGGCAAAGCAGGGCGCGATCCCCTTGCACGCACCTGCCCTGGCCGAGCAACCCGACCTCGATGCCGAAGCAATCCGGCGATTGATCGAAGAGTGGAGGGCACGCCCGTTCAAGCTGGCGATTTTCCAGACCGGCGTCGGGTCCCGCGCGCTGTTCGAGGCGGCCGAAAAACTCGGCCTCGCGCCGAACCTTCTGGCGCTGCTTGCGCAAAGCATCGTCGCGGTACGCGGTCCCAAGCCGACCGCAGTGCTGCGCGGGCGCAATATCCGCATCGATATCAGCGCCGAAGAACCTTATACGACGGTCGAAGTGCTGGCTGCGATCCGCGGCGTGGAATTATCCGGCGCGCGTGTACTGGTGCAGCGCTATGGAGAAACCAATCTTGGACTCGAAGAGGGGCTGGAGGCGCGCGGCGCGACTGTGATCGAGGTGCCCACTTACCGGTGGGCGTTGCCGGAGGACATTGGCCCGCTGCTCCGGTTGCTCGACGCGCTTGCGCGCGGCGAGATCGATGCGGCGGTGTTCACGAGTGCTTCCCAGGTGCGCAATCTGTTCACCGTCGCCGAACAGCGCGCAGGTGCGGATCAGCTGCGCCGCAATTTGAATTCGGTATTGGTCGCCTCGATCGGTCCGGTTTGCAGCGATGCGCTCGCCGCGGCGGGCGTGCACGTCACGCTGGAAGCAAGCCCGCCGAAGCTCGGGCCGCTCGTCGCCATGCTCGATAAGGGCTGGAAATAGGCATCTAAAGACGCACCAACCGCAGAGGACGCGGAGGAAGAGCGATTAATAGGAAATCTGCGGTTGAAATTAGGGTGATCCGAACCGCTTCGCTACTGTTGTACGTGCAGGAGCATATGCCAACGAATGCCTAACTCCAGCCTGTCTTCTCTCTTGTCTTTCCTCTGTGTCCTCCGCGTCCTCTGCGGTAAGCGTGTTAATCCTTCAATCAATGGATTTGTATTCCACAGCCACGATCTCGAGAGATTCGTCGCCGCCGGGCGTCCTGACCGTCACCGTGTCGCCTTTGTGGGCTTTGATCAGCGCCTTTGCGAGCGGCGAAATCCAGGAAATTCGGCCGCGCGACAGGTCGGTTTCGTCGATGCCGACGATGCTGTAAATCCTTTCCTCTCCGCTCTCGTGCAGCAGCGTCACCGTCGCGCCGAAGAAGACCTGGTCAGTGTCCTCGCGCGCGGCGGGATCCACCACCACAGCGGCGCCGAGGCGTTTGGTCAGGAAGCGGATCCGGCGATCGATTTCCCGCAGGCGGCGCTTGCCGTAGATATAGTCGGCATTTTCCGAGCGGTCGCCGTTGGAGGCCGCCCACTGAATGACTTTGACGAGTTCCGGACGTTCCTTGTCGAGCAGATGCAGCGCCTCGTCCTTGAGCCGCTTGAATCCCGCGGGGGTAATGTAGTTCTTCAAGCCCGCCGGTACAGGGGGCGCACCCGCGTCCTGATCGTCGTCGTCCTGGGCGGTTTCCTTGGTGAATGTTTTATTCACGGGTCTATTCAGATGTGCTGCGGCTGTTTGCGCGGCTTTAGCTGCTTTGTGTTGCGACCGCGCAGTGCAGCATCGAGTGCCTTATGGCCCCAGACCAGCATTTCCGCCGCGTCCTCCAGGATCTCGGCCGGCGCTTCATGGTACGACAGGATCGGCGCTTTATCGGCAAACGGCCTGAAGGGCCCGCAGCCCCTGGCTTCGAAATCCGGGCGAGTCATATCGTCCACCCTCAGATACAGGATATCGCGATGAACGATCGCGCAGAACTGATTGTCGACATATAGCCCCCAGCCGCCGAACATGAGCCGCGCGCTTACCGCCCCGAGAGGGGTCAGGCGCTCGC
The DNA here is from genome assembly GCA_035260785.1 of Burkholderiales bacterium. Taxonomy (GTDB): domain Bacteria; phylum Pseudomonadota; class Gammaproteobacteria; order Burkholderiales; family JACQAP01; genus JACQAP01. The sequence continues at coordinate 2,907 of DATFUO010000162.1, forward strand.
AGACATACCGCACAAACTCGGTTGGTTGGGCCATTGTAGTGCCGGACACAGTTTTAATCCGATTCAACCGGATTGGTGTCGCAGGTACAATTGTGACCTTCTTTAGGGAACATTTCATGGAGGCGCTACAAATGACCATCAAGGTAGGCGACAAACTTCCCGCCGGCACGCTGTGGGAATTCATCGAGGATGAAACGCCGGGCTGCACCGTCGGCCCGAATGCGTTCAAGGTCGAAGAACTGGTGCGCGGCAAGCGCATTGCGATATTGGGACTGCCCGGGGCGTTCACGCCCACGTGTTCGGGCAAGCATCTTCCCGGTTTCGTCCAGACGGCCGACGAATTCCGCAAGAAGAAGGTCGATGAGATCTGGTGCCTGTCGGTTAATGACGCATTCGTGATGGGTGCGTGGGGCAAGGACCAGCGTACCAAAGGCAAAGTGCGCATGATGGCGGACGGCAGCGGACAGTATTCCAAGGCGCTCGGCCTGGAATTCGACCTGACCGCGCGCGGTATGGGGGTGCGCTCGCAGCGCTATTCGATGCTGGTCGTCGACGGCGTGGTCAAGACGCTCAACCTCGATCAGCC
>DATFUO010000163.1:0-6095 GCA_035260785.1 Burkholderiales bacterium
TCGTTTTGCCCGCACCTTGCAGACCCGCCATGAGAATGACCGCTGGCGCAACTGTGGCGAGATTGAGCGCGTCGTTGCGACTGCCCAACAATTCGGTGAGCTCGTGGTGGACGACACCCACCAGTGCCTGCCCGGGCGTAAGGCTGCCAATCACCGCCTCACCGACCGACTTGTCTTTGACCCTGGAAATGAATTCCTTGACCACTGGAAGCGCGACGTCGGCTTCCAGCAACGCGATGCGAACCTCGCGCAGTGCGTCCTGAATGTTGGCATCGGTCAGGCGCGCCTGACCGCGCAGCGTCTTGACGACACTGGCCAGTCGAGCGGTGAGGTTGTCGAGCATCGGTATGGATCCAGAATGTGATTCGAATGCAGATGTTGTAAACTCGGCGAGTACTTTTTCGCCGTCAGAATGAACGACATTCTACTTCATCTCCTTGTCAGTTCCGGTTACGCGGGATTGGCTATTTTTCTGTGGCGCGACGCGCTTACGCCGGCTGCCGAGCAAGGTGCGGCGAGGCGGGCACCGTGGGCGCACGTTGCACTGATCGTACCGCTGGCCTTGCACGCGTTGCTGCTTGGCCGCTCCGTCTTTTCCGGTGATAGCCTGTATCTCGGGGTTGGCACCGCCGTCTCGGTGATTATTTGGCTGACAGCGCTGATTTATTGGACGGGCAGTTTCTTTTACCGGCTCGAAGGCCTTCAGGTTCTGGTCGTACCCGCGGCAGCCGGCCTTTCACTGCTTCCACTCGCACTACCAGCGGTGCGTCCGCTGACCAATACTCACCTTGCCGCCTTCAAGGTTCACCTGGTCATTTCGCTCCTGGCATACAGTCTTTTTACCATTGCCTCATTGCACGTGCTCATGATGGCGGTCATGGAGCGACGGCTGCATCGAGGCAATCTTCCGCCGTTCATGCGGAATCTGCCGCCGCTGCTCACCATGGAACGGCTTCTGTTCCAGATAATATTTGCTGGATTTGTTCTGCTGACACTGACACTGGGCAGCGGCATTCTGTTTTCGGAAGAATTATTCGGCAAACCGATGCAGTTCACCCACAAGACGGTGTTCGGCATCTTGTCGTGGATCATCTTTGGCGCCATGCTTGCCGGACGAGGTCTCTACGGATGGCGCGGGCGCGTTGCAATGCGCTGGACCCTGGCGGGCTTTCTCTCACTTCTTCTTGCTTACATCGGCAGCAAGTTCGTTCTCGAAGTGTTGCTGAATCGCTAGCACACCAAAAGTGTCACGTCCGGTTGCTTGACACTGCCGTTGCGCCTCCCGATACTAATTTCCCGTAGACAAATTTTAGTGGTGACCGCACTTGGATGAAATTCCGCTTTCTACACTGCTGATCTCTCTCGTCGTTCTACTTGTCGTTTCCGCCTTCTTCTCGATTTCCGAAACCAGCATGATGGCGCTCAACCGTTATCGGTTGAGGCATTTGACCAAATCCGGTCACCGTGGTGCCCGCCTTGCTTCGCAATTGCTTGCGCGCACCGATCGACTGCTCGGCGTGGTCCTGCTTGGAAACAATCTCGTCAACGCAGCTGCCGCGGCGCTTGTCACCGTCATAACGTTCCGGTTGTTTGGTGAGAGCGAACTCGCGCTAACGCTCGGCACCGTGGTGGTGACTTTCTTCATCCTCGTCTTCAGCGAGATAAGTCCAAAAGTCATGGGGGCGAGCTATCCGGAGCGCATTGCGTTTCCCGCGAGCTATGTTCTGACGCCATTGCTCAAACTCGTTTATCCGATAGTCTGGTTCGTGAACTTGTTCGTTCGCTGCCTGCTCTGGGTTCTGCGCCTGAAGCCCCAGGCCAACCAGACCCACACTCTAACGATGGAAGAGTTGCGTACGCTGGTGCTCGAAGGCGGCAATTTTCTTCCGCAGAAGCATCAGAACATACTGCTGAATCTGTTTGATCTAGGATCGATCACCGTGGAAGATGCGATGACGCCGCGCAATCAGATCGAAGCGGTCGACATTGAATCGGCACCGGAAGAAATCCGCCGTCAGATCGCGATCAGCAACCACACTCGGCTGCCCGTCTACCGCGAACGCCTGGACGACATCATCGGCATCGTGCATGTGCGCAAAGTACTGAACCTCTCGGAAGGCGAAAACATCAACGCCCAGACCCTTGTCGACGTGTTGCGGGAACCGTATTTCATTCCCATGGGAACGCCTTTGTTGACGCAGCTGCAAAATTTCCAGGAACAACAGGACCGTATCGGGCTCGTTGTAGACGAATACGGCGAACTCAAGGGCTTGTTGACGTTGGAGGACATTCTCGAAGAAATAATCGGCGAATTTACGACTCAATCGCCGCTGCAGACAGCCCGTTTCCGGCGGATGGAAGACGGCAGCATCATCGTCGAGGGGGGAACCCTGCTCCGGGACATGAATCGCAAACTAGGTTACAAATTTCCCCTGGATGGCCCCAAAACCCTGAATGGCCTCATCCTTGAGCACTTTCAGGACATACCCGAGCCTGGGACCAGCCTGAAATTGGCCGGCTACCCGCTTGAGGTTCTTCAGACCCAGGATCGCGTGATCAAATCCGTACGCTTGCTCCCACCGGATAAGGACTAAAAATCAGAGTTATTTGTCAATTACCTCCATCTTTACTTTAACGATTGGCCGGTGCATTATTCATAGTTATATTCGTGCGGTGGCGCTTCCGGTCGCCACGCAACGAGCAAGACAGTGACGTGACGAGGTAACGCTATGGCTACCGCAGCGACAGCAGCAAGAGACAAGGTCAAGGAATATACCTTTCTCTGGGAAGGCAAGGACAAGGGCGGAAAGCTGGTCAAAGGCGATATGCGTGCCGGCGGCGAAAATGTCGTGGTATCCCAGTTGCGCCGGCAAGGCATCGCGGTCCTGAAGGTCAAACGCCAGAAACGCAGCGGCGGCGGCCGGGTTACGGACAAGGACATTACCTTGTTCACTCGGCAGCTCGCGACCATGATGAAAGCCGGTGTGCCCCTGCTTCAGGCCTTCGATATCGTCGGCAAGGGCCATTCTAATCCGGCGGTCGGCAAACTCCTCATGGACATCAAGAACGAGGTCGAAACGGGCAACAGCCTGAATGTCGCGTTCCGCAAGTACCCGCTGTACTTCGACGCGTTGTTCTGCAACCTGGTAGGCGCCGGCGAACAAGCCGGTATCCTGGACAGCCTGCTCGACCGCCTTGCAACTTACAAGGAAAAGATCCTCGCGATCAAAAGCAAGATCAAGGCGGCACTTTTCTACCCCATCTCGATCATCGTAGTGGCCTTCATCATCACCGCGATCATCATGATTTTCGTCATCCCCGCATTCAAGGATCTGTTCTCCAGTTTCGGCGCCAACCTGCCCGCACCCACTTTGTTCGTGATGGCAATTTCGGATGTCTTCGTTCAATGGTGGTGGGCAATCTTCGGGGGTGTCGGGTTCGGCGTATGGTTCTTCTTCTACACATGGAAACGTTCGGTAAAGATGCAAATCATAATGGACCGATGGTTCCTGAAAATCCCGGTGTTCGGCCCTCTGATTCGCAAAGCCACGATTGCGCGTTGGACGCGCACACTTTCCACCATGTTTGCCGCGGGCGTGCCGCTGGTGGAAGCGCTGGATTCCGTCGCGGGAGCAGCCGGCAACCATGTTTATTACGAAGCCACCAAAAAGATCCAGCAGGAAGTCAGCGCAGGCATAAGCCTGACTTTTGCGATGACCAATACCAACGTGTTCCCGAACATGGTCATACAGATGGTGTCGATCGGCGAAGAATCCGGATCGCTGGACGGAATGCTGGGCAAGGTTGCCGACTTCTTCGAACAGGAAGTCGACGATGCAGTGGAAGCGCTTTCCAGTCTGATGGAGCCGATGATAATGGTCGTGCTGGGTGTGTTGATCGGCGGGATGGTTATTGCAATGTACCTGCCGATCTTCAAGATGGGTCAAGCGGTATAGGCAAGTTGCCACCTCGAACGTTCACGCGCCCGACGAACTCGGGCGTTTTTTTATCTACAGCGGTTCGTTCGTAGCGCACACCCTCCCTCATGTCATTAATCCAGTTACTGCAGAATCAAGCCGGGACCCTCGCCGCCGTATGCGCACTGGTCGGGCTCATCGTTGGGAGCTTTCTCAATGTCGTCATTCATCGGCTGCCGAAAATGCTGAAGCGAGACTGGGACGAACAGGCGGTGCAACTGCTGGAGCAGAAAAATCTGCCTGACGTGGCAAAGAAACTGCGCGCTGGTGACACCGGGCGCTACAACCTGATGACACCGGGGTCGGCCTGCCCACGTTGCGGCCATAAAATTCGAGCCCATGAAAATATTCCGGTGTTTAGTTATGTTTTCCTGCGCGGGCGCTGTTCCTCGTGCAAAGCGCCCATCAGCATCCGCTATCCGATCGTGGAGGCGATTAGCGGGGTGCTTGCCGGATATATAGGCTGGCGATTCGGACTGACGCTGGCAATGGCGGGAGCCCTCGTCTTCGCATGGGCCCTGATCGCGCTTACGGCAATCGATATAGACACGCAGCTGCTCCCGGACGACATCACCCTTCCGCTGCTATGGCTGGGTCTTCTGATTAATCTGAACAACGGCTTCACGCCGCTGCAGTCGGCGGTGACTGGCGCGGTTGCGGGCTATGTTTCACTCTGGGCGGTATATTGGCTGTTCAAGCTGACCACGGGGAAGGAAGGCATGGGTTTCGGTGATTTCAAACTTCTGTCGGCAATCGGCGCATGGCTCGGATGGAAAATGTTGCCCATCGTGATATTGCTGTCTTCGCTGGTCGGCGCAGTCGTCGGCATTGCTTTGATCGTATTCACGCGGCACGGTCGCAATACCCCGATTCCATTCGGTCCCTACCTCGCCGCTGCAGGGTTGATAGCCTTGTTCTGGGGCGAGACGATCAACCGGACTTACCTTCAATTGTTCTGAAAATGGCGTTCGCGGTCGGCCTGACTGGTGGAATCGGCTCGGGCAAGACGACGGTAGCCGGAATGTTCGCGTCGCAAGGTGCAGACCTTGTGGATACCGACGAGATCTCTCATCGACTGACCGCGGCGGCCCAGCCGGCGACTGCAGAAATTGCGCGCAAGTTCGGGCGCAAGTTCGTCGCCCATGACGGAAGCCTTGACCGGGCGCAAATGCGCAATCTTGTATTCGCCGACCCTTCCGCCCGAAAGGACTTGGAAGCGATCCTTCACCCGTTAATCCGACACGAGAGCACGCGTCAGATTCGTGCATCCACAGCGCCCTATGTCGTAGTCGTTATACCGCTTCTGATCGAAACTGGGGCCTGTCGAGGCATGATGGGCCGCATACTCGTGGTGGATTGCGAGCCGGAGACCCAAGTCCGCCGGGTGATGGCACGCAGCGGGCTTTCCCGGAATGAGGTGCTATCGATAATCGCATCACAGGCCTCCAGACAGGAGCGACTGCGCGAGGCGAACGATGTGATTCATAATGACGACGGCCTCGAACCGCTGCAGGCACAGGTAACCTCGTTGCATCTCCGATACCTGGAGCTCGCGACGACTGCCTGATCCTGGCCGGCCAGAAGAACCAAGACCTGTGCGAAGCTTTATTTTTTGGGGCTTTTCGGCAATACTTGGCCAACTCCGGTAGCCACCCCCCACATTGTGATCAGCTACGAGTTCCCGCTCAACGAGAGGATTCGCACCCTGCTGCGCCTGGAGGATTTGTACCAGCGTGCGCACTATTTCGCCCTGAAAAACGATCCTGAAGAGCACCATGTTGCGCTTACGTCATTGTTCGAGATTCTAGACGTCGGCGGCCGCGCCGATCTCAAATCGGATGTGATGCAGGAGCTGGAGCGGCAAAAGCAGCACCTCGACGCCCTTCGCAATAATCCAGCCATTTCCCAGGGAGCGTTGACGACGGTCCTTGCCGATATAGAAAAGGCCGTCTCCGATCTCTTTCTCTCGTCCGGGAAAACCGGGCAGGAGCTGCGCGAGAACGATTGGCTGATGGGAATCAAGCAACGATCCGCCATTCCGGGCGGCGTCTGCGAATTCGATTTGCCTTCTTATCATTTCTGGCTCAATCAGAGCGCCGAGGTACGCCGCCTCGATCT
>DATFUO010000164.1:0-6567 GCA_035260785.1 Burkholderiales bacterium
TGCGGATTTCCTCGAGGCGCTCGAGCAGCCGCCATAAGCCGGCCACACCGACATCATTGATCTCCACTGCGGGTTCGCCGTAAAAGCGCAGCGTGCGCGCTGCTTCGCGCGCGACCGCAACATCCGAAGTACCTGCGGCGACGACCGCGACCTGAGTCTTTGCTTTCAGTTCATGCGTTCCACCGAAGTACCCGGTGCGCGATAACGGCTCGTAATCGATGGCAAAGCGATGCGAGTCCGAAAGTCCGTCAAGCTGCTCGGGGAGCAAACGCGTGAGCAGAATCCGCCGCCCCTTTTCCTGCACCTGTTCCAGAATGGCCGATAGATGCGGCACGGACTTCGACGCACACATCACCGCTTCGTCGAGCCCGGTGCGGGCATCGCGCGCGAAATCCAGCATCACGTCTTTATGCAGTGTCATTTCGTTCCAATTCCAAATACTTGACACGGAGGGCACGCAGAGAAAAGAGAGAAAATTCCGAGAAGAACAAATTCGACGATATAACGTTGGCGATCGCGGATTCCTCGGTATGCCAACAAATTCTTACATCATAGCCCAGCCTGTTTTTGTCTCGAATTTCTCTGTGTCCTCTCTTGCTTTTCCTCTGTGCTCTGCATGTCGGCGCCTTTGATCAAGTCACGCGGCGTCGCGCTGCAGGCGCACGAGAAAAGCGCTGCCGGTGCGATAAGGCGCCAGCGATACCGGGTATTCGAATCCGCCGTCGCGGAACAGCGCGCCGACATTGACCCTCAGCGTTTCGCGCGCATTGTCATCGAGCGCGGCAAGGTTCTTTTCGTCGAGTTCTATCACCACGCCCTTGGCGCGCACTCGGCAACGCACGGTACGCGGGGCAAGCGATCTCGACACCAGCAACTCGGCGGTATGCACCAGCTTGAGCATGTCCGGATCGATCGCGATACCCGTTTCGATGCGGCTCGACAGACAGGGCGCTGAAGGCAGCTCCGCCACATCCCCGAGTCCGAGATGGCGCGCGAGCGCACGCACGGTTTTCTTGTCGATGCCGGCTTCAACGAACGGATGGCGCACGCCGTGGTTCTCTGCCGCGTAAAGGCCCGGGCGGTATTCGCCGAGATCGTCGAGGTTCGTACCGGCGACGATCTGTGCGGTCGTATGGGGCACCAACGTGCCATACAGGTTGGTCTTGCAGTAGAAGCAGCGGTTGACCGGGTTGCGGCGATAGTTGGCATCGCCGAACTCCCCGGCGTCGACTACCGACAACACCCAGCCCTGCCGCGCTGCAAGGGTGCGTACGCGATCGGTGGCTTCCTGCGGCACGGCGGGAGAAACCGCGTGGAACATTTCGGCTTCGCTGCGCGAAGTGCGATGAGCGATTGTCGCCAGCGTGAGGCTGTCCACGCCGCCGCTTACCGCGACCGCAATGCGTCCGATGTCGCGCAAGATGCCTTCCAGTTCCGGGAGGGCGTGCTTGACGTCGCTCACTTGCGATCCTTGCGCAATACAACCTGCTCGGCTTCGCGCTGCAGGCGTTCGCGTTCGGCGCGGCCGCCGATCACATTCAGCAGATCGTCCGCTTCCACTTTTGCGGTTTCCCTGCCCGGACGTTGCGCAACCTTGATCCGCATCTGCCGGCCCGCCGCCTCGACTGTGGTGCTGGCGCGCGCGAGCTTGCGGCGTTGCATGACCTGAAAGCGCAGGCCGATGGTCGTGGTTTCGCTGAAGCAGGCATCGAAAACGCCTTCCATGTCCGCAACCTCGGCCAGCAATTGGATGTGCATGGTCATCCTGCCCTTTTTGCCGAACCCCGGCGTCTGCAACACGTCCAGTACCGAGGGATGAGAACGCAGCTTGTCGAGCGCGATCGCCAGATCCTCCGGCGTCTGATCATCCACCTCGAACTGCACTTGCGCGACTTCGTCCCCGCCGCGACTCTCCTGGGCTTGCTCGAAAGTCAGAACGCGCAGCACGTTGCTGAGGCCGGGGAAATTGCGCGTGCCGAAGCCGATGCCGGTGCGCAGCAGCCGGCGCGAGCGGCGCGAGGCGGTCTGAGTGCAACCCAGGTGGCGCAAAATGGCCGCGCCTGTTGGAGTCACGCGTTCGCCTTCCAGGCCGTCATCGACAAATTCGAATCCCTGGAGCAACAGCACGGTGGCGGGGGTAGGAATAGGCAGCATGCCGTGAGCGGTCTTCGCCCTGCCGCGGCCAAGCGGCAGGCTGCTCACCGACCAGGTGGTCGCCACTGCGTCGAGGCCAGCCACGGCATCGATCAGAAATGCGGCGCCGACGATGTCTGCAATCGAATCCCATTCGCCCAATTCGTGGAAACTGACGGTATCAACGGTCTTGCCGTGAACTTTCGCTTCGGCATCGGCCAGCGCGCTGAAAATCTCGATCGCGCGCGCCTGTATCGCCGGCGCCAGTGCACATGCCTGCAGATGCGCCCGAATGTCGGCGAACGGCGTGTGCGGATGATGTTGCGCGGCAACCATGAGTTCGGCCACCCGGGGCTCGATGACGCGGAAGCGCAGCCCGGTCAAGGCGTGGTCCTGATGTTCCGCCAGACCGACGTGAATCTCCGGCGGCAAACCGGCGGCGCGAATCGCCGCCAGCATGCCGTCGCGCAGATCGGGAAACGCGTCGAGCATGGCGGCGATGAACATATCGCCCGCCACGCCTCCAACCGCGTCGAGATGGATATGCATGCCGGAAGAGCCGCTCAAGCCGCAGCGACTAGGCCGCGGCGTGCTCCCGGTGTTTGCCCAGCATCGGATAAAGGGTGCCCTTCGTATCGAACTTGAACGGTTCGGGGCTGCCGACGATTTCGAACTGCGAGGGGTTCGCCCTGATGATCGGCAGCATCGGCTCCGAAACATGGATGTCCATGATCTCGAGCGTGGTGGCGATGCGCACGATCTTGGTTTCCTGCGGCTTGACCCGGACCACGGTCTTGACGGCGAGACGGATCGCGTCCTCGTCGGTGTTCATGATGATCGGGATCGCGCCGCCATCCAGATAGGTCGAGGTGATGATGTTGGCGTAAGTCTTGGCGACGTCGAGTTCCTTGTACAGCTTCATGGTGGTCACGTCCGCGCCGCCGATGCCGCAGGCGTTGCCGTGGGTTTCCGGCGTCAGGCCGAGCACCGCGATTTTCTTCACGAAAGGCTTCATGTTCCATTCGATGAAGCGGCAGTTGCGCCCCGTGATGTTGGGGTCCATGCCGGAACCGGAAATGTTCTTGCCGATCTTTTCCACTACCAGCACGTCGATCTCGTCGAACTGCAGGCGCGGCATCAGTTCCTTGGCCTTTGCCAGCAGAACGGGTTCGCGCTCGAAGATCTGTTCGGACGGTACGATCTCGATGATCGCGGTTTCGTCCGCGGCGTTTTCCACCATGGCGACGCCGAACAGGACCTTCTTTTTGGCGAGGATGAGTTTTGCCGTTTTCGGCAGCAGTTCGCCGAACATGTCCATGCCGTAGGTATGCAGCGTGGTGGCGCCGATGATCTTGCCCATGCCGATGGTCAGCATCTTGACGATGCCGGATTCGATTTTTGCGCGGAAGTTGGTATGCGGCTTGACGCGCGGGATGATGACGACCGCATCGGCTTCGGCCGCCTGCTTGTCCATGTAGACCGGCATGCCATCGTCCAGCCTCCCGAGTTCCACAACTTCCATGCTGGATTTGACCGGACAACCGACATAGCTCTCGGTGATGCCGTAGCCCTCCAGCACTTCGCGCTGGCCTTCGGCCGTCGCGCCGCCGTGGCTGCCCATGGCCGGGAAAATGAAGGGCTGGGCGCCGAGCGCCTTGAGTTCGCCGACTACGGCCCTGGCACATTCGGCGATATTGTTGATGCCGCGCGAGCCGCAACCGACAGCGATGGTCATGCCCGGTTTGACCTTGGCGCGAATTTCCGGGCGCTTGAACTGCTCGACGACCGTCTTGGTGACGCTGTCGAGTTTCTTGGTCTGGAACTTCTGGCGCACATGCACCATCCGCGGCAGGGCGATATCGAGTCCGCCCGCCATGTTGACTTCGATGCGATCACCGATCATTTCAGCATCCTCCATCCAGAATTGTTTTTTGGTGCCGCTGACCCGTAGGATCACACGACGATGGACGGGCATTTTACTCCAGTGTGCCCTTGCCTAGCCAACAGGCAACGCGTGGTACAAGTCCAGGTATTGCTTCGCGCGCGCCTCCCAGCTGAAATCCCGGCTCATGCCGTTTTTCTGCAATTGTCGCCAGATTCTCTGGTCGCCATAGGCTGTCACGGCGCGGCGGCAAGTCTCCAGCAGCGTGGCCGGGTCAAGCGGCGCGAATACGAATCCGGCTGCCGCGTGATTCTTTAACGTTGCCGGCGAGCAATCGACCACCGAATCGCGCAACCCGCCGGTACCGTGCACCAGCGGCGGTGTGCCGTAGCGCTGGCTGTACATCTGGTTCAGCCCACAGGGCTCGAAACGCGAGGGCATCGCGAACAGATCCGCGCCGGCTTCGATCTGGTGCGACAGGCCTTCGTCGAAGCCGATCTGCACGGCGATGCTGCCGGCGTGGCGCTGCGCGAGCGCCTGGAAACGACGTTGCAACACGGGATCGCCCGAACCGAGCACAACCAGCTGCGCCGGCAGCTGCACGAGTTCATCGGCAATGGCGGCCAGCACATCGAGGCCCTTCTGATCCGTCATGCGGCTCACGGCCCCGAATAGCGGCATGTCAGGGACTTCCTGCAGGCCCATGCGCAGTTGCAGCGCGCGTTTGTTGTCCTGCTTTGCCGCCAGTCTCGATGCGTTGTAATAGCGCTCGATGTAAGGATCGGATTCCGGATCCCATGCATCGATGTCGATGCCGTTGAGAATTCCTGTGAGTGCAGCCTTACGTTGCGCGAGCAAACCCTGCAAACCCATTCCCAGCGGTTCGCTCTGGATCTCCTCGGCATAGCTCGGGCTCACCGTCGTGATGCGATCGGCGAATTGCAGCCCGCCCTTCAGGAAGGACAAGTTGCCGTAGTATTCCACGCCGTCGATCGTGAACGCCTGCGGCGGCAATCCGAGCCGGTTCGCGGCCTGCGCGGGGAAAATACCCTGGAAGGCGAGATTGTGGATTGTCATCACGGTCCGCGCCCGCGGTCCTTGCACGTAGTTCAGATAGACCGGTGTGAGTGCGGTCTGCCAATCGTTGCAGTGGACGATGTCCGGCTTCCAGGCGCCAAACGGCGAACCGGGCGTAGACAGCAGTGCGCCGACATAGGAAAGAAGGCCGAATCGCAGATCGTTGTCCTGCCAATCGGTTGCGGTGCCATCCTGATAGGGGCCGCCGCTGCGCTCGTAGATCGGACATTCAACCACGAGCAGGGGCAGACCCGACGGAAGTTTCGAAGCGATCAAAGTCGCGGGAGGAACGCCCGGCAATCCCGGCAACATCGCAGCGCGACTGCGGGTCTTGAGCGCGTCCATGACCTGCGGATAACCCGGCACGAGCACGCGAACATCCACGCCGAGCGCGCTCAACGCCACGGGCAGTGCAGCGCTGACATCAGCCAATCCGCCGGTCTTTATCAGTGGCGCGACCTCGGACGTCGCGAACAGCACCTTGAGTTTCTCGGTTACGGCCATTGCGGTTTTTGTAGTTCGAGGTGTCAGCGCGTTACCGCCCCTCATGCCGCAGAATGAGCGCTCCCAGGGGCGGCAAGGTAATGGCGGCCGATTGATCGTAGCCCATCCAGGGGAAAGGCTGCGACCGAATGACACCCGCGTTGCCGGCGTTGGAGCCGGCGTAGAAGAGCGAATCGCTGTTGAATGCTTCCCGCCAGGCTCCGGCTTTCGGCAAACCGACACGATAGCCGTGCCTGGGCACGGGCGTGAAATTGAGCGCCGCCACAATGGACGAACCGTCGCGGGCACGTCGCTCGAAGCAAAGAATCGACTGATCCGCATCGTTGCAGTCGATCCAGCGGAAGCCTCCCTGCTCGAAGTCCAGTTCGTGCAGGGCCGGCTCGTCGCGGTAAAGACGGGAAAGATCTCGCACCATCGTCTGCACGCCACGATGCCAGTCGATGCCGAGCAGCCCCCAGTCGAGCTCCCCGCCTGAGCGCCATTCGCGGCCCTGCCCAAACTCGTTGCCCATGAAATTGAGCTTCTTGCCCGACGCGGCAAACTGATAGGCGAGCAGCAATCTCACGTTGGCGAATTTCTGCCAGGCGTCCCCAGGCATTTTGCCGATCAGCGATCCCTTGCCATGCACGACTTCGTCATGCGACAGCGGCAGCAGGAAATTCTCACTGTAGGCGTAAAGCTGGCCAAAGGTGAGCTGGTTGTGATGAAAGCGGCGGTGGACCGGATCGTTCTGCATGTAGGCAAGAGTGTCGTTCATCCAGCCCATGTTCCACTTCATCGAGAATCCGAGTCCGCCCAGATACACCGGCCGCGAGACCATCGGCCAGGCAGTGGATTCTTCGGCGCAGGTCAGCGCGCCGGGAAAATCACGGTGCACCATCACATTGAGTTCGCGCAGGAACTCGATGGCGTCCAGATTTTCGCGGCCGCCGTACTTGTTGGGAATCCATTCGCCGGCCTTGCGCGAGTAG
>DATFUO010000165.1:0-6843 GCA_035260785.1 Burkholderiales bacterium
GCAATGATTGCGGACAAGCCCGTCATCATCGTATTGCTCGATTCGTGGGGCAAACTGTCCAGGATCGCCGATGCCAATCGCATCAAACGCTGGATCGAAAAAGATGTACTGCGTGTCTCGGGTTGACCGGACCCGCTTGCCCAATCGGCTTTCAAGCCACTCGTGTGCCGCGCAAATGACCCAGCGCGCGTGAGATTTCTTCCGCAATTTGTTTGACCCTCAAGCACCAGGCCTTCTCTATGCGGTTGGAGGGCGCTGAAAGCGACAAGCCCGCGACCAGCCGTCCTTCGTCGTCGTGAATGCCGGCGCCGATGCATGACACTCCATTCTCGGCCTCTTCGTTGTCGAGTGCGTATCCGAGCTTTCGAACCCGATCGAGTTCCTTGTTCAGCGTCGACAGATCGCGGATGGTATTCTTGGTGAATACCTCGAGCCCGGCGCGCTGCGCATATTCCCGGCATTTTTCCGGCCCGTCTTCGAGCAGAAAGATCTTTCCGGCCGCAGTTATGTGCAGGGGCGCACGCGCGCCGATGAGGTGGACCACTCGCATGGCAGTGCGATCGGACAGCAATCTCTCCACATAGACCATTTCGTCGCCCTGGCGTACGGAAAGATTGACCGTCTCATGCAGTTCCTGGTGAAGGCGACGCATGAATGGCAGCGCTTCCTGCCGCAGGTTGATGCGCGACTTCACCAGATTGCCCAGTTCGAGCAGACGGATGCCGAGCCGGTAAGTGCCCGGTTCGATGCGGTCCACCATCCTGAACTCCACCATCATGTTGAGAATCCGGTGCGCGGTCGACGGGTGCAGGCTTGTGGCGTTGGCGAGACGCTTCAAGTTGACCGGCTCTTCATTGCGTGCCAGCGCGTCGAGCAGGTCCATCATTCGCTCGATGACCTGAATCGAGGTCTTGCCATTGGCTTCGGCCACGATTTCTTCCATCCTCGGGGGGTTTTGTGCGACGCGGCAATTTTACATACTGAAACGGCGCGCTACAACCGCGGCGGGGCATAAAAAACCCCCATGCTATGATTCGCGCCTTGTTGCGCTGCGCCGCCGGGAAATCCATGAAAGTTGGTCTGTTCGTTACCTGTCTGGTGGACCTGATGCGGCCAAGCATCGGCTTTGCTTGCCTGAAATTGCTCGAATCCGCGGGCTGCGAAGTCGTCGTACCGGTGGACCAGACCTGTTGCGGCCAGCCCGGCTACAACTCCGGCGACCGCAAGGCGGCTCAGGCCCTCGCAAAAAAAATGCTCAAGGAATTTTCGGGCTGCGATTACATTGTTGTGCCTTCCGGTTCCTGCGGCGGCATGATCCGCGCGCACTATCCGGAATTGCTCGCCGAATTTCCCGAACTGACAACGCAAGTCGAGGCGATCACGCGCAAGACCTATGAACTCACGGACTTTCTGGTAAACGTCGCGCGCATTACCAGCATACCGGGTCAATTCAGCGGGTCGGTCACGTATCACGATTCCTGTTCCGGGTTGCGTGAGTTGAACGTCAAGGCGCAGCCGCGCGCCCTGCTCGCGAAAGTGGCGGGACTGAAAATCAGGGAGATGCAGCAACCGGAGCAGTGCTGCGGTTTCGGCGGCACGTTCGCGGTGAAATACGGCGAAATCTCCACGCGCATTGCCGATCTCAAATGTGAAGACGTGCAGTCTGCGCGGGCCGATGCTCTCGTGCTTGGCGATCTGGGCTGCATGTTGAACATCGAAGGCAGATTGCGCCGACGCGGTGACAACAACCTCCGGGTGCTGCACGTTGCGGAAGTTCTTGCCGGCATGACCGATCCGGTTCAGGACCTGGACCGCAGGTCAACGGACTAACACCGAAGGATACAGGATGCAGGTTTCATCGAACCAGTTCAAACAGGCCGCCAGCCGCAAGCTCGCCGATCCCAAGGTTCAGAAGGCGTTGCGCAATGCCAAAGGCAAACTTGTCATCGCGCGCGCCCGCTCCATCCTCGAGCTGGACAATTTCGAAGAAATTCGCGAGGCGGCAGCGCGCATTCGGGACTTCGGCCTTCGGCACATGGACCTGCTGCTGGAAGAATGGGAAAAAAAGGCCGCGGCAGCCGGCACCATAGTGCACTGGGCGGAAACACCGCAGCAGGTCAACGAACTCGTGATCGAGATTGCGCGCAAACATGAAGTGCGCAAGATCATCAAGTCGAAGTCGATGCTGGGCGAGGAGACCAACCTCAACCACGCGCTCGAGGCAGCCGGCCTAGACGTGCGCGAGACGGATCTTGGTGAGTACATCATTCAGCAGTTCGGCGAAACACCGTCGCACATCATCGCACCGGCGGTGCACAAGTCGAAGGACGACATTGCCGACCTATTCGCGGAAAAACATGGTCGTCCCCGGCTTGACGACATCGCCGCACTGACTCATGAGGCAAGGGATGTGCTGCGTCCGCACTTTCTGGACGCGGACATGGGAATCAGCGGCGCCAATTTCCTGGTCGCCGAGACCGGCTCGACGATGATCGTCACCAACGAGGGCAACGGCCGCATGACCACCACCATGCCGCGCGTGCATGTGGCCATCACCGGCATCGAGAAGATCGTGCCGACGCTGGAAGACGTTTCGCTGCTGCTGCGTTTGCTGACCCGGTCCGCGACCGGACAATCCATCAGCAACTACCTTTCCTTCACCACCGGTCCGATGCGCCCCGGTGACAAGGACGGTCCAGGAGAATTCCATGTGGTCATCGTGGATGCCGGTCGTACGAAGGTGCTCGCATCCGAGATTCGCGAGGCGCTGCGCTGTATTCGCTGCGGTGCCTGCATGAATCACTGCCCGGTGTATCAGAACATCGGCGGGCATGCATATGGCTGGGTGTATCCCGGGCCGATTGGCTCGATCCTGACGCCGGCCTATGTCGGTATCGAAAACGCGATCGATCTACCGAATGCCTCTACGCTGTGCAACCAGTGTGGTGTCGTCTGTCCGGTCAAGATTCCATTGCCCGACCTGATGCGCAAGTTGCGCGAACAGCAGGTGCAGAAAAATCTGCGCCCCTGGACGGAGCGCATCGGCCTCCGGTTGTGGGCCTGGACGGCGGTACGGCCGGCTGTGTATGGCCCATTGACGCGCATTGCAGCGCGCATCGGCAAATGGATGGGCGGGCGTGAGCGCCTGCTGCACCGCTTGCCCGCAGCAGGTTCGGAATGGACATCAGGCCGCGATTTTCCCGCGCCGCGCGGCAGGACGTTTCGGGAGTTGTATGCGCAGACCAGAAACCGGGGCAGGCAATGAGCGCGCGCGAAAACATTCTCAGGCGCATTCGCGAGGCAAACGGCCGCGAAGCCGGGACCGATGAAAAAGAAAGAATCGCCATTCTTGCGCAACTCGACGCGCGTGGGCGCGGACCTTTGCCCACGATGGACTGGGAGCCCGTGCCCCGATTCAAGGAGCGTTGCATCGCGATGATGTCCACCGTGGACGAGGTGGGATCGTTTGCTGCAGTACCGCGGGCCGTAGCGGCCTATCTGAAAGAGAAAAATCTGCCGACCAGCGGCGCGTGTTGGCCGGAATTCGCGGATCTCGACTGGGCCGGTGCGGGCCTGATGATCGAGGCGCGCCCCAGCCACGGAGGCGACAAACTAGGGATAACCGGCGCATTTTGTGCGCTGGCTGAGAACGGCACGTTGATGCTGCTTTCCGGCGAGAATACGCATGCGACCACCAGCCTGTTGCCGGAAAACCATGTCGCGATCGTTCCGGATTCTCGCATCGTTCGAACCATGGAAGACGGTTGGGACCTGCTGCGCCGCGAACGCGGCAGCTTGCCGCGCCAGGTGAACTTCGTATCCGGCCCGTCGCGCACCGCGGATATCGAGATGACGCTTGTTCTCGGCGCCCATGGGCCTTTCAGGGTCCATGTCATTGTCGTGAACGGTTAGGCGGTAACAAACGCTGCATTCCCGGATGCAGCGCTGACAGCAATCATTGCGCAGATCCTATGCTTGGCGTTCCCTTCGAATTCATGTTGTTCGCTCTGACCCTGGCCGGCATTGCGTTGTTTAATCGCCATACGCTTAGAGTCGCCGTGATCGGGTTGTCCGTGATCGTCGCCTACAAGCTGCGGGTCACCGGATTCAGGACCGGTCCGGGCATCGACGGGCTGATCACGCATTTGGGCCACGAATGGGTGGTTCTCGCCAACCTGTTCGGGCTGCTGGTGGGCTTTGCGTTGCTGGCCGGGCATTTTCACGACAGCCGCGCGCCAGAGGTATTGCCCCGCTTTCTGCCCGACGACTGGAAAGGCGGCTTCGTGCTGTTGCTCATGGTCTTTGTTCTCTCGAGCTTTCTGGACAACATTGCGGCTGCGATCATCGGTGGCACCATGGCTTCGGCGGTATTTCGCGGCAAGGTCCATCTCGGTTACCTTGTGGCAATCGTGGCGGCCTCCAACGCCGGCGGCTCAGGCAGTGTGGTCGGCGATACCACGACGACAATGATGTGGATCGCCGGCGTAAGTCCTGCTTCCGTTTTGCATGCCTACGTCGCGGCAGCGGCAGCGACGCTGTTTTTCGGCGTGATAGCGGCGCGCCAGCAGCAACGCTATGCGCCGATTACGCCCGATCCTCCGGGTGACGTGCGGGTGGACTGGGTCCGGCTCGGCATCGTCGGATTCATGCTGCTGTCCGCGATTGCGGCCAACGTCACCATCAATGTCGGCTTCGCGCAATGGGCCGACCGTTTTCCTTTCATAGGCGTAACGATCTGGATCGCGCTGCTGGCAACCGTTCCCCTGCGGCAACCCGGTTGGAAGCAGGTGCCGGATGCAATCAGGGGAAGCATGTTCCTGCTGGCGCTGGTGCTGGCCGCTTCGCTGATGCCGGTGGAAGCGCTGCCTACGGCGTCCTGGCAGACGGCGCTCGGGCTCGGCTACATTTCCGCGGTGTTCGACAACATCCCCCTGACCGCGCTTGCGCTGAAGCAGGGCGGACATGATTGGGGAATGCTGGCCTACGCAGTGGGCTTCGGTGGTTCCATGATCTGGTTCGGGTCTTCTGCCGGCGTAGCGTTGTCGAGTCTGTTTCCGGAATCGAGGTCGGTCGGTGCCTGGATCAAACAGGGCTGGCATGTCGCCGTCGCCTACCCCGTCGGTTTTTTTGTCCTGCTGTGGCTATTGGGCTGGCAACCCGAAGCGACCCGCATTACGCGCGCGGCCATCCAATCAGGGACGGAGGCCTTGGCGGGGATAGACGAGGCTGCCTCGTGGCGGACTCCCGGCGCACGGACCTTCTTGCCCATCCGGATGGCTTCGCGATAACCTGCGCTTGCTTCCGGCATAACAAGAAACCCAAGAGAAAAACAACATGAAACAAAAAATCCTGGTCACCCGCGAGGTTTTCGACGAAACCATCGATTTCCTGAAAGACCATTTCGAGGTCGAGTCCAATCAGGTCGACCGCCTTTACGCGCGCGACGAACTGATCGCGAAATTGCAGGGTAAGAACGGCGTGCAGACCTCTTCCAGCGATCGTATCGACGCCGAGCTGCTGGACAAATGTTCGACCGTCCGGGCGGTCTGCAATACCGCGGTGGGCTACAACAATATCGACGTCGAGGCGTGTACCCGCCATGGCGTCATGGTGACAAACACCTCGGGCGTGCTGACCGACAGCGTGGCCGATTATTCGATGGGGCTGATCGTCGCCACCTGCCGGCGCATGACCGAGGGAGAAGCCTACCTGCGCAAGGGTGAATGGAAGGGCACTTTCCTGAAGCAGATGCTCGGCCAGGATGTGCATGGCGCGACCCTCGGCATCTTCGGCTTCGGACGCATAGGCCAGGCGATCGCGAGGCGCGCGCGCGGCTTCGACATGAAAATCCTGTATCACAGCCGCAGCCGTGCCGCGGCCGACGCGGAAAACGAGTCCGGCGCCGTCTACACCGGCAAGGAGGAGTTGTTGCGCAGGGCCGACGTGGTGCTGCTGATCCTGCCCTTCACGCCGGAAACGCATCACTTCATCGGTGCAAAGGAACTCGCGTTGATGAAGCCGAGCGCCGTGCTGGTCAACATGGCACGCGGCGGCATCGTCGATGATGCAGCGCTGATCGACGTGCTGAAGAAGAAGACGATCTGGGCGGCGGGACTGGACGTTTACGAAAACGAGCCCAGGCTCAATCCGGGGTTCCTAGAACTCGGCAATGTCGTGCTGTCGCCGCACATCGCCAGCGCTTCGGAACCGACGCGCCAGGCCATGGCCATGACAGCCGCGAAGAATCTGGCGGCGGCGTTGTCCGGCCAGACACCGCCGAACCTTCTGAATCCGGATTATCGAAAATTTTTGAAGGCGTGAGCGTACCTTGAAGCAAAGGCGCAGAGGCGCAAAGAAAATCTGGGCCGGATTCAAAGGGCATGACGTTTGTGCCGGGCTATATTTGAACACTTTCTAAAGCGGCCTTGATTATCTTGGCGTCTTTGCGCCTTTGCGTCGAAGATTTGAATTGACGGTGAAGTATTCAATCCTATGACAGAACTATACAA
The DNA here is from genome assembly GCA_035260785.1 of Burkholderiales bacterium. GTDB lineage: Bacteria > Pseudomonadota > Gammaproteobacteria > Burkholderiales > JACQAP01 > JACQAP01. Next base: position 6,510 of record DATFUO010000165.1, read on the forward strand.
ACTCAGCCTGCGCGAAGCCGCGCTGCGCATCCGTTCCGGCAAGTTGACCAGCGCCGATTACACGCGGGATCTGATTGCGCGCATCGATATGCTGGAAAAAGACGTTCAGGCATGGCAGTGGCTCGATCGCGCGCGCGCACTGGTATTGGCGGCGCGGGCGGACAAGGCCGATAGCGCGAGGCGGGTCGCGCATCCGCTGCACGGCATTCCGATCGGGGTCAAGGATCTGTTCTACACGGCGGGCATCCCGACCGAGATGGGCTGTCGTGCGTATGTCGGTTATGTTCCGGACGTCACTGCGGATGTGGTGGCCCGGCTGGAATCCGCAGGCGGC
>DATFUO010000166.1:0-11390 GCA_035260785.1 Burkholderiales bacterium
GCTGGCGCAGGTCGTGAAGGCGCACGCCGATTTCCTCAAGCCGGGTGGCATGGGGATGCTGCATTTCATCGGGCACGTCGGCGTGCGCGACACCGAGTTCTACATCCGCGAGCATGTGTTTCCCGGTGGCTGGATTCCGAGTCTTGCAGAGACCATTGTGGAGATGGAGCGTTGCGGACTGGAGATCGTAGACATTGAAAATCTGCGGCGCCACTATGCGCCGACGCTGGATGCATGGGTACAACGCTTCGACCGCAACTGGGAGAGCATCCGTGTCCTCGATCCCCGGCGATTCAACGAAAAATTCCGTCGGGTCTGGCGGACTTACCTCATTTCCTGCGCGGAAATGTTTCGTTCTCCCGCTGGAATTACACACCTGTTCCAGATCGTGTTCAGCAAAGGCAACGTCACCAGGGACAACTATCCGATGAGCCGCAGTTTCCTCTACGAGCAACGCTAGTGGCGGTTTTGAAAGCCCGCAGAGTGGACACGTATGCGGCGCGCCGGGACAGGCTGGCGCAGCAGTTGCAGGGCGCGACCGGACAGGTCACGCTCAGGAAAAAGAATTCCAACCTGTTCCGCGACCGCGATCGGGCGAGCAAGCCGCGTCTCGATGTGCATGATTTCAATCATGTGCTGCAGGTCGACCCGCGATCCGGTTGGGCGGATGCGGAAGGCATGACCGCTTACGAGACGCTGGTGCTGTCCACGCTGGCGTGCGGCACGATGCCGGCCGTCGTTCCGCAATTGAAAACCATCACGCTCGGCGGCGCAGTGGCGGGGGTCGGCATCGAAGCAAGCTCCTTTCGCCAGGGATTGGTGCATCAGGGCGTACTGGAAATGGACATTCTTGCCGGCGACGGCAAGGTCTACCTGTGTTCGCCGCAGAACGAGCACAGTGACCTGTTTTTCGGGTTTCCGAACTCCTACGGTACGCTGGGCTATGCGCTGCGGGTGCGCATCAAAACGATGCCCGTCAGGAAATTCGTCCGCATCGAACACTCGCGGTTCGACGATGCATCTGCTTATTTCCGCGGCCTGCATGCGCTTTGCGAATCCGCAGCCGACTTCGTCGATGGAGTCGTCTTCGGCCCGGACGAACTTTACCTGACCGCGGCAACGTTCGTGGACGAGGCGCCTCTCGTCAGCGACTACACATTCGAGCATATTTATTACCGTTCCATCCGGGAAAGGGACACGGACTATCTCAGCGTGCACGATTTTCTCTGGCGCTGGGACACCGACTGGTTCTGGTGCTCGAAAAATTTCGGCGCGCAGAATCCGCTCATCCGCCGGCTTGCCGGCAAGGCACGGCTGAATTCACGCACCTACACCAGCATCATGCGCTGGAACAGTCGCTGGAGACTTACGCAGCGCTTCGGCGCATTGTTCGGCGTGCAGCGCGAGTCGGTCATCCAGGACGTCGACATTCCCATCGAGCGCGCGGCAGAATTCCTGGAATTCTTCCGCCGCGAGGTCGGCATCCTGCCGATATGGATCTGCCCGATCCGCAGCCCGGATGCGAGGGCGTTCCCGCTCTATCCGCTGAATCCGGCAACGACCTACGTGAATTTCGGATTCTGGGATGTCGTGAAATCGAATAAGTCGCAGCTTCCCGGGCATTTCAACCGTCTGATCGAACGCAAGGTCGCGCAGCTCGGCGGCATAAAATCGCTGTATTCGGACAGCTATTTTTCGAGACAGGAGTTCGATGCCATCTACGGTGCTCAGGCCTACCGGGAGCTGAAGTCCCGGTATGATCCGCACAACCGCCTGCACGACCTGTACGACAAGTGCGTGCTGCGCCGGTAAATCGGCTTCAATTATTCAGCGCCTGGAGCGGTGCCGGGATGCGTCCGCCGCGGCTGACGAACTCGCGACTGGATTCGCGATGCACGGCCATGACCGGCGCCCGGCCCAGCAAGCCGCCGAACTCCACCATGTCGCCTTCGGTTTTTCCCGGTGCGGGAATGATGCGCACGGCCGTGGTCTTGCGGTTGATCATGCCGATAGCCGCTGCGTCGGCGATGATCGCCGCGATCGTCTCGGCCGGCGTATCGCCGGGGATGGCGATCATGTCCAGGCCAACCGAACATACGCAGGTCATGGCCTCCAGTTTGTCGAATGTCAGGGCGCCCATGCCTGCTGCTTCGATCATTCCGATGTCTTCGGAAACCGGAATGAATGCACCGGACAGCCCCCCCACATAGCTCGAAGCCATCGCCCCGCCTTTCTTCACCGCATCGTTCAACAACGCAAGGGCAGCCGTCGAGCCGTGCGTACCGACGCGCTCGAGACCCATTGCCTCGAGAATCCGCGCCACCGAATCGCCCTGCGCGGGCGTCGGTGCGAGGGACAAGTCGACGATGCCGAACGGCACGCCAAGCTTCCCCGAGGCCGACCTGCCCACCAGTTCGCCCATGCGCGTGATCTTGAATGCAGTGCGCTTGATTGTTGTTGCCAGCGTGCCGAAATCGCTCTGACCTTCTTTCTCGATTGCGCGCAACACGGCTCCCGGGCCCGATACGCCGACGTTGATCACGCACTCGGGTTCGCCAATGCCATGGAAGGCGCCCGCCATGAAAGGGTTGTCGTCCACGGCATTGCAGAACACAACCAGCTTCGCGCAACCCAGGCCATCCCGCAATGCGCTCAGCCGGGCCGTCTCGACGATGGTCCGGCCCATCAGTGCCACCGCATCCATGTTGATGCCGGCTTTGGTGGTGCCGACGTTGACTGATGCGCATACGCGATCGGTGGCGGCCAGCGCTTGCGGAATCGATGCAATCAGGGTCGCGTCGCCACGGGTCATGCCTTTGTGCACGAGGGCGGAAAATCCGCCGAGGAAATTGACACCCACCTGTTTCGCCGCGCGATCCAGATACTCGGCCATCGGTACGTAAGAGTCCGCGTCGGAGCTCTCCGCGACCAGGGCGATCGGCGTCACCGAGATGCGCTTGTTTATTACCGGTATGCCGTACTCCGAGGCGATTTCTTCACCGGCACGGACCAGATTCTCGGCAAGCCGGCAAATTTTGTCGTAGGCCTTGGTTGCCGCGACGGTGAGATCCGGATGCCCGCAATCGCGCAGGCTTATGCCCATGGTGATGGTGCGAATGTCGAGATTCTCCATCTGCACCATGCGGATGGTTTCGACGATCTCCTGAGGGGAGTAGCGACTGACGCTCATGCCGGGGCCGCGTCAGATGCGGTGCATGAACTTGAACACATCTTCGTGCTGGGCGTCGATCCGGAGCCCCATTTCCTCGCCCTTGGCGTTGAGCCTCGATTTGAGTTCGCCGAAAGAGATGCCGGCGCGCTCGATATCCACCATCATTATCATCACGAAGAACTCATCCATGACCGACTGTGAGATGTCCAGAATGTTGGCGCCGGCCTGGGCCAGCACGGCCGAAACATTGGCGATGATGCCCACGCGGTCTTTGCCGATGACCGTGACGATGATGCGGTGGGAATTCCTGGACATGGTTTCAAGCCGACTGGATACAAAATCTATTTTTCCGGCGGATATTGCCGCAAATGACGCGGCTGCGCCACTAGAGCCAGCGCGCTTCAAACCCAGTCGCGGGCGGTCAGGAAATCGGTGTAGAGCCTGGCTTCCGGCGTGCCGGCCTCGGGTTTCCAGTCGTAACGCCATTTCACGACTGGCGGCAGCGACATGAGGATGGACTCCGCTCGACCACCGGACTGCAGGCCGAACAGCGTACCCCGGTCGTAGACCAGATTGAATTCCACATAACGACCGCGCCGATAGGCCTGGAAATCGCGCTGCGCTTCGCCGAACGCCAGATTCTTGCGGCGTTCGACGATCGGCACATAAGCCTCAACCAGGTGATCGCCCACGCTGCGGGCCAGCGCGAAACAGGTATCGAAGTCGGGCTCCGACAGGTCATCGAAGAAGATGCCGCCGATACCGCGCGGCTCCTTGCGATGCTTGAGATAGAAATACTCGTCGCACCACTTCTTGAACCTGGCATGCGTTTGCGCACCGAACGGCTCCAGGGCCTGGCGACACGCGCGATGAAAGTGCACGGCATCTTCCTCGAAGCCGTAATAGGGTGTCAGATCCATGCCGCCGCCGAACCACCAGACAGACTGTGCTCCGGGTTTCTCCGCCAGGAAATAGCGCACGTTCATGTGCACCGTAGGAACGTACGGATTGCGCGGATGCAGGACCAGGGACACCCCCGTGGCCTGAAACGAACCGCCGGCCAGGTCGGGCCGGGACGCGGTGGCCGATGCCGGCAGCGTGTTGCCGGTTACATGCGAGAAATTGACTCCACCGCGCTCGAATATTCGGCCCTCCTCGATCAAGCAGCTGACTCCGCCACCGCCTTCCGGGCGCGTCCATGTGTCACGACGGAACAAATTGCCGTCGATACCCTCGAGCGTGCCGACGATCCGATCCTGCAGACCCGCCAGATAATCCTTGACCGGCTCCATACGCATTCCGCTAGAGAGTGCTCTTCTTTGCACCGATGGCACGAAAGCCGATGTCGCGGCGCATCTGGCTTCCGGCAAAGTGGATGCCCTCGGCGACTTCATAGGCCCGCCGTTGCGCCACGCGCACCGTATCGCCGAGGGCAGTCACACATAACACCCGCCCACCGCTGGTCAGCACTTTGCCATCCTGGAGCACAGTCCCGGCGTGGAACACATGAAAGTCATCTGCGTCGCGCGGCAGTCCGGTGATCTCGTCGCCTTTGCGCGGGTCGTCCGGATAGCCGGCGGCCGCCATGACAGCGCCCAGGGCGACACGGCGGTCCCAGAGGGCATCAATGGTGTGGAGCGTGCCGTCGACGGCATGTTCGATCAAAGTGAACAAATCGCTCTTCAGCCGCATCATGATGGGCTGAGTCTCCGGATCGCCCATGCGGCAGTTGAATTCCAGCGTCTTGGCGCCGCCATCGGGCTTGATCATCAGGCCGGCATAAAGAAATCCCGTATATGGGCTGCCCTCCTTTTCCATCCCGTGTATCACCGGCTGGATGACCTCCCGCATCACGCGGGCATGAATGGCCGGCGTAATCACGGGGGCCGGTGAGTACGCACCCATCCCCCCCGTGTTCGGACCTTTGTCCGCGTCCAGCAGTCGTTTATGATCCTGGCTGGACGCGAGCGGCAGCACATGCTTGCCGTCGACCATGACGATAAAGCTCGCCTCTTCGCCCTCCAGGAATTCCTCGATGACGACGCGCGCGCCGGCCGCGCCCATCTTGTTGTCGACCAGCATCATCTCGATTGCCGTGTGCGCTTCTTCCAGGGTCATCGCCACCGTCACGCCTTTGCCCGCGGCCAGTCCGTCGGCCTTGATCACGATCGGCGCACCCTGCTTTGTGACATAGTCGTGCGCCGCCCTCGCATCGGTGAACGTGGCATAAGCAGCAGTTGGAATGCCGTGCCTGACCATGAAGGACTTGGCAAAATCCTTGGAGGCTTCGAGTTGCGCGGCCGCACGCGTGGGGCCGAAGATCCGCAGGCCCACGGCGCGAAAGGCATCGACGATCCCGGCCGACAGCGGCGCCTCTGGACCAACCACGGTGAACGCGATCGATTCCCTGCGGGCGAAATCGACCAGATCGGGAATTGCCGTGAGCGGCAGATTGAACAGGCCATCTTCGCGCGCGGTCCCCGCGTTGCCAGGCGCAACGTAGACGCGGCCAATGCGCAGCGACTGCGCCAGTCGCCAGGCCAGTGCGTGCTCGCGACCGCCGTTGCCGACTACCAGTAAATTCATTGGTCAATTCCAGGAGGAAATTTGGCTGCCAAGAAATCTCTAATGCCGGAAATGGCGCACGCCGGTCAGGACCATGGCGACTCCATGCTCGTCGGCGGCGGCGATGACTTCATCATCACGCACGCTCCCGCCCGGCTGGATAATTGCGGCCGTTCCCGCCTTCGCCACCACGTCGATGCCGTCGCGGAACGGAAAGAAGGCATCCGAAGCAACCACCGATCCCTGCAGGGACAGGCCGGCGGTCTCTGCCTTGATCGAGGCGATGCGCGCACTGTCCACGCGGCTCATCTGTCCGGCCCCTACTCCGAGGGTCATTCCATCGCCGCAGAATACGATGGCGTTCGATTTGACGAATTTCGCCACCTTCCAGGCAAAAATAAGGTCCGAAAGCTGTTGGGGAGACGGTTGTTTGCTCGTCACGATACGCAGGTCTGAAATCTGCACGTTCACCGAATCGGGCGTCTGCACCAGCAGGCCGCCGCCGACACGTTTGGTGTCGTACAGGTTGGTGCCGTTCTCGATCGATACTTCAAGAACCCGCACATTTGTTTTTCTGGCCAGCGCGGCCGCGGCATCCGCGGCGACGCGCGGCGCAATCAGCACTTCCATGAATTGCTGCGACACCGCCTCGGCCGTTTCCAGGTCAATTTCGCGATTGAACGCGATGATGCCGCCGAAAGCGGAAGTCGGGTCGGTCTTGAACGCGCGGCGATACGCGTCCGCCGCACTGGATGCGATTGCTACGCCGCAGGGATTGGCGTGCTTGACGATGACGCAGGCCGGTTTTTCGAACGTCTTCACACATTCCCACGCCGCGTCCGCGTCGGCGATGTTGTTGTAGGACAGCTCCTTGCCCTGCAACTGCCGGTAATTGCTCAAAGCGCCCGGTACGGGCCTCAGATCGCGATAGAACGCCGCCTGCTGGTGAGGATTTTCGCCGTAGCGCAAATCCTGGATCTTTGCAAAGCTCATGTTGATCTGTTCCGGAAAGGCACTGGCTGCGCCGTTGATGTCGGTGGCGGTCAAATAATTGCTGATTGCGCCGTCGTAGGCCGCGATGTGCGAAAAGGCCTTTCTCGCCATGCGATAACGGGTCTCGACGCTGATTGCGCCATTGGCCGATTTCATTTCCGCAATCAACGCGGGATAGTCGGCCGGATCCGTGACGACGGTGACGTGCTGCCAGTTTTTCGCTGCCGCGCGTACCATGGTCGGACCGCCGATGTCGATGTTCTCGATGGCTTCTCCCAGCGTGCAACCTGCCCTGGATACTGTCTGCGCGAACGGATACAGATTGACGACCACCAGGTCGATGGTCGGAATGTCGGCGCGGGTCATGGCCTGTACATGCTCGGGCAGGTCGCGGCGAGCGAGGATGCCGGCGTGCACTTTCGGGTGCAAGGTCTTCACCCGGCCGTCGAGCATCTCCGGGAAACCGGTGTAGTCGCCAATTTCGACGACCGGCACACTCGCCTCACGGAGCAGCCTGGCGGTCCCGCCCGTCGACAGTATGTCGAAGCCGAATGCATGCAATGTGCGGGCGAACTCGGCCGCACCGGTTTTATCGGACAGACTGATCAGGGCTTTTCGCTTGTTCATCGAACGCGGTCTGAAAATAAACCGCCCGTCGGCAACGGGCGGGCGGAAAGGTCCGGAGGAATCGAACCCTTATTTGATGCCGTAGTCCTTCATTTTCTTGCGCAGGGTGTTGCGGTTCATCCCGAGCAATTGGGCTGCCTGGGTCTGGTTGCCGGCGACCCTGTGCAGCACGATTTCCAGTAAAGGCTTCTCGACCGAATTCATGACCATGTCGTAGATGGCACACGGGCGTTCGCCTTCCAGATCCCGGAAATAGCCATCCATTGCCTTGCGCACGCAGCGGGCGATTTCGTTGTCGTTGATCATGCCGCGAGTTCCTCGATATAGGTCAGGCGATCTCCACGGACCGCAAGTCCGTCGAAATAGATTTCCACGCAGCCTAGTTGCTGATGCGTGGTTTCCAGTCTGTTCATGGTCTGGCGGAATTCCGAAGCACCGGCAAGCTCCCTGACATACCAGCCGATATGCTTGCGCGCAACACGCACGCCCCCTTGTTCCCCGTAGAGCGCGTAAAGATCATGCAAGTGCTGTACCAGCACGTCGCGGATCTCCGTGATCCGGGGAGCGGGAAGGTGACTGCCATGGGTCAGGTAGTGCTGGATCTCGCGAAAGATCCACGGCCGTCCCTGCGCTGCCCGGCCGATCATCAACGCGTCTGCACCGGTGCGGCGCAACACGTCGCGGGCTTTTTCAGGCGAATCGATGTCGCCGTTGGCTATGACGGGAATCCCGACACAGGATTTCACTTCGGCGATGGTGTCATATTCCACTTCGCCAACGAAGGCGCAGGCCCGGGTACGGCCATGAATCGACAATGCCTTGATGCCGGCAGATTGCGCGATCCGCGCCACGCGCAGGGCATTGCGGTTTTGCGGATTCCAGCCGGTACGAATTTTCAACGTCACCGGAATATCGACCGCCGCGACGACGGCGTCGAGAATCTGTCCCACCAGGGGTTCGTTTTGCAGCAACGCCGACCCGGCCGAAACATTACAAACCTTCTTGGCCGGGCAGCCCATGTTGATGTCGATGATCTGTGCGCCGCAATCCGCGTTGTAACGCGCGGCGTCGGCCATCGCGGCGGGATCGGCACCGGCAATCTGCACCGAAATGGGGTCGACTTCCCCTTCATGATCCGAACGACGCCGGGATTTCGCCGTATTCCGGAGCTGCACATTCGACGAAATCATTTCAGATACCGCCATGCCGGCGCCCATTTTCTTGCACAAACGGCGGAATGGCCGATCGGTCACCCCGGCCATCGGTGCGACGATCAGATTATTCCTGAGGACGTGCAGACCGATCTGCATTTCGGCGCGGGGTGAAAAAGCGGACCGCCATTCTAGCGCAAACGATGTGCCATGGAGAACGCCGGGCAGCGCTTTGCATTTATCTTGATGCGCCGAAGACCATGCTTTGCATGAATGCGCGTTTGGCAGGCGGGAAAAGTTCGAGCAACGACAACGCGGCCCCGCGCGTGGCCCGCAGCGGCGCATAATCGTTGGAGAAAATCTTGACCAGCGAATGGGTTAACGCGATTCCGCGCAAGCGATCGGGGCGGCGCAAGGCGCGATAACGCAACAGACACTCGTCGCATCCGGGATCGCGCGTGCCATGCAGCAGTACGGTTTCGCCCAGTTCCCATGCGTCGCGCAAACCCAGGTTAAATCCCTGGCCCGCAATCGGGTGCAATGCCTGCGCGGCGTTGCCGAGCATGACTGCACGGGGCAAAACCGGATCCGCCGCGTAACGCAGCATCAGCGCGAACCGGGCGCGCGCCTCGATGGAAGTAAACCGGCCGGCGCGATCACCGAAGTGCCGCTGCAATTGCTCGAGGAAATCAGGCGCGCGAAGTTCTATCAGGCGATCCACGGTTTCAGGCATCGCCGTCAACACCAGAGCATAACGATTTTCGAACGGCAGCAAGGCGATGGGGCCGTCGGGCGTGAAACGCTCGTAAGCCCTGCACCCATGCGGCTGAGAAGTCCCGACAAAGCCGACCAAGGCGTCCTGCCCGTATTCGCGTACCCTCATCGTCGCCTGGGCGCGCAGTCCCGTACTGGCGCCCCCGTCGGCAATGACCAGCAGGCGCGCCGCAATTGATTTGGAGCTCTCCCGTCCGCGATACCGAATGTCGATCCCGTCCGTAATGGACTCCATTGCGGTGACTTCAGCGCCGCAGATCAATGCCGTGTGTTCCGACTCGAGCGCCCTGCCGAAAGCCTGCTGCAGACCTGCATATCGAACCACATAACCGAGCGCAGGCAGGCCCGCTTCGTCAGCCCTCAGCAGCGTGCGGCCAAAACCGCCGCGCTGGGAGACGTGAATGGACTCGATGGGAGTCACGGGTTCGATCTGCGACCAGATGCCGAGCCGCTCGAGAATCAGACGGCTGCCATAGGACATCGCCAGAGTGCGCGGATCGTTGCTGCCGCCCGCGTCGGGCCGCGCTTCGAGCACGAGCGCGCTGAGTCCGCTGCCCTGCAGCGCAATAGCCACCGCGGCGCCGATCGGTCCGCCGCCGACGACCACGATATCGTAATCGTTCCCGCTCAAGGCGCGCGTCCTGCGGAAGAGACGAATTGAAGGGAGCTCATTCGACGTTCGTAATTCAACTACGCATCAGGGATTCGATGTCGTCGATATTCTTTGGAGCGGCCGCGGTGATGATCTCGCAGCCCGAATCGGTCACCAGCGCATCGTCTTCGATGCGTACGCCAATGTTCCAGAATTGTTCCGGAACCCCTTCCCCGGGCCGCACGTAACAGCCCGGCTCGACCGTCAACACCATGCCTGGCTTGAGCGCAAGCCAGGCGCCGTTGCGCTTGTAGTCGCCGGCATCATGGACATCCATGCCCAGCCAGTGTCCGGTACGGTGCATGTAGAAGCGCCGATAGTCGCCGGACTCTATCACGCTGTCCGCGGTTCCCCTGCACAACCCGAGGTCGACCATGCCCTGCGCCAGCACCTTTACCGCGGCGTCGTGGGGCGCTTCCCATTCGTTGCCGGGCCGCACCTGCGCGATGGCCGCTGCCTGGGCCGAGAGCACGAGTTCGTAGACATCGCGCTGGGGTCCGGAGAATTTTCCGCTAACCGGAAAAGTGCGCGTAATGTCCGAGGCATAACCGTCGAGTTCGCATCCCGCGTCGATCAGGACAACCTCACCCTCGCTAAGCACGGCATCGTTTTGCACGTAGTGCAGCACGCAGGAGTTCGCGCCGCCGGCTACGATCGGGGTATAGGCGGGGGACTGGGCTCCTTGCCGCCGAAATTCGTGGATCAATTCCGCTTCCAGTTCGTACTCGTGCAGCCCGGGGCGCGCGGCACGCATGGCCCGGCGGTGGGCCTGCGACGAGATGTCCGCCGCCCGCCTCATGGTGCCGATCTCGTGTGCGTCCTTGATCAGCCGCATGTCGTCGAGGAAGCGACGGATATCGCGAATCTCGCCCGGCGCACTTACCCCAGTCCTGACCTGCGCGCGCACCTTGTTGATCCATCCAATCACCTGTTGGTCCCAGCCTGGCTCCGCGCCGACAGCGCAAAACATGGCGGGCTGATCGGCCAGCATCTGAGGCACAAGTTCGTCGAGCTTTGCAATCGGATACGTTTCATCGAAACCGAACGTTTCCCGCGCTTTTTCCGGGCCGTGACGAAAACCGTCCCAGATCTCGCGCTCTAAGTCCTTTTCGCGGCAGAACAGGACACTCTTCGCGCCGTTACCGGCAAAAAGCACCAGTACCGATTCGGGTTCGGGAAAGCCGGTGAGGTAATGGAAATAGCTGTCGAAACGGAACGGATAAGACGAATCGCGATTACGAAGGCGCTCCGGCGCGGTACGTATCACCGCGACACCTTCGTTCATCAATGCGGCCAATCGGGCGCGGCGCCGGGTATACAAGGCGGGATCGATCATGTGACCTAAATCGGGAGGATTGCAGTGTTGGAATTATACGGCCTTGTGTGAGGCGGCCCCGGCGGCAGCCTCAGCTCCGGTATGTTTGCCGGAGCCGCGCATCGAGAGTGGCAAGGCGTT
>DATFUO010000167.1:0-2658 GCA_035260785.1 Burkholderiales bacterium
GCGAAGCCGAACAGGATCTTGCCGACGAGGCCGAATTCTTCACTCATGATTTGCGCTCTTCATGGTCGGGTCAGTCCTTGCGCGGAAAATTCTGCAGCGACAGCGCCGGCTTGATCGCCGCGAGCGCCGGACGGTCGGCGACGAAATCGTCCGGGTAATAGCCGAGGTTGAGCGCGCCCAGCCGCTGCAGGCGCTGCATTTGCGCCGCGAGCTCCGTTGCCGGCACCGGCTTGCGCGTAGTCCAGTCGATGCTCTGCAGTTCGAATACGGTCTTCGTCAGTCCACCCGGCTGCGCGGCGACCTTGCGCACCAGCGTCTCGAACCAGGTGTCCGGACTGGCCTCGCCTTCGAGCACCGGCATCGCCATCAAGGCCGCATAGTCGTAAGCCGCAAGAAAATCGGGCAGCGACTGCGCGAAGCGCGCTTCTGCTCGCGGCTCCATTACGGGCCGCGCGTAAAGATTGCGCGCGGTCCTGATCGAGCCCTGGTAACGACGCACCCGCTGCGCCAGTTCGCCGGTGAATGCGATCAGCGTCTCGGTCTTGCGCTGGGTCCAGCGCTCGAGCAGCGCCGGATCGGCTCGAATCGTGTCGATCGACGCCGGCAATCCCCACCCGTCATAGGTCTGCTGTGCGGCGGGGCTGGCATCCTCGAAGTCGTCCAGCGTCGCGTCGTCGTGAAACAGCAGCCCGTCGAAGAGCGCATGGCGCGCGAGGTCTTCGTAGATTTCGCCGACGATGTCGCGTACTTCGGTGCTGAACGGCGTCAGCCTCCGGTAGCGGCTGCCCGACGCCGGCGCAGCCGGATCGGAAGAGTGGACGGTAAGTTCCGCAGCAGCATTTTTCGAGGGTAGTTCGAAGGCCAGTACCGGCATCCACGCATAGACCTTCACCAATGCGCGCGTGCTCAGTTGCCAGGCAACGTGGGAAAACAAGTCGGCGCGCATCGGCAGATGGCGATTCGGAAAGTACACGGCATCGGCCTGGCCATTGCCGTCCGGATCGGCGAATGCCTGCAGATAGACGGTGGTCACGCGCAGGGCGCGAATGCGATCGAGCAGGCGGTCGATATTGGTCCGCTGCCGGCCCGGATCGGCGTCGTATACGTAGTCGAGGTCGACGTGCACAACGCGCTGCGGCACCGGCAGCGGTCCCTTTTCCACCAGCGCAATGAAGTCGTTGAGCGCGGGATTGTTGATCAGGATGTCGCGGCGAATGCGCGACATGTCGCCCCCGACTTCGTTGGCCCCGCCGTCGAGGTTCATCGCGAGCGACATGCCGAGTTCGCGCGCGATCTCGATCGCCTGTCCGCTGTCGTGACCATAAGGCCAGACCATGACCCGCGGCGCGCGGCCGGTCTTCGCCTTGATCAGGGCGGAATTGCGCGCGAGGTCGGTGCGAATACGCGAAGCGTGCGCGTGCTCGTCCTCGTATCCGTTGCCGGGGTCGAAGCGATAGGTCACCGCGGATGGCGTCAGGTTGCCCTGCGGATTGGCCGGTATGCCGCGATGCAGGTCGTAGCTGTGCGAGGCAATCTCGACGAGTCCCGAGGCGGCCATTTCCGCAATCTGCTCCCACGACAGGAAGCGGCTGCGCGGAACCTCCTTGCCTTCGTATTCGACCGGCTTGCCCGCCGGCGCATCGAGCCAGTGACCGGACAACGCGACGACGGCCGGATAGTTGAACAGCTTCAGCAGCGGAAAAACACGGGTGTAGACGCTGCGATAGCCGTCGTCGAAAGTCAGCAGCAGGGCCTTGTCAGGCAGTATACGTCTGCCTTCGCGGGCCGCGATCACGTCGTCGAGGCTGATCATGTGAAAGCCGTTTTCCTTGAGCCAGGCGAATTGCGCAACGAGTTGCGCGGTGTCGACGGCGTAAGGGTCGGGGCTGACGCGCACGTCTTCCTGCACGTCGTGGTAACACAACACGCGGTAGGTGTTTGCCGCCATCGCCGCTGCCGGCAGGCACCAAATGAACAGAATGAAAAGGAAAGCGCGGCGCATCTAAAATTTCCAGTTCATGGCGACGTTGTAGTAATTCGCGTACTCGCCCTGGCCATCGTAGGGGTGCAATGTGCGCTGCGCGCCATAGAGCAGGCTCAGGCGGTTGTCGAAGTTCCATTCGTGCTCGTAACGGATGCCGCGCGTCGGGCCGCTGCCAAAATTCTGCTGGTCGTACCGCCCGATCGAGACATAAAGCCGGTGCGCGAAACTGCGCTCGTAACGGCGCCACAGGCGCTGCTCGCCGATCATCGTCAAGTCCGCGCCGAAATCGCTCTCGGGATTGAAGTAGGCCGCGCCGGTCAGCGAATTGCGCGACGTATACAGGCCGAGCACGCCGCTGAGCTTGTAGACCGGGCCTGTGATCAGGCGCTGGGTCGCCGAGCCGCTCAGGATTTCACGCCGGTTGCCATCGTTGAAATCGATGTATTGCACGCCGGCATGGAAGCCGCGCGATTCGCTGACGCGGTAAGTCGCACCGGTACGCACCGACCAGCCGCGCACGCCGGTGCTGCGGGCCTGCAGCGGAATGTCGTTGCTGGACGTGTCGGTGGCGACTTCGAAGTTCCATTGGTCGTTCGCCCACCAGTCGCCTGCCAGCGAAAGGCCGACGTCGGATTCGGCGTCGTAGCTCTCGTTGACTTCGGCGGTTGCCCGCC
>DATFUO010000168.1:0-17679 GCA_035260785.1 Burkholderiales bacterium
CGGCGATCAAGCATCATCTCGCGTTCTACCCGGATCGCGTCGATACGATCGAGGAACGTGCCGAAGCCCGAGATGCTTCGGCCACCGTTCGGTCGTCATTTAATTTCCTTACTCTGGATCGATTACTGTCATGACAAAACGCAGAGCCATCGTTACCGGCGCCTCGGGCCTGGTCGGAAGCTATCTCATCACCCACCTGCTCGAGCAGGGCGGCTGGGACATCGTCGCCCTGTCGCGCCGCAAGCCGAACCTGCCGGGGCGTTACACCCACATCCCGGTGGATCTGCTCGACCGTGTCGATTGCCGGAGCAAGCTGGCGTCTCTAACTGATATTTCCCACGTATTCTTTGTGGCCTACATCGAGCGCACCGATCCGCGCGAACTGGTGGAAGCGAACACCGCCATGCTCGTTAATCTGGTCGACGTCATCGAGGCCGCTTCGCCCGCACTCGAGCACGTGCATTTGTCCGAAGGCACCAAGTGGTACGGCAATCATCTCGGCCCCTTCAAGACACCCGCCGTGGAAGACGATCCGCGCCACATGCCGCCGAACTTCTACTATAACCAGCAGGATTTCCTCGAGGAGCGCCAGAAAGGCAGGCACTGGACCTGGTCCGCGGTGCGTCCACACGCCGTCTGCGGCTTCTCGACCGGCGGGCCGATGAACCTGACGTTGGCGATCGCCGTGTACGCCGTTATCTCGAAGGAACTGGGATTGCCGCTGAGTTTTCCGGGAAAACCGGGGGCCTATTCCGCGCTTTATCAGGCCACCGACGCGGCCCTGCTCGCGAAGGGCATCACCTGGATGGCGACCGCACCGAAGGCGGCCAACCAGGCCTTCAACATCACCAACGGCGATCTCATCCGCTGGCAGAATGTGTGGCCGCAGTTCGCCGACTTCTTCGGCATGGAACTCGCCCCGCCGCGGCACATGGGCCTGAAGGATCTGATGGCGGACAAGGCGCCGGTGTGGGACGGCATCGTTTCGAAACACGGCTTGAAGCCGCACCGCTACGATGAAATAGTCGCGTGGGGCTATCCCGAGTCCGTTTTCAATTCGGACTACGACATCGTTTCAAGCACGACCCGGGCACGCCTTCTTGGATTCCACGACATGGTGGACACGCAGGAAATGTTCCTGCGCATGTTTGCGCAGTTCAGGCGCGACCGGGTCATTCCATGAGCATGGCGCGGACACTTGAGAAGGAAACCGCCGGGTACTAGGTCGGAGCAATTAGAAGCCGATCCATCTCGATTTGCAGCAATTGCGCGAACTCATCCACCGGCACGGGCTTGTGGGCGTAGTAACCCTGATATTCGTCACAGCCGTGCGCGCGCAGGAAATCGAGCTGGTCCCGGGTCTCCACACCCTCGGCCACCACGATCAGATCCAGGCTCTTTCCCATCGTGATGATGGCGGCCGTGATGGTCTTGTCTTCCGTGCTCCTTGTAAGATCGGCTACGAAAGACCGGTCAATCTTCAGCGTATCGATGGGAAACCGCTTGAGGTAGGCAAGGGAAG
This sequence comes from Burkholderiales bacterium, assembly GCA_035260785.1. Classification (GTDB taxonomy): domain Bacteria; phylum Pseudomonadota; class Gammaproteobacteria; order Burkholderiales; family JACQAP01; genus JACQAP01. Next base: position 1,523 of record DATFUO010000168.1, read on the forward strand.
AATGTCCGGTTCCAAAATCATCGATGGCAATGCGGATGCCCATGTTCCCGAGCGCAGTCAGCTTCTCCATCGTCATGACTACGTTGTGCATGATCATGCTTTCGGTGATCTCGAGCTCCAGACATGTCGGATCCATGCGCGTTTCCGCGAGAATGGCGGCAATGCTCTTTACCAGGTTTTCGTCGTTGAACTGGCGCGCTGAAAGATTGACTGCCACACGCATCGGCGCAAAGCCCCGGTCCTGCCAGGCCTTGTTCTGCTGGCATGCGGTCCTGATCACCCATTGGCCGATGGAGTCGATCAGACCGATCTCTTCGGCAATCGGGATGAATTGCGCGGGCGGGATCATTCCAAGATCCGGATGCTGCCAACGCAGCAGCGCTTCCATGCCGGTAATGCGGGAGGTGCCGAGGTTTATCTTGGCCTGGTAATGCAGCTGGAACTCGTTGCGCTCCAGCGCGCGTCGCAGGCTTGACTCCAGCGCCAGCCGCGCCAGCGTGTGGGTGTCCATTTGCTCGGAATGGAACTGAAAGTTGTTCTTGCCTTCCTGTTTGGCATGGTACATCGCGATGTCCGCGTTTTTCATCAGCGTTTGCTCGTCCTGACCATCCTGCGGGTAGATGCTGATGCCGATGCTGGCCGTGACCCGGAGTTCCTGCCCGAGAATGTCGATCGAGCTGGCGAGTTCGAAAAGGATCTTGTGCGCCACCATGGCCACATTCGCGGGCTCGCCTATATCCTGCAGCAGGACGACGAACTCGTCGCCCCCGAGGCGGGCCACGGTGTCGGCCTGGCGCACGCAGTGCCTGAGCCGGTTTCCGATCTCCCGCAACAACGTATCCCCGGCGTCGTGCCCCAGCGTGTCGTTGATATTCTTGAAGCGATCTAGGTCGATGAACAGCACCGCCAGATTCTTGCCGTCACGGCGCGCGCGGGCAATTCCGGGGTTCAGGATCAGGCTGAAACTTGAACGGTTGGGCAGCGCGGTGAGGCTGTCGTGATAGGCAAGGTACTGAATGCGTGCTTCGGCGACTTTCGCGGCGGTCACGTCCCTGCCTATGCCGCGATAGCCGATGAAGTTATCCTGTGCATCGAAGATCGGCTGCCCGCTTATGCTCAAGTATCGCGTATCGCCTTCGCGGCCGATTCGTTCGTACGTAAATTCCGAAAATGGCTGATGCGCTTCCAGTATCGCCCTGTGCGCGGCCCATTCCTTGTCGGAGAGCAGGATGCCCGGCACTTCCCAGCGGGTCTTCCCGATGTGCCATTGCGAATCGATCCCCACCGATTTCTCCACTCCCGCCGACATCGAGGTAATGCGGAAATTTTCATCCTGCTCCCAGTAAAAATCCGAGGACATTTCGGTCAGCGCGCGGAAACGCGTTTCACTTTGCGTCAGCGCGATTTCGGCAAGCTTGCGCCCGGTGATGTCGAACAGCGCGGTGATCAGCCAGCGCCGGCCATCCGGCGATACGATCCTGCGCTTGTGCTTGACGACCCAGCGCATCTCGCCCGAGATGGTCTGGAACAATTGTTCCTCCTCCAGCGCCGTGCCGCTGTCGATCGCCGTATCGTCCTCGGCCCAGACCTGCCTGACGCGTTCGGCCGGATAGAAGGCACTGTCCAGCTTGCCGAGGAATTCGCCGGCCGGCCGTTGGTGCAGACGGCCGGTCGCCTCGTTGACGAGTACGAAGCGCCGATTGTCGTCTTTGACAGTCAGCGGCAACGGAATCGCATCGATCAGGTCGGCCAGGAAGCGGCGGTTGGCGGCGAGTTCCGCCTCTGTACGTTTTCGCGCCGTGATGTCCTGGACCTGGGAAACGAAGTGCAATGGAGCGCCGTCGTTCCCCCGCACCGCCGATACGCTCAATAGCACCCAGACGACATGGCCGTCCCGATGGAAATAGCGCTTCTCCATCTGGTAGCTGGGGATCTCGCCGCGCAATACCTTCTCTACGTAATCGAGGTCCACCTCCAGATCGTCCGGGTGGGTCACCTCCTGGAACGTGAGCTTCTTCAGGTCCGGTTCGCTGTAACCGAGCATACGGCACAGATGCGAATTGACCTGAAGCCATTTGCCGTCGAGGGAGACGATGGCCATCCCGATCGCGGCAGCGTCGAACGCATTGCGATAGCGTGCTTCGCTTTCCAGCAGGTCTTGGTCGCGCTGGAGGCGCTCGGTTATATCGCTGCCGATGCCGCGATAACCCTTGAAGATGCCCTGTTCGTCAAAGATCGGTTCGCCGCTCACCGAGATGTGATGCAACACGCCCGCGTCCGAACGTCTGAAGGTCAGGTCCTTGAACGGCCTGCGCGCATCGAGTACGGCGCGATGCGCCGCCCAGTCTTGTTCGCTCATGCCGGCGCCGGGCAGGTCCCAGCGGGTCTTGCCAATGGTATTGGCGATCGCCGCTTTCGACCATCCGCGGCCGCCGCCGCTGCGCTCGGTAAACCGATAGTGCTCGTCCTGCTCCCAGTACCAGTCGGCGGATAGATTGGCGAGACTCTTGAAGCGCGCTTCGCTTTCCCGCAGGCCGCGGGTCATTTCCAGCGCGAGCGCCTCCGCGCGCAACCGGGTGGAAGTGAGGCTCCAGACCAGCGCGAAGAGCAACAGGCTGATGATGACGGCGCCGGCGGCGAAGAACATCGCACCAGTTTCGCCGACCGCGCTGCCGAAACCCGGCAATGCCTGAAGGCGCATCGACCAAGGTATCGTGAGGGCGAGCGACAGGGTGAGTACGACGAACGCGACTGCCCGCCCGCCGAAAAATCTGGAAGTCGCCGATGGGCGCGAACCGCTGGCGCTTCCCTGACCGTTGCTGTGAGAGGAGGCGCCGGCCGGTCCCGCGTGATGTCGCGTGGAATCGGGCATGGCACGTTGCCTAGAATCCTGGAGCGGCGGGCCGTCCTTGGTGCGGCGCTATTGCGCCGGCCGGTCACGCAGCGCGAATGGACAAGCGATTGCACTGATGCGTGAACTTGAACATCCACTGCACCAATGCTTTCTTAGCGGACGATTCCAGTACCTGCCGCCCTCGGCATTGTCTTTCCCGGCGGGGCCGACACACCACTTGGATAGGCACAATCTTACCTGAAAAGCGAAACGGCTTCGGTACGCCTGCACACATAGCCGCGCTGCCTTCGTGCTCGTTCCGGTCGATACGCGCCCGGGTCAACAGCACAAATCGGACTTCAGGGCAGCCGGGAGCAAACTCGTCGACGCCTTGAGACGCAAGGCCAGTACGGAAACAAATGGATGCGAATTGGACAGCGCGCGCAGCAGGGACCGTTTCACGCGCCCTTGCGCTTCGAAGATTTCTTTTCCGGCCAGGCTCGCAGGGCATTCGCGACGATCGTTTGCAAAACCCTGGGCGCTACGCCGTCGGCGATCTGCGTGGACATGCCCTGCATCACGGTTTCGTAGAATTTCGCGAGACCCGCGGCATCCGTTCCCGTCGGCAATTCGCCTTCGCGCACGCCGCGCTCGATGCGTTTTTTGAGGCCGGCTTCCACGCCTGCGCGACAGGCGGTCAGCGTCTTGCGGACTTTAGGCGACGAGGCATTGACGGCCGAAGTCACCAGCATGCAGCCCAGGCCGATTTCGGGCAGCGCCGTGGCCGATCGCATCAGCAAGGCCTCGACCGCGGCGCGGGCCGTCGGCGCGTCGTCGAGGACCGCCTTGCGGCAAGCGGCGCCATTGACGTAGTGCTCCAGGGCCTCGAGATACAGCGTTTCCTTGTCGCCGAACGCGGCATACAGGCTGGGCGGATTGATGCCCATGGCAGATGTCAGGTCGCTCAGCGACGCCCCGTCGTAGCCCTTGCGCCAGAACACGTCGGTCGCACGCTGCAGCGCACGTTCGCGGTTGAAGGCGCGCGGCCGCCCGCGAACAGCAAGGACGGGGTTTTGGGTCATTTTCATAGCGATCAATACTAAATTATTTGACGCGCCGAGGCAAACCGCTTAGGCTTGCGCCACGATATGTATCATTTACTACATAAATAACCTTCCGCCTCGCGCGGAAAACCTAAGGAGAATCAACGTGGGAAGGCTGGACAACAAGGTAGCACTCGTCACCGGCGGCAACAGCGGAATCGGCCTCGCCACCGCGAAGCGATTCGTCGCGGAAGGCGCGCACGTCTACATCACCGGCCGGCGCCAGAAGGAACTCGATGCCGCGGTGAAGCAGATCGGCGGCAACGTAACCGGCGTGCAGGGCGACGTTTCGAAGCTGGCCGACCTCGATCGGCTGTACGACACGATCGGCAAGCAGAAGGGCCGGCTCGATACGATCTTCGTCAATGCCGGCATCGCCCAGATCGCGCCGCTCGGTTCGATCAGCGAGGACCATTACGACCAGATCTTCGACACCAATGTAAAGGGGGTGGTGTTCACTGTGCAGAAAGCGCTGCCGCTGATGCCGCTGGGCTCGACGATCGTCCTGAACGCTTCCATTGTGGCCAGCAAGGGCTTTGCGGCCTTCAGCATTTACAGTGGCACGAAGGCGGCGGTGCGCAACTTCGCGCGCGGCTGGGCCGTGGACCTCAAGGACAGGAAAATCCGCGTGAACGCGGTCAGCCCGGGCGTCGTGCCCACGCCCGGATTCTCGCTGCTCGGCCTGACCGAGGAGCAGATCAAGGGCTTCATCGATGGCATGGTGGCCGTTACACCCCAGGGCCGCGCTGGCACGCCGGACGACATCGCCAAGGCTGTCACTTTCCTGGCCTGCGACGACAGCAGTTACGTGAATGGCGCGGAATTGTTCGTCGACGGTGGCATGGCGCAAATCTGACAGGCACCGATCGTAGCGGCGCAGGTTCGGCGCCACTTTCGAGAACCCGGCACCCGATTGGCGGTTCGGTCAATCGGGTGTCCATATTGGCGCGTGCGCACTGGAAGCGCACAATCCGTCCCCGTCCCCTGACGTCCGGAACCAATAACTGAAAGGAGACGGTCTTGATCCGTTTTCGCTTTTATCTCACGCCGAATCCCCTGACGGTCGCCTTGTTCCTGGAAGAGTCCGGCATCGCCTGCGAAGTCGTTCCGGTCGATCCCTCGGCGACAAGATCGGCCGCTTTGTCGGCAAAGACATCGTCTTCGAGGCGTAGATAGATGAAGCAGTGAGGCGCGCGCTGTTCCCGTCGAGCCATCCACTTGCGACGGCGTGGAAGTCGATGAGCCCCGGGGCGGATGAACTCGCACCTGTTCCGCACGCCCCTGCAATAAGGAGTAACGCTCACGAACGCGAAATCCGATAAAGGCGTGTGCCTTGTCGTCGGCGCGGGCAACGCGACCGGCGGCGCGATTGCCCGGCGCTTCGCGCGCGAGGGTTACACGACGTGCGTGACGCGGCGCTCGGCCGACAAGCTCGCGCCGCTCGTCGCGCACACCGTCATCGATGGCGCGATCGACACGGCGTTCATCCGCGACCTGTTCCCCGAGCGCTATGCCCTCAATCGGGTTCCGGTTCGACTTCGGCCGCTCGGCCGCCTGGCTTGCGTCGAGGCAGAATCGCGCCCCGCCTTCCGGGAAAGAACGCGGCCGGATATCCGGCCACGCTCGATTTGGGCGTGTCGTTAATGGCCTCATTCGGGCACAATAGCCATGATATTGGCTCCTCCCGACCCTATCCCAGTGCCAAGAGAACGTCTCGTAGAGCTCATGCATAAGCGACACTTCGGATCCAGCTCGCTCGCCCCTGGCCGCGCACGAGAAGCTGGAATTTAGCGTCCTTTTTTCCTTTTATTCTTCTCGGCTCCGGTTGTTGTAATGCCCCAAGCAACGTCGTTCGACAGCCTTTTGGCGCAGTGCCGTGACCTGGTCTGTGGGCGCCTGGACCAGGCATTGGCCGGCATGCTGAACAAGGCGGACAACGCTCTTTCGGCGCTTGCCGGTGAAGCACGGGATCCGCAAGCGCAAAAGCTCTACACGGTAACCAGGAACAAGGTGCTCGCGCAGCGCGACACCATCGCGACGCAATTCCGGATGCGCTATCTGCGTGAATTCCAGGAGCGCAGCAACCGGGTGAAGAAAATAGGCGACAGTTTCGCCAACATCGATTTGTCTTCGCTCGAGCTGGAGCTGGTGGCCGAAGACGACCTGAACGAAACGCTCAGGTTCAACGCGATGGCGGACAAGCTGCGCCAGTACTGCGAGGAGGAACTCGTTGCCCTGGACCAGCGGGTGGGGGTGCTGCTCGGCGATGCCAACCTCCAGGCGGAGGACAACCCGTTCACTCCGCAAGCGATCTGCGATGCGTACATGCGCACCTGCCATCAGATCGATTCGAACCTCGATGTGCGGATGGTTCTGCTCAAACTGTTCGACGATTATGTGCTGGACGACGTCCGCGCCATTTACAAGGACGTGAATGCGGTGCTGGTGGAAAATTCCATCCTTCCCAAAATCCGCAGCGCGGGCCGGCAGTCACGCGACAAGGGGTCCCCCGCCGGGAAACCCGATGCCGGCGCGCCTGCAGAAGACAGCGCAACCGGCGGCGAGCAGGACTTTTTTTCGGTATTGCAAAATCTGGTCGCCGGCAATCTCAAGGCGAGGGCCCAGACCGGCGCTGCAGGAGGAACGGGCGCGCCGTTACAAGTTGCCGCCGCCGGATCGGGCGGCCCGCCCGTTGACGGCATACCCGTCGCGGGAACGCAAGCGCAAGGCGGTCACGCGATACTCGAGGGCGCGGAACTTTTGCAGTCCCTCACGCGCATCCAGCTTGCCAACCCAGGTGCGGCATCGGATGGCAGCCCGGTGCGGGCGATCATCACCGGCGAGCCCGAGACGACCAATGTCCTGCGCGAATTGAAGGGAAGCAGTCTGGGCGCCGGCATGAACCAGATGGATTCCATGACGCTGGATATCGTGGCGTTGCTTTTCGATCAACTATTCGATGATCCCAAGATCCCCATCGGCGTGAAGGGCCTCATCGGCCGGCTGCAGATCCCGACGCTCAAGGTCGCAATTGCGGACAAGTCGTTCTTCTCCAGAAAAAACCATCCGGCCCGGCAGATGCTCGACACTCTGGGCGAAATTTCGTCGCGCCTGCCTGCGAACGTCAACGCGTCCAATCCGCTGTTTGGGCGCCTGGAGACCATCCTCCAGGAACTCATGGACGGGTTCGAAGACAACATAGAGATCTTCACCGTCGTGCGGGAGCGGCTGGTGACGCTGATCACGGAGGAGGACCAGCGCGTCGAACAGGAGACGAGGTCCACTGCGACACAGATGGAGCAGCAGGAAAGCCTCGCTCTCGCCAAGACCGTTGCGCAGGCGGAGATCAAGGTTCGCATCCGGGATCGCGCGGTTCCGCGCCCGGTTGTCGAGTTCCTGGTCCAGCAATGGATCAAGCTGCTGCTGGTCATCCAGGTCACGGACGGCGAAGACAGCGATGCCTGGAGGAACGCGCTCGAAACCATGGATCTGCTCATTTCGAGTGTCGAACCCAAAGACACGCAGGATGAACGCCGCAAGGCGGTTACGCTCGTGCCGGTATTGCTCAAGCGCCTGACCGACGGCTTGAAGACCGCCGGCGTCGAAGATTCCGCGCGCCTGGGGTTTTTCGCCGAAATGAGGAAGCTCCATTCCGAGCTCATCGGCAAGACCGAAAAACCCAGGGCGCCTGCACCCCTCGAGGCAAGCATTGCGGACAGCCCCGTGCAACCGGAATTGCCGTCCGTTGACGAGCCTTCTGTGGAGCCGGCGCCAGTCGCCGAAATTGCCCCCGCGTCCCTGGAAGAAATTCGGCTGGAACCGGCGCCTGTTGCCGATTCGGCCGCCCCGATACCTTTTGAAATGCCGCCTGTCGACGAACCTGCGCCCATGGAAGCGGCTGGTCCCGAGCCGACGCACGCCGACAAACCGGCGGCGCCGATGCCCTTTGATTTGCCCCCTTTCGTGGAACCCGCAGCTTCCCTCAGTGAAGCTGTCCGACCCGAGTCGATACCGCCTGCGGAACCAGTGGCGCCGATGCCTTTCGACTTGCCCTCTTTTGATTTGCCACTGGTCACGCAACCGGCATCTGCGCCCATGGAGGTAGCACGACCGGTCCCGGCTCCACCTCCCAAACCGCCGGCTCCGACGCCGCCTGTCAATGTGGCGCCCGTCGCCGCACCGGTGCCTGCGCCCAGGGAAGCCGTTCGGCCGCTCCCGACGCCCCCGGTCAGACCGCCCCCGACACAGCAAGCCAAAGCCGCAAATCCGGCGCCGGTGGATTTCAGCGCAGCCGTTACCATCAATAATCCGTTCGGCAAGGGCGAAGTCCAGGTCGACGATCTAGACTTCACGGCCCAGCTCGGAGGAGGCACTCCGCAGGCAAAACGCGCCACCGGCCAGGTCAAACTTCCCGAGAATCTTGCACCGGGGACGTGGGTGGCAATTCGTGCCAAAGGCGAAAAAGAGCCGAGGCTGGCAAAACTGTCCTATGTCAGCCCGCTCAAATCCCGCTTTCTCTTTGTAGACCGGCACGGCAAAACCACGCTCGAATGTTCGCGCACCGAGCTTGCCCGAAGATTCCAACTCGGTGAGGTCATCATCACGAAGGAAGTTTCCGAGCCGCCGTTATTCGATCGCCTCGCGGAGGGCTTGGTCGGCAAGCTCGGCGGATTGAAGGCGCCGCGCTGACTGGTTTCATTCCGGGAACTGTGGATATTTTGTAGTGCGGTGTGTCGCCTTTCATTGCGCCAACACCTGATCTTGCGGTTGACAAGTCGATGCCACGGCGCCGGGGAAGTGTTCTATGACGGCGCGCGAGGCGGATCCGGGTAATAGCCCCATGGCTTTTCAAGTACCGCGCGTTCCCACGGCAACAGCGTTTGCGTCATGTCCTCGCACATTGCCGCCGGCCACTGCGCCGCCATCTCGCCATCTATCCAGGCTTCCCGCTGCATCGTGTCCCGGTTATCGAATACGCCATTCAGTTTCTGCATATCTAATCGCCCCGGCCGTAGAGATACCAAATTGTAGAGGATCGATGGGGCGCCGAGCAGGGAAACGCGCGGGATCAAGTTTTGCCTTTCACCGTTCGATCATGGCCCGGAATCGCCCGACATCGGTCAACTCATGGCGACGCACGAACACGCCACGCGGAGTACCCGATGCGTTCGACAAATCCGAGACTGCGGCTGCATACCAAAGGGCGGGAATTTTTCGCCTTATCCCGCGACTATTCCTTCGCCTGAATCATTTCGATGCTCACGCCATCGGGCGCGGCGACATAGCACAGCACCAGGCCGGGTTTGAATTCCCACGGCTCCACCGCCATGCGCACGCCCTTTTTCTCCAGCTCCGCGCAGAATGCCCGCAGGTCCCCGCGATAGGCGAAACCGAAGTGGTCGGTCCCCCACTCGTCGTGACTGGAGTACCCGTCGAAATGCTGCATGGGTTTGGTGGCGACCGGCGCTTCCCCCGGCCGATGGCCGCGGATAACCAGCGTGACGCCGCCGATGCGCACGTCGATCTGCGGCGCGCCGCGCAAGTTCGGTTGTTCCGCGGCAATCTCGCCCCCGAACATTTCCTGGTACCAGTTCGCGGCCGCCCTCGCGTCGCGACTGATCAGATGGATGTGGTCGAATGCAAGCGCCTGGTTCATACGGCTTCCCTTTCTTGTTGGCAGCGTTTTCCGCGGCACGCCCGCACCGGATCGCGCGTTGCCCAGATTACACGGCAAGTCTCGGGAATGGATCCGGCATTCGTCATGCCGATGTTATAGGGAACCGGGCTATCCCGAAACCGCGGTATCTGGACGGAACGACCCCGGAGGATGACAATTTACCGGGTTGCAGGGAGGCGGACATGACACAGCAGGAATTCGACGCATTGGTGTTCCGGCTGGAGCAGGTAGCGCGGAGCCGGCCGCGCAGTTACGCCTTGCGCGTGCTGCTGCTCGCGCTGCTGGGCAACGCCTATATCTGCGCGATCCTGTTGATCCTCCTGGCGCTGCTGGTTGCGCTGGCGGCATCGCTGCTGGTGTTCAAGGCGGTGGCGGTGAAGCTGATCGTGATCCTCGGCTTCTTCCTCTGGGTCGTGCTGAAGGCACTCTGGGTCCGCATTCCCCCGCCCGATGGCGAGGAGATCGGCCCGCAGGATGCGCCGGCCCTGTTTGCGATAATCGCTGAGTTGCAGCAAAAGCTCGGCGCCCCGCGCTTCCACAAGGTGCTGGTCAACGACGACTTCAACGCCGGCGTGGTGCAGGCGCCGCGGCTGGGCGTGTTCGGCTGGCACCGCAACTATCTGCTGATCGGCCTGCCGCTGATGAAGTCGCTCACCGAGGCGCAGTTCAAGGCAGTGCTGGCGCATGAGTTCGGTCACCTCGCCAAAGGACACGGCCGCGTGTCGAACTGGATCTACCGCCAGCGCCTGCGCTGGAGCCGGCTGATCGCGGCGCTGGAGCAGACAGAAAGCCATGGCGGTTTCCTGTTCAAGCCGTTTCTGCACTGGTACGCACCGTACTTCAATGCGTATTCGTTTCCGCTGGCGCGCGCCAACGAATACGAAGCCGACGCTACCTCCGCGCGCCTGACCTCGCCGGCCGCCGCCGCGCAGGCGCTGACCAGCGTCAGCGTGATCGGCAGCTATCTCGACGAGCGCTACTGGTCGCACATCTACCGGCAGGCAGACGAGGTGCCGCAACCCGGCTTTACGCCCTATGCCGGCATGGCCGCGGGCGTGGCCACCGAACTCGACGACGCCGCGAGCCAGACATGGTTGCAGCAGGCGCTGGCAAGCACCACCACTTCGGACGACACGCATCCGGCATTGACGGAACGGCTCAAGGCGATCGGCGAGTCGCCGCATCTCGCGTCGCCGGAACCGGGCCAGGCTGCCGACCGATTGCTGGGCCCGGCGCTGGCGCGCATCACCGAAGCCTTGGACCGCCGCTGGCAGGAGAACATCCAGTCCTCCTGGGCCGCGCGCCATCGCGAGGTTCAGGAAGGCCGCCGCCGGCTTGCGGAACTGGACGCTAAGCACGACGGCGGCGCCGAACTGACGCCGCAAGAGGCATTCGATCGCGCGATGCTCACCGAAGGCTTCGGGAACGAACCCGACAAGGCCCTGGCCCAGTTGCGCGAGTTGCACCAGCGTAATCCGGACGATCCGGTGCTGTGCTACAACCTCGGCATCCACATGCTGAACCGGGACGACGCCGCCGGCGACGCGCTGCTCGAGCGCGCGATGGAACTGGACGAGGACAGGATCGTACGCGGCGCCGAAGCGCTGCGCGATTACCACTGGCGCCACGGCCGCGAGGAACAGGCGCATGCATGGAACACGCGCGCCGTCGCGCGCGCCGACCTGGAACGGGCCGCGCACAAGGAGCGCAACGAACTGCTGATTTCCGACAAATTCGACCGTCATGCCCTGTCCGGCGACGCGCTCGCCGAACTGCGCGCGCAACTCCGATCGATTGCCGGTCTGCGCAAAGCCTACTTCGTGAAAAAGCGCGTCGAGCACTTCCCCGACCGGATCTGCTACGTGCTGGGTTTCACTGCCTCGGGGATTTTCCCAACGCAGAACAAGCGCCGCGCCGCCGCGGTTCTGGAACAGATTCGGGAGAAAGCGACGTTCCCCGGCGAAACGCTGATCGTGAGCGTCGAGGGAGACAACTACCGCTTCGGGCGAAAGTTCCGCTGGATGCGCGGGTCGCGGATCGTCTGACTGAAGGCAGAAAGCAAGCCCCGGCAATCCTGACCCGCGAAGAGTGGGCGCACCGGACCTTTTATTTCAGTAATGTCGCCGCATTCAGCGCATTTATTGCATAGCACCAATGCGATCCACCCCATATCATTCCTGAAAGATAAGAGGAAGATATGGCACTGCAACAACCGGCTTTTTATTAGCCGGGCGCCGGCCGATCCCTTTCGGTCAGCGGATCTCATAAGGAGTATCGCAATGACCAAATTCAAATCCCTGTTTGCCACCTTCCTCGCCGCGGTTTCCGTCAATGCTTTGGCCGCCGAGTGGAGCATGGTGTCGTCCTCCGCCGAGGAGCAAGTGTTCGTCGACTCCCAAAGCATCATCAAGGGAACCGACAACACCATCCAGGTTCGCATACTGGAGAACTTCGCCCACGCGAACGACATGGGTCAGGGCGTTTACGAACACAAGTCCCGATTCATGTTGATGGCTGTGGACTGTGAGGCCGGCGCGGTCAGCTACCAGCAGTGGAGCCTGCATGCCGATGCACTGGGCAGCGGCGCCACGGTATGGGCCGACAGCATGCAAAACGGTCCCGCCTTCTTCCGCCCTGAAGACGCAGGCGCACCAGGCTACGGCCGGGTCGTGGCAACCGTCTGCAACTCCCCGATCGCGATGAAGAATTGATCCTGCTCTGACTCGGAATTCGGGCGCCGGCGGTTGTAGCCCGGCACGCCCGTCGAAGGAAAGGGAAGGCGTCAGGCTGACGGATTCACTCGCGATCTACTAGGTGATTTCCGAGTGGACCCGTTGAACTTCATGGCACGGTGGATCGTGACTATAAAGTATAGCCCTGACCCTGACTGCTCTGACCCTGACTGCTCTGACGCGTTCTGCTACCCTTTGATCCCGGTTCGACCCCTCGTATTTCAGCGACCGGTCAAGTGGAAGGAGCCGAGGAACTGCTCGATTTTTATGATCTCGTCGTGTCCCTTCCTCGCGCCCGCCGAAACCATGTACACGCGGTTTCCGTCAGCGTAAACCCTGACTCGGTAGTTGGTTTTATGCTTGATGCTTTCCGAAGTGAAATCAAGACCGGGAACGCCTTGCAGCGTCATCGTCGCCTCCGAAATGAGCGTCGCCTCGGATTCCTTGTTGAAATTGTCCCGATTGGTGGCGAGTTCGTCTTGAACGTTCACTTTTGCGCCGGGTAAGTACACGATGCATGCAACCGTAAAATTACCCTCGGGCCACTCGACTGAGTACGTACGCAGGATGACGTCCTTCTCGTTGGCGGATTCTTCCTTCGGGGTGCCGGGCATCTTCACGGTGAATCCGCCGCAGCCATCCGATTTGACCGTTTGCCAATTGACGTCGGCGGCATAACTTGTCGCGGACGCAAGGAAAAGCAGCGCGAAGGCAAATGAAGCAGCGATGATTTTACGCATGTTGTCTCCAGTATTCGACTCTTGAACGCATAGTGGAAATAGCCGAAACAGACGGCTCGTTTCGAAGCGGGTCGGACCGATCCGGCGCTGATTTTTCGGCAACCGACTGCCGTGCGCGCGTCGCAGCGTCCGCCATTGCGGGCAGGGGGTCAGCGCGGGGTTACGGCGACGTTGACCCGCAACTGGTTGCCGGGGTTGTACGGCAATCGCGTCGAAAAGCGCTGCCCGTCATACTCGAAGGTCACCTGATAGCCCGTGGTCACCAGCTCGAAGTTGTTCACCTGCTGGCAGCGCTGCACAGGCACGGTCGAAGTCACGGTGGCGCCGCTGTTTTGATTGGCTACCGTATCGCCGGTAATTGCCCCCACCCCGGCACCGACTGCCGCGGCCGCTACCCGGCCGTTGCCACGGCCGACCGTCGCGCCCAGTAATCCTCCCGCTACGCCACCGATGATGGCGCCCAGGGGATTGTGCGGCTGCGGTACCACTTGCGTGACTTGCTGTGACTCTGTCCAGCATTGCTGGGTCGGATGATTGACCTGTTCCGTAATTGGGGATACTCCTGTCACAGTGGCCATCGCCTCGAATGCGTGGGCATTGACCTGAACCAGAATCAGCGCCATCGCGACGGCAATCGATATTTTTTTCATGAATGCGCTCCTTTCGCAATCTCAACCAGATGACATATTGCCCTGCACTCTAACGATCAACAACACGGCCGGTTCACAGCGATTGGCGTTTTTTTCGACGTCGGGGTTGGGGGGAAATTCATGATCTCGGGAAACAAGATCGACCGGCGAAGATTATTCAAGGAACAGAGCCTCTGGTGCTTTATAGGGTGCTTTTCCGACCTGAAAACGGGTCTCCAAGAGTCGATATCGGGTCTTTTTTCTGCTCTTCGATCGGAGAATCAGAAACTTGCGGCGGTCCGACCCCGCTTTGCCGCTTTGCCGGGATAGGCTTACAGTTGCGGGACCCCGACCCCGCGAACAGCTACTTGATGAAGGGACGTAACCATGAGACGCGCGAGACTTTCGCTATTGGTCGTCGGACTGTTTGCCGGTGGGACGTTGGTAACAGCGGAAAACGTTGCCGCAGCAACGCAGCCGAACGCCAAAACCGGTCCGACCACGCAGAAGCCCGCCAGGCCAACCCAGCTATCCACGGCCGCGATCGATCAATTAAAAGAAGCCGACTACAACGCCGCCAGAGCGAAAGCACAGACAGACTACAAGAATGCGAAAGCGAAATGCCGTAAGCGGTCGCGCAAAGCCATCCCTGGGTGTATGACGGAGGCCAAAGCCGTGAGGGACGAGGCATTGGCGCAAGCCAAAGTACGATGGGGAACCCAGCAGGAGTCACGTTGATTGGATAGACGCCGGACACCATTCATCCATTGATCTCATTTAGATTTCTGGTTTTGATACCGGCGCTGATGCTGTCAGTGCCGATGTTGCAGGCGGTCCATGCAGAGGAGGATAAGGCCATGACGTTCAATCTGACTTCAACTGCCTTCGCGCACGAAGGCGAAATTCCCCTAATCCATACCTGCCAAGGGCAGGACGTTTCGCCGCCGCTCGCCTGGAGCGGCGTTCCGGCGAACGCGAAGAGCCTGGTGCTGATCGTCGACGATCCCGACGCGCCCGATCCCGCCGCGCCGAAGATGACCTGGGTCCACTGGGTGCTTTACGACATTCCGGCGTCGGCGACCGGCCTGCCGCAAGGCGTGTCGCCGGCTGAATTACCCGCAGGCACGCTGCAGGGCGTCAGCGATTTCAAGCGCACCGGCTACGGCGGTCCCTGTCCGCCCGTCGGCCGCCATCGCTACTTTCACAAACTCTACGCGCTCGACGCCGTGCTGCCCGATCTGAAGAAGCCGCACAAGCCGGATGTGGAGAAAGCGATGAAGGGCCACATCATCGCGCAGGCGGTGTTGATCGGGACTTATCAGAAAGGGCGCTGACCGCTTTTGATCACGATCAGCCGACGCACGCGCACTGCTCTTTTTTCAGGATCAAGCTGCAGCGGACCGGCCCGCTGCAATCAGCTCCGTCCTGGTCCCCGCATTGCGCCTACATCGCGCCGAACTGACGCTCGACGCCTTTCGGATCCTTCAGCCACGCGCCGTGCACGTCGCGGGACATGGAGTCGGGCGCGATGTCGTCCTGACCGGATTCCACTCCGTCCAGCACTGCGCGCGCGACATCCTTCGGCGAGGTCTTGGGAAGGTCGAGGTCCCTGGCCATGTCGGTATCGACCGGCCCCGGGAATACGGCATGAACCCGGATGTTCTTTTTTGCCAGTTCCGGACGGACTGCCTGGGTCATCGACCACGACGCCGCTTTCGAAGCCGAGTAACCGCCCAGCGCCGGCATGTTCGCCAGCGACACCACGCTCAACAGATTGACGACGGCGCCGCCGCCGGACTTTTCGATCTGCGGCGCAAAGGCGCGGATCACGTTGAGCGTGCCGAAGTAGTTGGTCTGCATGTCGCGCTCGACCAATTCCGGCGATCCGCTGAGGATGCTGCCGAAAGCGGCGACGCCCGCATTGTTGATCAGCAGATCGATGGCGCCGGTTTTCGCGGCCGCCTCCCTGATCTGCTTCTGGTCCAGCAGGTCGAGTTGCAGCGGGACCACGCGGGCGCGGTCCAGCGCGACGATGGCGTCCAGCGCTTTCACGTCCCGGCCCGCGGCGTAAACCTTGCGCGCACCGCGGTCGAGCAATTCCTTGACGAAAGCCAGCCCGATGCCGCGGTTGGCGCCGGTCACCACGGCCACCGCGTCCTTGATCTTGAGAGGATGTTGCGAGTTCATGTCAGCTCCTTGTGCATTGGGCTTCCTGGATTGGAAACGTGGCGCCGACTATAGCCATCGCATCCGCCCGCCGAAAGATGCGTTTGCGCACAACACTCATGCGAAATGCGCATCAAACCC
Organism: Burkholderiales bacterium; assembly: GCA_035260785.1. GTDB lineage: Bacteria > Pseudomonadota > Gammaproteobacteria > Burkholderiales > JACQAP01 > JACQAP01. The sequence goes on from DATFUO010000168.1 coordinate 17,544, forward strand.
GATTACGGGTGCGAAGGTCCGGCGATTGCCGAGAGTAAGCCGGCGCGGGCGCGGTATCATTTCCGCATGGATACCGGAACACTCGAGACCTTCGTCGAAGTGATGCGGCGGGGCAGCTTCGCGGCCGTCGCGCGCG